>JBLINQ010000093.1:0-20445 GCA_047639315.1 Planctomycetota bacterium
CTATAAAACCATTCGCTATTTGGGGCACAACGAGCAAGTTCGACTTCTCAACGATTTAGGCTTCTTCGACTCCAAGCCGATCGAGACCCGAGCAGGTGCGATGTCACCGCGTCTGGTGACCGAAGCACTCTTTGAAAAGAACCTCGGTGAGAAGGTCGACGATGTCGTCTTAGTTCGCATGACCGCTGAAGGCGATAGGGGTGCCCAGCGCATACGCATCGTCGAACAAATTATCGATTACCCTGATCACGCCCGTGGCCTCTCAGCCATGGCAAGGTCGACAGGTTACCCAGCGGCGATCATCACAGCCATGTTGGGACGGGGTGAGGTCGAGGGAGCTGGCGCTGCACCCGCTGAGCTGTGTATTCCTGTAGATAAATTCCGTGACGAGTTAGAGAAACGCGACATCATCATTGAACGAGCTATCGAGATCTTAGGTGAGGATTAACTGGGCAACTCATCATCAAGAAAGTCGACCGCGCCATGCCGTCGACGGTCGACTTGGAGCTTGAGCACGTCGGGTCGCGCATAATGCCCAGAAAGATCGAAGTTCTGTCGTTCCTCACGAACGTGAGCCAAATTAAGATCTTCAATGAGAAGTTCTTCTCGGTCGGCAATGGGCGCAACCAGAAACTGACCGTCGGGACTGGCGATCGCAGAGCCGCCGCGCATGAGCATCTCATCATCCGATGAGACGAATCGTTCACGCATCGGTGTCGACTGAGGAATATCTTTGCCTCGCAGAATACCGTTCGCCGCGACCACAAAGGAGCGCCCTTCGAGAGCCATAAAACGAGTGATATCGGTGGTATTTCGCGGATTGCCCGGCCACAACGAGACATGCAGATTCTCGCCTTGAGCGTGAAGGGCTGTGCGAGCCAAAGGCATCCAGTTTTCCCAACAATTGAGAGCTCCGACAGTGAACTCACCAATCTGGTGGACGACCAGACCATTCCCGTCACCAGTCCCCCAAACGAGGCGCTCTTCGTAAGTCGGCATGAGCTTGCGATGATTGCTGAGAATCTCGCCTGACTTGCCAACGACGACACAGGAGCAATAGATGGTGTGACCGGCACGATCTTGCGCTCGCTCGGCGACGCCAAGAATGACGTTGATCTGACCGGTCTTGGCAGCTTTTCGAATGGGCTGGAAATCGTCGCTCAAGAGATCAACAGCTTGATCCAAATAATGTGCAAACATCTCTTTCTGATCGTCATCGTTGAAGCGAGCACCATCGGTCCGGTCAAGCCACACCGGATACCCAGGCAAGATGGTCTCTGAAAAGACGACCAACTCGCAACCCTTCTTCGCAGCCCGTTCGATCCACTCACAGAGCTTGGCGACGGTCTTCTTGCGATTCAAGAAGACCGGGGCCATTTGCGCCACGGCAATTTTCATAGACACGCACCAAGCTGATTCACGGTATCGGTGTGTCTAAGAAATAATGGCAAGAGGTTTCGCATCTTTCCATTTTCCGCGAGTGAAATCTGGGAAGTCGACAGAGCCGCTCCGGTTGGCGACCGAGGCCTCAGACAGAGGACTAACCGCTGTCCATGCCGCACAGTCATAGACATCCTGGTCCATCGCTTCGCCATGACGCAAACAATACACCAGCCGCCAGAGCATGATGAAGTCCATGCCGCCATGTCCGCCAGCTTTCTTGGCGACTTCTCCCATCCGCTTCCAAAGTGGATGCTCGAACTCTTCGCGGAAAGGCTTGAGATCTTGCCAACCGTGCGTGTTGCCACGCCCTTCGACGGTGATACGGCCAGGAAAACCACCAAAGGTGCCTTTCGTTCCCTGGATGAGATTAAGTCGATTGTATGGACGTGGAGTTGTCGTGTCGTGCTGCACGAGAACAGACCGCCCCAGCTTCGTCTTGATCAATGTGGTGTTCATATCACCACAGCGGTACGTCGCTTTGTTCCTTTGGTGATCCGCAGGAAAGGTCGATTTCGCAAACGCTGCTCGCCCCAGAGCCGGTGAACTCATCGACGTAAGATAATCAAAACGATCACCTCGGTTGATGTTCATGTACTGCGACACCGGGCCTAAGCCGTGCGTTGGATAGATGTTGCCGTCACGTTTGGTGTGATGGCCAGTTCGCCACGATCCAGTGCCACGTTCAATTTCCTTCATCTGGAAACGAAGATCATGAATGTATGCGGCTTCGCCGTGAGTCAACTCACCGAACAATCCCTTGCGGCACATATTAAGAACCATCAGTTCTTCGCGGCCATAGCAGACGTTTTCCAACATCATGCAGTGCTTCTGCGTCCTTTCAGAAGTATCGACGAGCTGCCAACACTCCTTCACCGTAAGGGCAGCTGGCACTTCTATGAAAGCATGAATCCCAGCTTCCATCGCTTCAACAGCTTGAGGTGCATGCCAACTCCAAGGGGTTGCAATGATCACAATGTCAATATCGCCGCGCTCAAACATACGCCGGTAGTCGTGATCACCTTTGGTGTAGATATCTGGTGCCTTGTGCCCCGCCTTAACACACCGCGCTTGACTGCGTTTGGCCGTCGGCTCGTGAGTGTCGCAGATCGCTTTGATCTCGACACCGTCGAGGGTCAGCATGTGACCGACATGCCCAGAGCCTCGGGCGCCAACGCCGATAAAGGCAGCTCGCACACGTTCCAACGGCGCCACTTTCAGGCCCATTGCGCTCTTATTCTTTGGAGTTTCGTCTTGGTCATGCGGCAAGACGTTGGCAAGTGACGGAATCGCCAAACCTGCCATTGAAGTTCTCAGAAAATTCCGTCGTGTGAAATCACTCATTGCTCGCCGACCTCCAAATTTGGCAAATCTACCGATGTGGAGGGATTATACAGACTTTGTTCTGATTCGTCGACGTGAGCACTTCGGTGATTGAGCCGGTCTTGGGGGCGGTTTGTCTTGTTCAGGCACCGAATCTCAGGTGGCCTGCCATGAGACGAAAGCTTAACTAACGGCGGTGAGCTCGGTTTCGACCGCCTCCAGAAATTCTGGCATATTGAGAGGTTTCTCAAAGCTACGGCAAGCACCCAACATCTGCGCTGTGTCTAAGTAGGAGGCTGGACCAAACCGTCCTCCACCGGAAATGGCTATTATCTTGGCTTCCGGAAACTCTTTCTTGACCTCAGTGATGGTCTGGATCCCATCTTGCTCTGGCATGATGATGTCAGTGACAATCAGATCAACTTCAGACACGCGGAGTTCCGACATGAGGGACTTGGCACTTTCGACGCATTGCACTTCGTAACCGACCTTCTCCAAGATCCGCTGGAGCATTCCGCGAAATTGGGCATCGTCGTCGAGAACAATAATCTTAGACATGATCTGGTCTCCTTAGTAGGTAAGTGTGATTTGTGAATCGAGAGCACGGCGAACTTGATGCACCAGATCTTTCATCGAAACGGGTTTTGTTGCAAAATTGTGAATACCAGCAATGATCGCTTCTTGCTTCATCGCTCGGTCACATTTCCCAGTACAAAGTATGATTGGCAAATCTTGTCGGGCAACGCGAACTTTCTTTGCCAACTCCAATCCAGTCATTTTTGGCATAGTTTGATCGGTGATAAGAAGGTCGAAATCGTAAGGTGCAGCATCGACGAGCGACAGAGCCTCCAAAGGACTTGCACACGTAGAAACACGATATCCGACTTTCTCGAGCATCATCTGATTGACCCGAAGAATCATCTCTTCGTCATCGACGACGAGGATATGTTCCCGTTCGCCATCGAACAATTTCGCCCTGAGATCCGAGTCACTACTGCCTTCTGTTTTTCGCTGCTTCTCAAGTGGAAGGTAGACGTCGAACGTTGTACCTTCACCAAGTTTGCTCCGGCAGGCAATTGACCCTTCGTGTGAATTCACGATGCCGAGCACGCAAGCGAGCCCAAGCCCAGCCCCGTCACTAAACCCCTTAGTTGTGAAATAAGGCAGAAACACACGTTGAAGAATGTGATCATCCATACCAGCGCCATCGTCGATCACACAGATATGGGCATATTCATCGGCACCTCGGACGTCTTTTCGTGCTGCGGACAAGGCATCCACTTCAACCTTTTGCAAGCTGATTGTCAAACTACCGTGACCCGACCCGATGGCCTCGACTGCGTTGGTACAGAGATTCAGAATCACCTGCTGAATTTGAGCCTCATCGCCAACAACGTGTCCACATTCCTCATCGATCTCAACGAGCAATTCAATGGTCGATGGAATACTTGAGCGCAAGAGTAGCTCGGTAGCGCTCAGGACCGGCTGCAATTCGAAAGAAGTTGTGAACTCCTCGTCACCTCGGCTCAAGGTTAGAAGTTGTTGAACAAGGTCTCGCGCCCGCAGGCTTGAATATTCGATTTGCTCGAGAAACTCTTGGGCTTCAGATTCCTTTGCCACCACCATCCGAGCGAGATCAGTGTATCCCATCAAGGATGCAAGGATGTTGTTGAAATCGTGTGCCATCCCGCCGGCGAGAGTCCCAATGGCCCCCATCTTCTGCGCTTGTCGCAGTTGACGTTCGATCCCTTCTTGTTTTTGCTCTTTCATTACCTGGTTGGTGACATCAACAAAGACTCCCCCGATGCAGCGCCGCGACGCCTCCGTGTCGTCGATCAAGAAATAGGAGGCGTTCCACTCCTGAGGTCCGACATGCTGCCCAAGCTGAGATCCACCGACCGCTAAATTCAAGACTGATTCGCCGGAAGTCAGAATCTGTTGAAACAGCCTCGTAAGAGTCTCCGCAAATTCAGGGATGATCTCGCCAATAGTCTTGCCAAGATGTGCCTCAATTGAAATCCCGTGCATCCGCGCAAGAGAGGCATTCACACGAATGAAACGAAACGCATCATCAACGACAAAAAATCCCGTCGGGGAATTCTCGAAGAACTGAGCCTGAACGTCAATGCTCGTGATGTTTACCATTCCGTGAACCTGTTGTCTCATTCAAACAATCTGAAGGCTCGCCAAGACCATAAAAAGTCACGCCTTCCCTAAGTATTCATTTCGACTAAATGGAAGCTAAGCTTGGGGATTAGAACCTGAACCGGAACGAATGACACCTCGAATCAGGCAAAATGGAGCATTCACCCCATACGCTTCGCTGAATGGTTGTCAAAAGAATCTCGACAAACTGCGTGATGGATCTTTATGCACGAGGATTCATCGGCCACAAGAGCCTCAAAGTCTGTGCCCCGTCCTTCATGCGTCTGGAATTAGGATTGCTGCGCCGGCCGCCGGAGCGGTCAAGAGAAAGTCAGGGGTCACTCCCACTCGCTGTTCATACGCCTCAACAAACTGAAAGGCAACTGAATCCGCGAAAGGCGAATCAACCAGTGTGATCACAGATCCCCCGAAGCCGCCGCCCGTCATGCGACAACCAAACACGCCTTCTGCGACTCCGATTTCTTCAGCGATTTCCACGAGAGTGTCGAGCCCCGGGGCGCTGACTTCAAAATCGTCCCGAAGCGATTGGTGGCTTTGGTAAAGAATCATCCCGGCCCCGACCCAATCTTGTTTGTAAATCAAATCAATGAACTGATTCACTCTCTCAATCTCAGTGAGAACATGCCGTGCTCTTCTAAAAAGGCCCGGTGGGATTCCCTGTTGCCGAGAGTTCAACTCGTCGACGGAGGAACAGGCCAATGACTCGACTCCAAGAATTGAAGCGACCTTCTCGCACTCGGATCGACGTTCGGCGTAAGCACCTGCCGCCAGCGAATGAGATTGCATGCTGTTGACAATGAGAAATGAGATGTCGTCGTTGAAGCCATCGATGAACTCAAAAGTAGGCTGAGCGCAATCGATGAGAACGGCATGATCCTTTCGCCCCACCATGCTCGCAACCTGGTCCATCATGCCGCAGGGTACACCGGCGAATTCGTTTTCAGCTTGTTGGCACAAAAGGGCCCCTTCTAAGGGGTCAAGGTAAACTCCAGAGACTGCTTCCAACACCTTTAGCAGAGCCACTTCAAGAGCTGCACTCGAAGACAGTCCTGCCCCGATAGGAATCTCCGAATAGATGACAACATCAAGATTTGGGATCGACGCCGGAAACAGCCGCATCACGCCAAGAAAGTAACTCAGCCAGTGATCTTCCCCGCCTGGAATTTGATCATCCAACCGGAGTTGTTTCACTTCTTTCAAATTGGCGGAGTAAATCCTCGAGTGATCCTCATGGGTCGCCAAATCTGCTGCTATATAAGTGCATCGTTCGATAGCCATCGGTAAGACCAACCCGCCATTGTAGTCGACGTGCTCCCCGATGAGGTTGACCCGTCCCGGAGCTCGCGCCACAAATTGAGGTGGACGACCAAACTGGTTCTCAAACTCTTTGATTGCCTTAGACAACGAGTCGCTCATGACGAGTCTTCTTCTTTCAACTCAAGTTTTGAATGGACTCATCCAGCGCCCGAATGAACTCATCAACGTTTTTGTATGAGAACACCATGGGTGGTTTCATCTTGATGACACAATCGAATGGCCCTTCGCTCGTGACCAGGATGTGACGATCTTTCATCATTTCGACGATCTGCTTGGCCTCGAGTGCTGCGGGCTCTTTGGTCTCTCGATCTCTTACTAACTCAAAACCAAGAAAGAGGCCGCGACCTCGCACATCACCGATAATTTCATGGCTCTTAGCCAAAACCTGGAGCTGCTCTTTGAAGTATGCACCGAGGATCCTCGCATGTTCCTGCAATCCTTCATCTTCAATTACATCCAAAACCGCCATGCCGATGGCGCAGCTCACAGGATTACCGCCGAATGTATTGAAGTATTCCATCCCGGTCTTGAATGATTGGGCGATCTCAGCAGTCGTAACAACTGCCGCCAAAGGGTGGCCATTGCCAATCGGCTTGCCAAGAGTAACGATGTCAGGAACCACGCCTTGAGTCTCGAAAGCCCACATGTGAGTTCCGACGCGGCCAAATCCAACCTGAACCTCATCCGCGATGCAAACGCCCCCAGCAGCACGCACCTTGGAATAGACTTCGGCCAAATATCCAGCAGGAAATTCGATCTGACCAGCAACGCCTAAAATTGACTCGGAGATGAACCCGGCGACTGACCGGCTCTCGGCTTGCAACTCGTCTATGACATCAGCCACCGACTCAGCATATCGTTGACCAGCATCAGGGCAGTCGTAGAGATACGGTCCCCGATAGCCATCGGGAAGCAAAACTTTATGTGAAAATTCTGGCGCGCCACGCCCACCGACACCATCAAATTTGTAGGGGCTGACATCGATCGTCGCCTGCGTATTTCCGTGATAGGAATGGTCAACGACAATCATGTCTTCCGCGCCCGTGTGGGTCCGCGCCAACCGAAGTGCGAGTTCATTCGCCTCGCTCCCTGAATTCACAAAGAAACAAACTTGAAGCTTGTCCGGAAGCATGCTGGTCAGACGTTCAGCGAAGTTGATGATGTTGTCATGCAGATAGCGTGTATTGGTATTGAGTCGCGCCATCTGTCGACTGCCTGCAGCAACAACATGCGGGTGACAGTGTCCGACATGGCAGACGTTGTTCACACAATCTAAATATTTAGTGCCTGCTTCATCAAACAGATACGAACGTTCACCACGAACAATCTTCAGCGGCTCAAGGTAAGCAATACTGAGAGAAGGACTCAGGACCGATTCGCGCACCGACCGCATCTCGTCCTTGGAACGCTGACGACGCTCGTTGCCTCGCAACTCGACCAGGGCGTCAACAATCTCCCTGCGCCCTTCTTCGAATCTCTCAAGTGCTGCCCACGCTGGTGCTTCACTGATAGAAAGATATTCGTTGTCAGGGTCTGCTTGCCGACTCGAGGCTGCCATGCAAACGCTCAGACACAATCTGAATTGAATGAAATCTGGCAGGAGGTTGATTTCAGAAGGTGTCAGTGTCTCTTGGGTCAGGAACCCGTCGACCACGTCTTTGACGAGGCGCCCCCAGTCTTCTCGGTCGAGAATGAGATAGGCCAAAGAATGAGCTAAGTCACAGATTCGATAACTGTGGACCATATCGCCAAAGTCGATCAGGCCCGTAATCCTCTGGTCGCCGTCGACAAGAACGTTGTAGTCATTAAGGTCGTTGTGGATCACCTGCATGGGCAATTCGAAGAGTTGGGCGACAATCCGAGACCTCGCTGATTCGATCCGCTCTCTTACCAGCGCTTGGCTCTGGGCGTCATGGATAACAGGAATCAAAGCATCAATCGTACGAAGTGCATGCTTGGTATCCCAAGCTTGCTCGTGATGCATGGCCACGTCAGAGAATCCAGAGAGAACCTTGTCCATTTTGCCGATGCAGATCCCCAGCATGAATAACGTTTTCGGCGAGAGCACAGGAACCTTAGCAAGGGGCTGGCCAGGCAAATAAGACACCAGCCGAACAAGCCAACTTTCTTGGCCAATTGCCACGAGGATGATGGGGTCGCCTGAAATCGAGGGCTCCATGCGAGGAAAGACATCAGCATCGGAGTTTGAGGCCAGATAATTAAGGACCGCACCCTGCATATCTAAGACCGGTTTCGATTCTTGTGGATGGGAAATCTTGACGACGAATTCAGCGCCTTCATCCGTGGTGAGTCGGAAATTTTGATCCCTCTCTCCCGGAAGTGGATCGAGGGCCCCGCGAAGACGAAAGTTCTCAAAGACAAATTCGCCGACCTGCGCTGCGTTGAGGTTCGGTCTGTTGCTCTCGTTCATTTTGCCTTTGTTCTCGTAGCCAAATTTCAGATTCAGAAAGCAGGCCGCTAAAGTAAGAAATCGCCGCTGCTATTGGGAAAGAGAAAGAAGACCGACGTACATCACGACTGTCACAACGACGATGGCAACGGCGGCCGGCTTTGCGAACTGCCAAGGCTCTACACTTACTGGTGCGCTCTTTGGTGCAGAAGCCGAATTGACATCATCAATGACACGGGGAGCGACCTTGGCGAAGTACAACAAGACAGCAATTGCCATGAGCGTGCTGATAAAGTAGCCATGAAGCCAATGGATCGAAGCGATCGGCCTCAGGAGATCTAAGAGTCCGAACAGTTCGATATCACTTGCCTGGCAAAAGACATCGAAAGGACCAAAGAAGGTGAAGAATCCATAGAGTAGAATGCCGACAGCCATCGCCCACTTGGCACCAATTGCCGGCGCCGTCTTGTTCAAAACACCAACGAGAAAGATCGCGATAATTGGCACGCTATACAAGCCGTTGATTTTCTGGAGATAGGCAAAGATCGAGTCCATCTGTGCGAGCAGCGGCGCCACGATCATGGCGGTCACGGCTAAGCATGTGGCAAAGATCTGACCAACCTTAACGCACCGAGCTGCCTCAACCTTGGTGTTGCTCCCCTTCTCGACTATGGGTACGTAGAAGTCGAGGCAGAAGAGTGTCGACGCCGAGTTTAGGGCGCTGTTGAACGAGCTCAAAATCGAGCCGACCAAGACGGCACCGAATAGTCCAAGCGACCAGTTCGGCAGAACATGGCGAACGATGGCTGGATACACTTCATCGTCTGCCTTAATGTTCAGAGAATCGGTCATGTGCAAGGCAATAATCCCTGGCAGGCACAACATCACCGGGCCGACGAGTTTCATTGCTGCCGCAAAGAGAACACCCTTTTGCCCATGGGCCAGAGACTTCGCTGCCATGGCGCGCTGAACGATGACTTGATTTGTCGACCAATAGAAAATCTGGATAAACATCATGCCTGACAAGAGCGTGGTCCATGGGACACTTGCGGCTTCGCCGCTCTTGTTTTCCATTGCCAAAGGAGTGAGGGATTCAGGACGATCTGAGATTAAGATAGAGAGCCCTTCGCCGATGGACCCATCCCCTAAGGAACTCAGCGCCATCATTGGAATGGCAAGCCCGCCTATCAGCAAACCAATACCGTTCATGGTATCGCTAACTGCAACAGATCTTAGTCCGCCAAAAATAGCGTAGAGGCTGCCCAAAGTCCCGATGCCGATCACGATACTCCAAAGTGGAAGATCGAGATCGAACATGGTCTTGAGAGCAAGCGAACCAGTGTAGAGGACCACTGGCAATAGGACAGTGACGTAACCAAAAAGGAACAATCCCGAGACAAGTTTCTTCGTGCTTTCGTCGTAACGAACCGCAAGGAAACCGGGTGTCGTGGTGAACCCGCTGGATAAGTAACGCGGCAGGAACAAGAGTGCTGTGGCAATCATGGCGAAGGCAGCCAGCGCTTCCCATGCGATACCGACGAGATTGCCGTCTTTGAATACCGCCCCGTTCAAACCGACCAATTGCTCGGTAGAGAGGTTGGTAAGCAGAAGAGAACCGGCAACGATGGGCCAAGACAAAGATCTTCCACCAATGAAGAAGTCTTCAATAGCATCAGAAGAGTGCTTCATGCGTTTGACAATGAGAAAAGTCGCCAGTGCCACGGCGAGAGTCGCGCCGAGAAATGTCGTGACGGTCAAGATCATGGTGATTCGTTCGTCTCTTGGCAATTGGATTCAAAACGACGAGGCAAGTGAATCCGAGGCACCTGCTCTTTCATCGAAGAAGAGGGGTACTCTACCGATTCACAGTGGGTCTGTCGATTGCGTTAGAACGCGCCCGAAGGCCGTTTTTTCGACGATTTGCTTATGGATCCTGAGGCGCGCACGACTTCTTCTCTTCAAACACATTCGGCCGCATCAACATACGGTTCAGAGAATCTCTAACTGAACGGCGTTGGACAACGCTAAGCCTGATCCGGCTGAGGTCAGGAAAACGCATTGAAATGTGGAAAGCACACCGGGCGGAAGATTCGGAACGAGGGCGCCCAGGAGAATCTCCCCTTGAGGGTCGGTCACGAAGATCGAGTTGATTAGCCCGACTGCGGTTCCATCGCCAACGATGGTGAGAGAAGTCGGCAAGCCGGTCGTGAGATCCCTTGGGCCGCCAATGTCAAAATTTCCGATGCCACCAAAAGTCGCCGATGTTGGGTTGAGCGGCCCGGCCAGCAAAATCACAGGCATAGCCGGTTCCCCGACCAACCGAAAGACCACATTCTCTTCAGGTTCAACGAAGGTGTAGTAAGGCCCATTTTTCTCAAACTGAACCGGATCGCCATTGATGTTTATCGGATCATTGATGTGCAAGACAGCTGTGCCCAAGCGCGGAGACTGTCCTGGAGTCGGCCGGATTTCCGCAATCGAGATGTCGTCAATCGCCACGTCATGGGAAGAATTGGAACTGCTCATCGTCTCAGTTCGAAACACCAATTGAATGATTGAACCGGCGAAAACGCTTAGATCCACCGTCTGCTTGGTCCAGCCAGTCCCCAATTGATCTTGGGGACCATAAAAGTCTGGAATCAGGGCGTTGATCGGCTGAATGATCACATCGATGGATAATCGGTTCTGCGACCCCAGTGGATTCAATGTGTCCGAATGGAGATAGAATGATAGTTGTGGATTCGTCAGTTGCGTCAAATCAAAACAAGGTGATCGCAGCTTGATCGGCCCCAAATTGCCATTGTCTTCGACATGGGCATACCCGCCTACTCCTGAGACTCCGAAACTATGATCAGCACTTGGCCCAGCGAAAAACGATGGTGTCGCATTGTTGCGCATCAACCAATCGTTGTTGAGACCGACCGAGTCTCCGACTTCGTTGATATATCCGAATGGCGGAATCCTGTCGCCGTTCGAGCCAACCACAGAAAAGTCTTCGTAATAGGGAAACCGATCGACTCGCCGTCGACCGCCACTCCCCAGAGGAAAAGTTATTTCATTATTTGATACATCTGAATCGGCCGGCAGCCCAACTTTGACTCTCACTTCATACTGGTCCACCGTCGACAAATCCACGGTGGCGAGAAAGGTGTAAGGAATGATCGCACCAGGAAAGAACGTTGCCGTCAAGTTAAAGAACTCGAAGACCGGCGCATCGTCGTTAATTTGATACTCGACTTGAAGCAGGGTCGCGGTTGAGATCGCGTTGATTCCGGCATTCGCAATTTCGATCGAGACTGATTCGACCGTTGTCAGCGGATTGCATAGGAGCGTGTCATTACGCGGTGCAGTGACCTGATGAAGGGCGATGTCATTGACGGCATTCGCCAACGGTGTGTAGTGGATTTTTCCGTTAAAGACATAGGGCGAGTTCGATACGCCAAAGTAAGGCCCAGCATGTCCTTCAAGGAATTCCAAGTCGCTAGTTGCCGAAGCGATAGCCCCCACTGTTGTCCCCAAGTTCGTCCACATGACTCCAGTGGTGATCGTGATGTAAAACGCCTGAGTTGCACCAACGGGAACCGGAAACCCTAAGTTTATGCCGAGAGGAATCGGCACAGAAATCCCAGACCCAATCACACCCGTGACGGTCCGCAAGAGAGTCCAGTTGGCATTGCTATTGACGTTGCCAACGAACGAACCAGGAAAATTCAGGGCCCAAATCTCGACCGTCGAGGTACCCGTAAAGGCGATGTCAAAGTCGTTAACGGACACACCCGTGAGTGACTTGACGTCGAACATACATCCGGCCCAAGGCACTGCCCCTGACAATGACGTCGTCAATGGAGATTGACCGGGACACACGACTCCCATTGATAAGAGAGCAAATGAGACAACAAGAAAACGAGCAAAGCGACAATCAGGAAGCACGAGATTCCCCCCCGGTGTGCCCCACAATCAATACGAGACAGGCATGTGAGCCCGGTTGCAGATCATGGAGAAGACCGATCTATTAATAAACATCATTCGGCAAGTGAGCTTAAGATATAATGACGTTTAGATCCAAATACCTTTCACCTTAGTCAACATACACAGAAGTCGATTCAACCTAAAAGGCTGTTGGTTTAGGGTGTTGCGTTGAAATGCCGCCTTTCAACAACCCGAAGGAATGCGTTGAAAGACGGCATCATGAAGATTCTAAGATCAAGATTTCAGGACTGCTCTTGTTATCCATTCTTGGAGCGTCGTCTCCTGCCACCATCATGGGGATCCGTCACGGGGACCTCGGTTTCCCATTTGGCCCCAGATTTCCGCCCTTTCCTGATCGATTGACGGGAATCTTTGCTCAGTCCCTTGTGCTTCTTGGCGATAACCAGAAGTTGTTTCTCGATCTTGTCCACTTTCGCAGTGGCAGAAACAGAATCAATAACTTCACCTGTTAAACCAAACTCACCAGGCTTCACGACCATGAAGGAACCGCTTTTCTTCAGCGCCTTGGTGATCCCCTTTAGGAGGTCCTTGCCTTCTCCGACCACAGAAACATAGAGGAAACGGCCAACCAACTTATCCTTCCAGATGAGCTGTTTGAGTTTCGCCTCCATCGAGGCAAGTTGCTTCTTGTCCGCTGCATGGACGATAAGCAACTGCTGAGCATCCGAGGCAGTCACATTGAGCGCCAAACGCAGATTCTTGAGGTAGGGCATTTGACGCGCCGAGACTTTGACCTGTTTCTTCCCCGGATACTTTTTTGAGATCTTCTGCATCTCGGACGCCATTTCTGCGGCATCATCGAAAGCGAAGCTCGGTGAGCGTCCAGTGCGCACTAAACGCTTCTTTCCAGTCGGATCGAAAATGCCAAAAACAGAGTTCTCGAGTTCGCCAGTTCGACCACGAAAGACTGACTTCAGAAACACGGCTTCTTCTTTGTCTTCGTAGGTCGCGAGCCGAGCGCACACGAAACCCCTTGATGCTTTGACGACAGCTTGATCGGACAGGAAACTCCTGTCCATTGCTTGCTTGCCTGGTCACCACATGCCTGGAACACCGCCACAGCTTGGCGCTGCGGAAATCAGTAAGATTGGCTGCCCAGTCACCTTCGCCGTGGCCAAGGCAGCTTTCCAGGTGCCATGCCAGCTGATCCGTTGATCAATCTGACTCCAGTCTTGGGTCTTCCCCGGACCACGAGGACGATTTCCCGGGGGACCTTGAGCAAGAGCCAAAGTGGAAGAGAAGATCAAGACGATTCCGAATGCCCAGTGCAGGGAGCGTAGTTTCATGGTCAAAGCCCTTTGATTTCTTGTCACCTACATAGATGGTCCCGAGGTGCTATTCCTTACTCCTATTTCCACCAGTTTTCGGAGAAAGAAACTCTGACAGTGGTCTATTTTGATGAAGATTAAAGGGTTTTTATTCGATTCCGCCGGGTTCAAGTTCGTCCGCGGCATTCCAGGCCCATTTGTTGCTTCAAAACCCAGTGGACACCTGCCCCATTCGTTTTCATCTTTTGCGCGTGCGCAGACCGCTAAACCTAGTGCCGAGAACGACTTCAAAAGCTCAGCAGGGCTCTGTCTTCCAGCGCCTGTCGGACCCCTCACTTGAGAATGCCATGGTATGAGCAGAAAGAAGATCCACATAGTGTCAAAAGAGCAACAACCTCCTTATAATGCGACCTACTAGCACTGAGAAGTTCGCGCCTAAAAAACAAATCATTCCGCCGATGTCCGCAAGAGGACAGCACTATGAACGCCTTTGAGAGAATACATGTCTGCCAATCCTGAGCCAATTAAAGAGTTCGCCGGAAGAATGAAAACTGACTGGAATGAACGGGCTCGGGAAAATGCCGAATACTTCATCGCCTCAACGGAATTCTCAAGCGAAGAGCAATTCTGTGCCTCCGGTCAACGAGATGTCGGCATACTATTCCAGGGGCTGGAACATCTCATTCATGCCGAACAGAAAGTCTTGGACTTAGGATGTGGCATCGGTCGCATGGACCAGGTGCTTGCCCCCATTGTCCGAAGCATTGTCGGTGTCGATGTGTCTTCTGAAATGGTTACACGCGCCAATGAGCGGTTGCGCCGTTTTCCAAACGCAAGGTTTGTTGAAGTAAGCGGCTGCGATCTCGCTCCCATCCCCGACAACTCGATCTCGCTTTTGTTTTCACACATCGTCTTCCAACACATTCCGAAATCGGTTGTCTTGGCCTACATCACTGACGCCTACCGTATTCTTGCACCTGGTGGTCACCTGGTCTTCCAAGTGCCTGAGCGTCTGGCAGATTCGCCACCCGACCCGGCGGCCGACGACACCTTTGGCATGCGCTACTACATCGAAGACGAGATCCGCTACTTGATGGACCTCATGGAATATACCGATGTGAGCTTTGCCAGACTCGCTGCAACCGAAGCCGAGTCGGTCAATCATCTGCGCGTCACAGCTCGCACAAAGTCTGTCATCGAGAAAATAGAAGACATCGACAATCCAACCGACTCAGAGTTGGAAGAATGGGCCTACACTTGGTGTCCAGCGGCACCAGAAGGATGGCTCAACAAGATTGCCCAGCCGCAGCACACAGAGCTCTTCTTGAAATTCGCAGCTGATCCTGCTTGCCCGCAACGAGACTGGTTTCTGAGCGAACTTTATGCTCTGGCCGCACAGGTACTTTCATCAGAAGAACCCGGATCTCCGCACGTTAAGAATTTGCTTTCCTTGGTTGATCGTGCCCGCAATCATCATGGTCACAAATGGGTCGCGATGTGGGCTGACGCCGTCGACTCTGCCATTAAGAGCTCACAAGAAGACTTCGTCCAATGGGCGAACGGGCAGAGAGCCTTTCAAGAAGTAATCGGTCATCTGAATGCGGATGGTCATCCTTTGGCTGACCGCCTGCAAAACATGATCGAATCATTGGCCAAGCGGCACAATGTTGAAATCGGGCCTATCGACCTGGATGCGGTCGTGCTGTCTTTGTGTGGTGCGTCTTCGCCAACGATCGTTGCCACGAGGCTTCAATCAAAGGCACCGGAGTCGACCGCTGCTATCTTAGCCAGCAACATCTGGTTTTCCTGGCGACGATCCATTGAAGAGGCCAGCTGATTCGATTGTGGACAGAATCTGGCCGCCGCTAAGAAGGGAAGTAATTTTAGCGCTCGGGCGTTTCATTCTTCCCAGCGCAAAAACACGAAGCTTTGATCTCGACAGTGGCGTTCGCCCATGCCAATTCAAACTTGCGGCGCGTTTCCCCAGCCTCTGCCATCCGCCCCTGTTTCTCTAAGCAAGAAGCCAGACCAAAAAGTGACCACCCATTCCCCGGGTGCTCACGAAGGTCTCGACGGTAATTTTCCTCCGCTTGCTTCACCTTGCCACGCTCTAGCAGAAGAGCGGCCAAAGCATGCCGGGTTGGCATCATCCAAGGCGACGGTTCAGAATATCTCAGAGCGTCTTCGGCAGCCACCGCCGCCCGGAGATGCTTGAAACCCAACTCAAAATTCCCGGCATGATATTCAATCTCACCATGCACCATTTCTCGTGCGATTCTGAGGACATCGGCGGGTTGATCTCGATCGACATCGGGATTGGCCTGCATCGTCATTGCGATCTCTTCGAAAACGATCACTTCCTTTCGCGCCAACTCAATCCTCTGCGTGTTGGCGAAGGCCATTCCTCGCGCATAGCGCCATAGCGCCACTGCATAAGGTTGATCCTCACGTGGTGATTCCCGCTCGAGGACCTTTTCCCATTCACCAAATCTCAGATGGACATGAAGGTCCATCACCAACCATTCGGCAGCGGCAGGGATACCTTGCATAGATTCTGGCAAGTCGATGAGGGTTTGTTGACAAGCGGCAAGGGCGCTCTCATAAGCACCTTGGTACATCGCCGCCCACACACGGAAGTGATTATTGTGAGCGTGGTAGAAATGGTACCCGCCTTGATCGCCAGTCTTCGCGAAGTATTCCCGGTCAAGATCCGAAGCCTTTTTGTTGCAAAGCATCGAATCGTGAAACCGACCGGTTTGAATGTAAATGTGCGATGGCATGTGAACCAAGTGCCCCAAACCTGGGACCAGTGATGCAAGTCGGTCTGCCACCGCTTCTGCTCTTTCGGGTTGAGCTGATGCTTCCATCACGTGAATATAGAAGTGATTCGCGCCAGGATGACTTTCGTCCAGCTTCAATACTCGCTCAAGAGCGGCTATCGCATCAAGCGTATTCTCCTTCGGCTCAAAGTCTGGGGTCCATTGGTCCCAAGGACTTATATTTATCAAGGCATCGGCGTAGAGGAATCCGACATCGGGATCGTTGGGATATTTCGCCCAAACCTCCTTCATGGCGGCGGCGTAGGCCCGGTCTAAGTCTTTCCGTTTCTTACGAAACGGAAACTCGTATCGTGTGTCGAGTGCCTCTATCAAATCGCGTTCAACGGGAGTGGCCCGAACCGCAAGCCGCAGGGCGTATTCCATAGCACTCTTGGCGCGTAGTCCATTTGCCTTCGACAAAGGCGAGTTTATGTTTGGCCCGAGTGCGTAAGCGATGCCCCAATAGTGCATGGCACAGGATGGATCTAAACTGGCTGCCTCAGAAAACGAGCGAATCGCTTCGTCATGCATGAAGCCATAACTCAAGGTGAGTCCTTGATTGAAATATTCTTGTGCCAACTCACTATCGGTCGAGACAACGCGAGAATGATCTCCCATGCCATCCAAGAAAATGGCCGGCTTCGACGCACAACTCGGCAAAGTCAGAAGCAAGAAGAGAAAAACGAATCTCAAGTTCATAATTTCATCATCCAGTTGAACACGCGGCATCACGTGTCGATAGGGAGTCAAGCTGGCTTCCACGACCTGGTTGCCATAAACAGGTTCATGAACTTACTAATGGGCAGTTCTTCCCAATTGTCCTCGTACATCGCAATGATATGGAAACCCACTTTCAATTGCCCACCGAGCTGGTCAGTCCAAGTGTGCCCATGCTGAAGCGGTTCCCCAGCATCCGTGAGACGTTTCAGGCCTTTAGCGCTGAGATGCTCGCTTTCCGCGAATGGCAACTTGTAACGTACCTTCAGTTCGCCTCCATCTTCCATCGCAAATTCATCGAAAATGAAGGTGTCTGGGTTGCAGAAGCCAGCAAGCAAATGCCCACCGGGACGTAGGACCCGAAAGGCCTCCCGCCAGACCGGATTAATGTCGGGCACGAAGACGTTGGAGCAAGGATGAAAAACAAGGTCAAAGCTTTCATCTGGGATTGCCGACAAGTCAGCCATGTCACCTTCGATCGTCTTTATGTGAAGACCTTCGTGAAGTGCGACCGACTCGTCTTGGCCAAGTTGCGCCGGAGAGAAATCGTAAATCGTTACATCAGCGCCGGCCGCCGCCAAGATAGGACCCTGTTGTCCGCCCGCAGATGCCAAACCAAGGATCTTCTTGCCTTTAATATCGCCGAACCAAGACTTGGGCACAGGGACCTGCGGAGTCAGAACGACCGACCACTCCCCTTTTCTTGCATTGGCAATTTGTTGGGCATCAACGGGCACCGTCCAGCGACAGCCCTTCAGGACTTGGCTGTTCCAGGCATCTCGGTTGTAAGCACGTGAATCCATCATCCGCCTCGTCATTCTGGGTGGATCATTGCAACATTCTGAGGTGGAGAAGTCTACACCATAAAACGGCATGAAGTCGACACGTATTAGGAACGTTGCTCCAATACGTTCTACGGGGTCCAAGCTGACTTTCTATCTTGCTTCCCAATCCACCAGCCAAGACTCGCATTCGCCTCCCAGTTCGGTATGATTGGCGCACAGAAACGAGGGAGGGTATTCTTGTCATCAGAATCACACAACGAAAAGCCTGATATTGAACCGATTCGCCCCGGCATGGATCCCGATCGCACGAATGCTGGTGAGGAGAGCACCGGACTTGCTCCTCCTGCCTCAGATCTCCAAAGCCATGGAATGATCGGACGTAGCTTCGCTCACTACCAGATTCTCAAAGAGCTCGGACATGGCGGTCAAGGATATGTGTTCCTTGCCGAAGATAAGAATCTCCACCGCCAAGTCGCAGTCAAGATCCTTCATAATCTACAGGCATTGAATCCAAAGACGCGTATGCGCTTTGCGCGTGAGGCAGAAGCGGCAAGCAAAATCACTCACCCTGGAATTTGCGCGGTTCATGAGTTTGGTGAGTTCGAGGGTATGCCTTACATCGCCATGCAATATGTCGAAGGCACGCCCTTGTCGACCAGGATTTCGAGCATTCAACAGTCAGGCTCCGAAACGACAAGCTTCATCGATTTTGAGACCACACAAGGCGACAATCGGAAGCCTACGCCTTCGAAACCAGAATCGAAAACGAGCGCCAGCAGTTCAACCAGTCAATCGACTCCGAATACACGTGACAGCATCGCAGAAGTGGTAGAGATGATCGAGTCTATCGCGCGTGCTCTTCACGCTGCCCACGAGCAAAACTTGATTCATCGCGACATCAAGCCAGCCAACATCATCATCAGCAAGGATGGAACCCCAGTCATCCTTGATTTTGGTCTCGCACGGGATTCCGATTCCGATGCCGCAACGTTGACGCAATCCGGTGACCTTATGGGTACACCCGTATATATGTCACCGGAACAAATCGCAGGGCACCGGATCCGAATGGATCGCCGAACTGATGTGTATTCCTTGGGAGTCACGTTGTACGAATGCCTGACTCTCCATCGACCCTTTGAAGCTGCGACGAGAGAACGCCTCTTTCAAGCCATCCTGACCAAAGAGGCAACAGACCCTTCGAAATTAAACAGAGCCATCTCAACCGACCTTCGTGTCATCATTCAAACAGCGATGGCGAAAGACCCGGACCGCCGTTACCAAACTGCCGAGGGACTTGCCGACGATCTCAAAGCAGTTCAAGAATACCGCCCCATCGCCGCCAAGCCCGTCAGCATCTTCGGCCGTGCCGCACGATGGTCGAAACGGCACCCGGCTCGTGCCTGCCTGATCCTGGCGCTTGTCATTGGCTTGCCCTTGATCACTGGATTGTTGGGGTACATTCGTGCGAACCAACCTCAACTCGAGAAGCAGGCTCTCATTGAAAGAGACGCAAGAGTCGAGAAACATCTGGAGAAGGGTTTCTACGAACTTCATCACGGGTCCTCGAAAAAAGCGATTGAAGCTTTTGAACTGGCTCTTGATCAAGATGGCGACTCTGTCGAAGCATCGTTCGGCTATGCGATAGCGCTCATAGAGCAAAATCGTCCACAAGATGCGGTCAAAGAACTCAACCGAATCGCGTCTATCACGCCCGATCCAACGATCCTCAATCCAGTTCGGATGGACGCTCTTTATGTCCTTGGCAAGAAATCGGAGGCCGACGCACTCAGGAAGGTCGAGACCCATCTTGACAGCACCATCGCCTGGTTCATTGCCGGAACACGAGCCCTTCAGCGAGGAGAACAACTGTCAGAACTATCGCCAAAGAGAATGAAGGCATTTGAATTCGCTCAGGAGTGCCTCATTCGTGCCAATCAAACGAGTCCCCGAAGGCGGCGCGCCTTTCTTTTTCAATTGGCCCATGCCGTTGGACACACAGGCAACATGAAGATCGGAAGACCAGTTTCGGATTCAATCGCTCACCTTTGGCCCAACTCGGCCATGGCGAGTTTTTGGTCAGCGTTCGCTCTCGGCCAAGGTGACCGTCCACGTGAAAAAGTTCTCTACGCCAATGCCATTTCACTCGCCCCCGATTGGGCAATGCTGAGAAAAAACTATGCATTGTGCCTGGGTTCATTAGGAGAAATAGA
>JBLINQ010000094.1:0-20213 GCA_047639315.1 Planctomycetota bacterium
TTGTTTCTGATTTGTGGCCATTAGACGAATGATGTCTTTTTCTTCGTCTTGTTTGGGGTAGCCCACCTTCACCTTGAGCATGAAGCGATCGACCTGAGCTTCGGGCAGAGGATAGGTGCCCTCCTGCTCCACTGGATTCTGAGTCGCCAAGACAAGAAATGGATCTGGCAGTCGATGTGTTTCACCGGCCAGGGTGACCATTCTCTCCTGCATCGCCTCCAGCAAGGCCGATTGGACCTTGGCCGGTGCCCGGTTGATCTCGTCGGCCAAAACAAAATTGCCAAACACAGGCCCCTTACGAACTGACCACTCGCCAGTTTTGGGGCTATAGACCTGTGTCCCGAGCAAATCGGACGGCAACAAATCTGGGGTAAATTGGATGCGGCGAAAGACTCCGCCGAAAGCCGAAGCCAAGGTTTCGACGCACAAGGACTTCGCCAATCCCGGCAACCCTTCGAGAAGGACGTGGCCATTCGCCAGAAGTCCGACGAAAAGGCTGTCTATCAGTTGTTCTTGGCCAACAATGACTTTCGCCACTTCTGCCCGTACATTTGCGATAAACGCGCTTTCCTGCGCGATTTTGTCTGTTACTGCCGCCAGATCTGACATCGACAAAGGGCTCCCAAAGGAGAAAATTACTGTAAGATCATTTCGAACCAGAGAGTGACAACGTCTTTTGGACTTCGCCGCGCTCTAATCATACAATATCCTCTACTTACGGGAGTGAGGATGGAGGCACCTATTCCAGGTCCTCCCTGAACCAAGACTCAGAGACAGATTCAAAGCACACACGAAGCCATGATGATGAATTGCGCGAAACTAAAATCGGTCGTTTTCACGGGCATTTTGGCCCTCGCCCTGCTTCAATCGACTGCCGCTGCACAAATCCAAGTGCCTGGTGGCCGCGAGGCCATGTGGCCTGCCCCAACGGTTGAAGACTGGCGCAAGCCGGTGGGCATCACTTTCCAAAGGACTTGGGAAGATGCCGTCGCCCTGTCAAAAGACAGTGGCAAGGCGATCCTGGTTTGCATCAACATGGACGGCGAGATTGCCAGCGAGCATTACGCGGGCATTCGTTACCGACAACCGGACATTACGAAGCTCTACGAGCCCTACATTTGCGTCATTGCCTCAACCTACCGCCATACTCCTCACGACCACGACGAAAATGGAGAGCGAATTCCCTGCCCTCGTTTTGGCAGCGTTACTTGCGGCGAGCATATCTCGATAGAGCCCTACCTGTTTGAGAAGTACATGGAAGGCAAACGCATTGCACCTCGACATATCATGGTCGAGTTAGATGGTCAGGAAACCTATGACGTCTATCATGCCTTTGACACCGACTCCGTGTTCAAGGCCATTGAAGACGGCATCACCAAGAGGAAGATCCAACCCAAGCCGCAAGTTAAAGGCGACCGCACTCTGGTCGAAAAAGTCGCCAGCCGCGACATCAAGGATCGAGTCGAAGTAGAGTCTGCCTTTAAGAATGGCGACAAGGACCTGAGGCGATCTCTCCTACTTGCCGCTATTGAGCAAGGAGCCAACGGACCGACAGAGCTCCTGAGATTGGGCCTTTTCGGTTTCGATGAAGAAATGAATGCTCTGGCACGCAAGGCTCTTCAGAAGACTGAATCGAAGGGCTCGACCGACTTGATCGCCGAAGCCCTCTCGGTCCCGCTCGAACCACAAGAACGAAATGCCCTCTTGGGTGCTTTAGATCGCTTGGGCAAAAAAGTTCCGAAAGCTCGCCGGCTGGCACAAGTGCAGCGCGGCCTTAGCTCCGATTCGAAAGACGTCAAGACAGCAACTTGGCAACGAGCCATTGCTCAAGGGGCAACCTACACGCCTGCAAGTCGGGAAGCTGTCTCTGGCACGCTCAAGGCTCAGAACGAGAGCTTCGAATCTAAAGATCCCAAAGAACGGTTATCTCTTGCTCGTGCCTTTCTTTCGCGTGCAACGGCCAGTCCAAGTGACAGCCGCGCCGAACGCCGCGTTCGCGATGCTCTCTTGGGAGATGCGATCGAAGCCGCTAAAGCGACGCTCGAATTGGAAGAAGACAACTGGGGTGCAACTACGATCTTAGCTGTGTCCAACTACTACTTGGGCAAGAAAGACAAGGCCTACGAGTTTGCGATTACAGCGGGGAAACTAACCCCGGATCAACCACAAAGCCATCAGGCGATGTTGGTAATGGGCCTCTTAGCTGAACACCGCCGCAACCAAATATCTGATGCCATCCGTGATAAGAAAGACTGGCCAAGGTCATGGCTAACCGATCTTCATGCGGCCTACGGCGTCCTTGGGAAGCACCCCCATGGTGACGCATCCCAAGTCACGATGCACTACGATTTCTTAGTCTGGCTTGGTGCCTGGGGCAAAGCGAATCGCGCCCTGCGCAACGGCATGACACGCTTCCCCAATTCCTGGGCAATCCACGATCGTTATCGCACACGCATCCTTAATCGCTATGGCGTCGCCCGTCTTGAGGCTTCCTATGCCAAGCTCATGGAACAAGAGAACGCCCATCCGAACTTACCTTGGTATGCAGGATATGCGTCCCTCGTGGCGGCTGAATTCCATCGACGTTCTAATCGGTTTGACAAGGCCCTGAAGTCTTATGACTTGGGTATCTCACTCTTCGAGAAAGCCAGTGCTGCCGACGAAGACAACCGCAAGACTTCAGATCATTACGTCGCCATGGCACACGGCGGCAAAGCCCGCATCTACTATGAGCAGAACAAGAACGCTCAAGGTGTCAAAGAGATCCTCGCTTCATTAAACCGAAGTCAGGGCTCGGGTGCGACACTAGATGGCCTCAACATTTCAACCGTTGATACCGCCAAGATGATGCGCCAGAGACTTCACGAAAAGAAGAACACCGATCTGGGAGCCACATTGGAAGAAGCTCTCAAGAAATTGCCCCGAGAGTTATTGAAACTGCCAGCATACGAATCCGGGCCACCGAAGAAGTAAGCATAGAGCTCGCAAGTCACGTCACTCAGAATCGGCGTGACTCGCAAATCGTTCGCCGTGCACCCACTCAACCAGAGAAAACATGAAACTTAACCAGAGTATCCGCCATTCGGCGACACTCAGCGTAGTCGCAGCCGCGTTGATCCTGTTCGCTTGCTCCGATCCGGAGCCGGAAGCACCGAAGCAAGAAGAAACAAAACCGCCTTTGGCCCAGCCTGTGGATGGCCCAGCTCTCTACCTTGAACACTGCTCTGGGTGTCACGGGAAAACTGGAGATGGTCAAGGCGAAACAGAGCTTAAGCGCCCGGCGAGGAGCTTTGCTGCTGGCGGATTCGCGTTCGGCAACACCGCAGAGGCTTTGTTCAAAACCATCACGAGCGGACTCCCTGGCATCTCTGAGATGCCCTCTTTTGCCGACAAGCTGAATGAGGAAGAACGGCGTGCGATTGTCAGTCATGTTCGCACGCTGATCCCTAAGCAGAAGCAAGTGGACGACACCGCGACGATTATGATCGTCGAACAAAAGCCCCTCATTTTTCGCGGCATCTTGCCTCCCCTCGGAAAAGACCTCCCCTTGAGACCACGTGGTCTCTTGGTCGGGCTTCCCGGTGGTACCACCTTTGAATATCGAATCGACAAGCCGCGCCTATTGGCGGTACGCAGTGGCGGCTTCGTCAAAAGGACAGATTGGACGGGACGGGCCGGAACAGCCGCGAAACCAACCGGACAGGTTCGTTATCTATTTGACGGTGGCAATCCTGGTCCGATCTTCCACAAGATCGAAGCATCGGGTATTCAAGCCTTGACCAGCCAGATGAAAGGGAGCTTTGCTTTCGACGATCTCGCTGGGATCAGCTATGACCTCATCGAAGCAAAATCGAAATCAAAGGTCACCATCAAGGAAGCGCTTTTCGGCCAATCATTGACCGATGCCTTCGGGTTTGGGCGCCGCTTTTTGGTTGGCCCGGCCAAGCATGATCTCGTGCTTCGTTTTGACACCGGTGCGGACGGTCAAACTTGGGTTGGCCGCGATCTTGAAGGTAGCGATAAGGACCAGAATTTCCCTAGCGTCCCTTTCAATTCTCTCAAACCAGTTGTCCGACGGAATGCTGACGGCAGCGCACTCATCATCGTCCATCAAGGTGTCGACGACCTGAGAATCGGGCATCGCAGCAACGCCTTGGAAATCAAACTCAAGGCCTCGGCCGAGCCCCAAGACCTGGTATTGATTTTCATTCAAGTAGAGAAGTACTCCATCGAGTCCTTAGAAAAACTCGCAGGTGAAGTCACATGGTAATGCAAAAAACTCTGACAGCGATGATCCTTGTGGCATTGCTTACGCCATTCCTTCAAAGCCAAAACACACAGGTCGATCAAGACGACCGCTATGCCTTGAGTGAGATTGCTGGCCCTAAAGATCAACTCTTGGAAGTCGGCGGCATCGCTTTTCTTCCGTCGGGAGAGATGGTTGTCAGTACTCGTCGCGGTCAAGTCTGGATCACAACTGATCCGACCAAGAACGATGGCAAAGTTGAATTCCATCTTTTCGCTGAAGGTCTCCAAGATTGTCTTGGCCTGAATACCTTAGGAGAAGAGATCTTAGTCGTTCAGAGAGGTGAGTTATCAAGGCTCGTTGACTCAGACGGCGATCGAACTGCCGACATCATCGAGACCGTCACGAATGCCTGGGGAGTGAGTGGCAACTATCACGAATATGCCTTTGGCCTCCCTCGTGACCGCAAGGGCAACCACTATGTCTCCTTGAACGTCGCTTTCATGAGTCCGAAGTGGTGGTTGGGTACGTCTTCTGTGCCCTATCGCGGGTGGGTGTTGAAGGTGCAGCCTGATGGCACAACCACTCCATTCGCTACGGGTTTCCGTAGCCCCTGTGGAATCGGCCGAAATTTGAACGGAGAAATCTTCGTCAGTGACAATCAAGGTGATTGGATGGCGGCTTGCCCGATCTTTCATGTCGAGGAAGGCAAGTTTTACGGCCACCCCGCAGGATTGCGTTGGACCAAAGACTTCCTTGATCGCAAAGAGATTCCATCCCAAATCGAACCACCGAGTGTCAAGCGCGAACAAGCGGCTGTTTGGTTGCCCTACAATTGGTCTCGTTCTGCCGGACAAATGGTCTGGGACGATACCAATGGTGCATTCGGTCCTTTCACTGGCCAAATGTTCATCTCAGAACTGACCAATGGCAACATCCTCCGCGTCTACATGGAGAAAATCCGTGGTCAGTATCAAGGTGCTGTGTTCATGTTCAAGCGCCGAGTTGGTTCGGCAGTACGACTGAAGTTCGCCGCTGATGGTAGCCTAATCCTTGGTCGCACGAATCGGGGATGGGGCGGACTCACTCCTGGTGATGGATTGGCCCGACTGAAATGGGATGGTCAGGTTCCTTTCGACATGCATCGTGTGCACATCAAGAAAAGTGGATTCAAAGTTCTATTCACCCAGCCTCTCGCCGAAGACCTCAAGATTGAACCATCCAACGTCAGCTTCTTGGAGTACGACTACAACTACTGGTGGGAATACGGTTCTCCTGAAGTCCATAAGAATCTTCTTGCAGTCGAGTCGATCACCATCGCTGAAGACCGCATGAGCTTGACCTGCAACATCCCGGCTCTCCGTAGCGGAAAAGTGGTTCGCGCCATATTCACCGGGCTCAAATCAGAATCCGGTACCCCTCTGAGTCGCAACGAATTTCACTACACCGTCAATCATCTTCCTGAGGGCCCCAAAGGCATCGACATGGTTGCCAAGACGGTTCAGCCACCGGCGGCGAAGGAAAGCCCTTATGAAGGCTGGGTCTATCTCAACAAGATAAGTGGTGAAGACCGTTGGGCCGGTCAAGGCTGGCAAGAGGTTAAGCACAACACCCACGATATCGTTCTCGACCCTCAAGATGGCTCCAAGGTTCTCGTGGTTGAGAACGCGAACCCCAACTTGAAGGGGGCCGACGGTCAATCGAGTCCGATTTCAATTCTCAGCCGACCTGCAGGCGAGGCGCAAGACAAGGTTTCCAAGGTGCCTCATGGCGCAATTGAAACCTGGTTCGACGTTTTCATCCCGCAGAAAGGAAGTTCGAGCATCTTCTTCCAAGGTCGATACGAGATCAACTTTGCCGACGATAAGGAGAAGGTTGGCACGAACTTCGCTGTCGTCTCCAAACATGGCAAGAAGCCGGCAACTATGCCCCACCTCGACCTCTATAAGGGGCCAGGAGAATGGCACGTCGTCCATATGAAGTTCTCGCCGCCTCGCTTTGATGACCAAGGCAAGAAGTTCATCGACGCTTGCTTCGAAGACGTCTCTGTTGACGGCACCCTCCTGCATGAACACATTGACCTTGATGGATGCTCAATGAACGCCCCAGTCAAGACCGAATCGGCCAAACGGCACGGCATCGTCTGGCGTAACAATAAAGGCCAGTGTGCATTCCGCCGTAGTTCGATGAAGCAAATTGGCTCACCGCTCGACGACAAAGGTTGGGTCTCCGTCTTCAACGGCACCCATCTCGATAATTGGAAGACCACCGACACGGCAGAGTGGCGAGTTGAGAAGAACGTCATCATTGGATCTGGAAAGATGGGGCATCTGTTCAGCCCACGGGGCGATTACCGGAATTTCGAACTGAAGGCACGGGTTCAGATCAATGACAAAGGTAACTCTGGCCTCTATTTCCGCACCACCTATGGCCCAGGGTGGCCAAAAGGCTATGAGGCTCAGGTCAACAGTACTTTCAAGGATCCTGTTAAGAGCGGCAGCCTCTATAGTTTCGATCTCATCAACTGCATGTTTGTCGAGCCAGGAGTGTGGTTTGACTACTACGTCCATTGCCGCGACGTCGACGAAGGTGTTCACATCACAATTAAGTTGAACGGACTGGTTGTCGTTGACTATGTCGACACCAAGAAAACGCATGCGACTGGCCATATTGCGCTTCAACAACACCACGATGGATCCATCGTACGCATCCGTGATCTAATGATCCGAGAGCACTAAATTTCTGCTTAGAGAATCGCCAAGAATGGTTTGACGATCATCGGTAGCAGATTGTTGCCAATTAGTATAATTTATCAAATCAAATCGGCGCGTTGGCGCCCACGCACACAAGGGATTGGAGATCCAGATCATGACCAGGTTTGAACACATTCATGAATTGGTTGGAAATACGCCGGTAGTCAAGCTTCATCGTATCGTTGAACCAGGCATGGCAACAGTTTTCGCCAAGCTGGAATCTCAAAACCCAGCTGGCTCGGTGAAAGATCGAATCGCGCATTCCATGATTGAAGGCGCAGAGGCTCGAGGCGAACTTCGCAGTGGAATGACAATTGTCGAGGCGACCAGCGGCAATACTGGCATTGGGCTGGCTCTCATCGCCGCCTCCAAGGGTTATGATTGCATCCTAACAATGCCCGAGAGCATGACGATCGAGCGTCGTCGTGTCCTATCAGCTTACGGTGCAACAGTCGTACTCACCCCTGGTCCAGGGGGAATGCCTGCTGCCATCTCGAAAGCGGAAGAGATTTCCAACGAACTGGGCAGTAAAGCCTGGAGCTCTTTGCAATTCTCCAACTCTGACAACCCCGCAGCCCACCGCAGTGGCACCGGCCCGGAGATCATGGAGCAAGTTCCTGAAATTAGTTCCTTCGTCGCTGGTGTCGGAACCGGCGGAACTGTGACGGGCGCTGGCCAATTTTTGAAACAGTTCAACCCAGAGATTCGCGTGCTGGCTGTCGAACCTGAAACCAGTCCAGTCCTCAGTGGCGGCGAAAAAGGACCACACAAGATCCAAGGTATCGGCGCCGGGTTTATTCCTGAGATCCTCGACACCGAGATTTACGATCAAGTCTGTGCCATTGGTTATGACGACGCTGTTGCCACGGCGCGAAGGCTTGCCCAAGAAGAAGGAATCTTGTCAGGCCTCTCTACCGGTGCCATCTGCTACGCCGCCCTTGAAGAGGCCAAGCGTTTAGGCCCTTCTGCCACTGTCGTCTTCATCGTCTGCGATTTTGGCGAACGCTACGCGAGCCATGAAGTCTTCACTGGATCGCAAGACACAGACTAAACCCTGCTCAATCATCGCTGTTGTTCAATTTTGTGAGAACCAACAGCCAATTTCAGAATCGTCTGGACCGTACCATCGGGCCAGACGATTTTGATTTGTCCTGTCTCTTCTTCTCCACCCAACCCGAACGTGAGAATGTGTTCGCTCGACGACAGATAACTCCCCGATGCCGTCAAACGACGATGTTGTTTCCCGACTCCAGATTCCAAAGTGACAGTTGCGCCGATTGCCCTTCTCATACCACCGGGGAGGCGTAGGTCAAGGCGTAGTGACTTACCACCCTCTTGTTGGTTAATAAACAATCTTGGCCTGCCACCATTAGCAGTTGCCAGCAGATCGACATCCCCGTCACCATCGACATCAGCTACCGCGATACCACGGCCAACGAACTTCTCATTGGTGCCAATACCAGAGAGTCGTTGAAACTTACCCGCGATGTTGCGAAAAACATCCATCTCCTGCTCATGGCTTTGACTCGCCTGAACTCGAGAAATATCTGGTTCAACATGGCCATTAGCCACGACAAGGTCGACGTATCCATCGAGATCCAGATCTGAAAAGAGGAGCCCAAAAGTCAGGCTATCGCGGGAAGGAGCGCCAATTCCGACGCTCGTTGCTTCATCAATGAAAAGTGGATCATGAGGAAGGTCAGATACGTAGAACGCGGTCATCTCGTTGGCGAAGTTCCCCACTGCGATCGCAGTCGATTGGTCATTCTTGAAGCGAGCCGCATCCATCCCCATGGCACCTCGGGCATTGCCATTCTCATCAAAAGCTAAGCCAAGTTCGGTGCCGACTTCGGTAAACTTGCCGCCGATGTTCTTGAAGGCAAAATTTCGAACAGTGTCATTGGCGATCACGATGTCGGGCGCACCATTTCCGTCAAAATCAGTGATGACAACTGCGAGTGATTTACCAACGGGAACACCTGTGGACACGTTTTTGACATGAAGGCCGATGTCTTTGGCCGACTCCTTGAACCTCCCTTGCCCCAGATTCTCATAGAAAAATGGTTGAGCTCCTTTGAAAGAAGTCGGCGGACCAAAGGCGCGGTCGAGTGAACCAAGGGAAAAACTCTGGCCAAGATCGATCTCGGCAGTCCACTCAACATAGTTCAAAACCAATAAGTCGAGGTCTCCATCTTGGTCATGATCTAAGAATGCTGACCCGGTGGACCATGAATTGCCGCCTCCGACTCGAGCCACCTCAGTGACATCAACAAATCTCTTGCCCTGGTCATTGCGAAACAGGTGATTAGCACCAACAGCCGTGACAAAGAGGTCATCAAAGCCATCGCCATCGAAATCTCCAACTGTGACTCCCATGCCATAGAAAGAAACATCGAGCCCAACCTCTTTGGTGCGGTTTTGAAACCGTCCATTCTCGTTGACGAAGAAGGCCTGAGTTGATTTCGCGCTCAGTAGCGGATCGACCAAGGACCCAGAATTCACCAACATAAGATCTTGATCGCCGTCATTATCAAAATCGAGAAATGCGGCACCGGCACCCATCGTCTCCGGCAGGAGCTTGGAGCCAGTAGACCCCGTGACGTGTTCAAAGACGACCCCTAGTTCGATTGCCGATTCCTTGAATCGTAGATTTGTCGACTTGACACGCCCTTTTCCCATATCGACTGGAGCTTCAGCTTGAAACACCTCCGTCGTCTCCAATTGGCTCTTGTCGGAATAGAGGTACCAAAGACCTATTCCGGCTGCCACGAGGAAGAGAAAAGCGACAATCAGGGGAATCTTGAGGCTACGATCCGCAATGTCATGGTTATCGGCGTCCCCGTGGGGTCTCTCCGTTGCGGGCTTATCTGACATGGAGTTAGTTCTTTCGATTCAAGTCGTAGATAACGATAGACTCAGCGGCTTTGTCGGCGGCTGGGTTGTTCTTTCGGTGGATTGCTGCAGCAGAGTCACGGGCATTGTTGTCAATGCGATATCGATCATACAAGGCCCTGTGGTAGGCAGCCTTCTCTTGGTCAAAGAGAAGACGAGAAATGAACATCAGTTTGTAATGTGTGGATGCATTCTCAGCATCGAGTTCCAGGACCTCATGGAAGGTAGAACGTGCTTCCAAGAGACCTGATTTTCTTTCGGCACCCGACTTCTGGCGTGCAAGATCATATTGGGCGGCGCCTTTCTCAAAAATGACCATGTAGTCCTTTGAGAAATCAAATCCTCGTTCGACGACTTTGGTGTTCAAGACTCGATCAAAAGCGGCAATCGCAAGATCATAGTTGGCATGCTGCGCTTCGATCTTGCCAGTCAGCCAATTTGCCGTCCACGGGTTGTCAATACCGCCTTTGATGGCGAGAGCAATCGCATCTCGGGCTTCGGCCAACCGCCCTTCTTTCTCATAGACTCGGGCCAAGTCTAACCAGCCGACGGCGTGGCCCAGTTTTGCGACTTCAGAGAATGCCAACGAAGCCTGCCTGAGGTCGCCTTTGTTGGACCCCTCACTGCCGGCCAAGAGGAGGCCGATGCCATAGTCGCGCCACCTTTGCCAAAGCGGCTTCTTCGCTTTCGAGGATGGCCCCACGAGCTGGGCACTGCCAATCGGAAGCAACACTTCATCTTCACACATGACAACGATCGGAATATCAGGCGTTGCTCCAGAATACTCACCTCGCTTACGAAAATCGCTATAGACATAATCCATCAAAGTCTTATCGAACTTGCGATATTTCAGTTTGGCGTTGATGCGTAAAACCCCGATGGCATCCGCGGGTAGTTTCAGAGCATAGTGAACGACTTGCCCCGTTCCAGGCGGCATCATGTTGGTATAAAGCGCGGTGAAAATGTCTTGGACGTTTCGTCTCTCAATGCGATTCCCTTGGCGATCCAGAAGCAGAGAATTGACGAAATGAGACCATGGATCTACTTTTCCGTCTGGATGAATAACGCCACTTTTTCCGACCAGATTATCTCCCAGCCAAGCCTCCAATTCGATCCACACCTCGTTGCTGTCTGAGGTCCCCTGCGTGAACATATGACCCAACTTCAGGGTTCGAAGAACAACTTCGACCAGGTAGTCGTCGCCAGCTTCCAAATTGATTGACTGTTCCCGCGTCGGAGCAAGGAGCTGGCCGTCGATCTTGCCTTCACGACGTATCCCGAAGATATCGATGTCCATTTGGCCATCTTGGAGAAAATCAGCTTGAAGCTTCTCTGCGGCCTTCTGCCCAGTCAATCGAGGCATAGCTGTGTTTGCCCCTGGGAAGTGATGGTCGTGAATCTTGCCGCCCACCGCCCCGAAATCATCACTCACCTTCTGTGGCATGTGACACTCGTTGCAATTTTCCTCGGCCTTTTTCGGGTAATAGAAGCTGCGGGCGCCATGCCCCGAAACACCGCTGAGTAGAAAGTTGTCGTAGTGATTTTGACCACGCAACCAATCCTTGTAGTGATTCAGCTCCTTGGGGATGTTCACTTTGTGGCATACAGCACAAAACTCGGCACTTTTATGGAGAGGACGCAAAAAGGTCGTCTTGTGAAACGCTGGCTTCGCCTTCACGAGTTGCCGGTTGACCCATTGCAGCGCCTTATTCTCGCTGTAGGCAAATGGGTAGTGCAGCGGTTCTTCGATGGTGTAATTGCCGTTGCCAATGGTACCGGTCACATTTGTGATGGCATGGCAGACCGTGCAATTGACACCTTCTTTGCCGGTCTTGTCGTTCAGAATGTCATAATTGGGATCGTCGAATGCTCCAGAGAGCAAAGGAACCGGATCATGACAACCGGCGCAGAATCGCGCACCACGCACATGGCCATCACGTTTGAGCAGCACCTCACGGGTTTCTCGCACGCTAAAGAGATAGACCGGGTTGTTGAATGAACTGAAATGATGAACTGACTCGTAGTGATCCTTGACTGCGTCAGGGTGACATTCTTTGCAGTAGTGATCCATCATCAAGACTTGTTCGGGGATCAATCCCATGCCATGGGTCCGAACGCGAGCTGGCAAGAAGACCTCGGTTCCATCTCCGCGGGCATTCCAAGTCCGGGGATCTGTCGAATGGAAAATCGACATCAGGATCAAGATCGTAAAGACCGAACCGGCATAGATCATCCCCCAACGCCATTTGACCTTGGGGCCGTAACTGCGATGCATGATGTAAAGGAGCACGACTAAGATCGGGATCAGTACGTGGAGCCAATAAGTAGCCCGGCCACCAAACGAATCCAACGGCAGAAGACGCAGAGTCATCAAGAGACCGGTGATGACAACGGCCGAGCAACCGGCCAATAGCACGCGCCCTGTTCTCTTGCCCTTCATATTCCTGTGATTTTTGGTGTTTCTCAGGTGAAGAAACGCAAATGCCAGGAACACGGGAATAAGCAAGAGACCGACTGTAAGGTGCCCCAAAACCATCCACATATAGAACAGGTTTTCATGACTCTGTTCGTCCCAGAATCCCCACCCCGTAACAAACGCCAAGTAAACAGAATTGGCAATGAGCGGAACGAGCCCGACTCCCAGAACGTACATGAGGCGACGGGTCGCGACAGAAAGCGCGGGCTGGCGCTTTGGACGCCCGTTTTCGCTCATTTTAGGCTCTTGTTCCTTCATCGTATCGATCCCTCTTCGAAACCCCGAATTGGCTCATCCATTCATATTTGCGACCGATTGGCCCAGAATCGTGAACATCGTCCAAAGTCGAGTCCACAACACAGTTTGTTTCGTTATCGGCTGACGGCAGGCCAGAATCAAAGCATGTCAATTCAGCCAAACCGGAATAGAACAGAATAGAGCAAACCTGGGCAACTTAAGGTAAGATAATCCATTCCACGACATAGGAGAACCCAAATGAAAATGACGCGATCTTTCTTCCTCTGCATCGCCTTTTTGGGCGCAATTTCGATGCCCGTTGTTGCTGTAGCCCAAGACAAGCTTCCTCAGAAAGACAAATTGAACAGCAAACGGAGCGAATCTCCAGCTGATCTTAAGACGAAAATCACTCGCCTGGAACAACAGATCCAAATCGCGAACTTGGAGCTTCAGGCTTCTGAAATTTCAGTCATGATCAAGGATAGTAAGTCCAAAGAGACGATGCGCAACGCTGCATTCACTTTGCAAATGGCTAAGCAGTCTCTTGAGACCTTCACGGTCATGGAAGCCCCCGTTCAAATTCGTGACGCTCAAGTCAGCTTTGATCAGGCAAGAAATCGGGCCGAGCTGGCAAAGGACGAACTCAACGAGCTCATCGCCATGTACAAGGCTGAAGAATTCGCTGAATTGACAAAGGAACTCGTCCTTAAGCGGGGCAAGAAGAACGTTGAGTTCTCGAATCGTAGACTCGCAATCCAGGCAGAAAAGATGACGCGCTTGAAACAGAAGGAACTGCCGAAGAAACAAAAAGAACTCGAACACAAAGTTCGCCAAGCAGAAGTCTCAATGAGGAGTGCCGAACTCGAAGCCAAGAAGGCATCGATTGACATCCAGATCATGAGCATGAAAGCAAAAAACAAGATCTCTGGTCTTATCTCGGACTTGGAGGGAGCCAAAAGTAAACTGTCCAAAGCGACGGCGAATTCCCAATGAAACTGCGTAGCCCATTTCTTTGTGTGATCGGAATCTTGATCACATGCGCCGCGGTTTCAAGCGGACAGGCCACCAAGCCCACGGCCAAGAAGAAGCTCCTCCATGAATCCATCGCCAAGACGATGGATTCAAAGACGGCACGAATCACAAGAGATCGAGCGCTTGACTTTTTGGTCACGACTCAAAACAAGAACGGCAGCTGGGCCCAAGGTGTCATCGTCGGATTAATCGACTCAGGCTACTCAGTCGCTAGCTTCTACGACTGGCAATATGCTGCGTCGGCATTGGCTTGCATGTCCTTGCTCCAATGTGAGTCGACGCCAGAACGCAGCAAGACGCTGGAGCAAGGCTTAGGCTGGCTGACATCGAGCCGCATCCCCTACCGAGGGAGTGATTGGGACAACGACACAGTATGGGCCGCTCTCTGCGGCGTTGCGTGTTTCGTTGAAGTTAAAAAAGACGGTCGCTTCAAAGACACCGTTTTGGAGGCGCCAATTCGGTTGCGGGCAAGGAAGTTGATTCACAACCTTAAGCGCAATCAAGTGCCAACCGGCGGCTGGGGCTACTACGACGACAAGCCTTACACCAAGCGACCAAAATGGGCGACCTCGTTTTCGACAGCGATGATTCTGCCGACAATTCAAGACGCGCTGGAGCTTGGTTGGATGAAGGATGATAAAATTCTTGCGCGCGCAAAAAAATACGTCAGCCGTTGCTTGCTACCGAATGGTGCCTACCAATACGACATGCGCGCCATCCCCAGATCCCCAGCTGGCGAAAGCATCGACAATGTCAAAGGGAGCCTGGGGCGCATGCAGGTATGCAACTGGGCACTACGTGCGACGGGAAATGAGAAGTTAGTTACACTCGCCCGAGTGCGCAAAGGCCTCGCCGCCTTCATGAAGTTCCACCGTTTCCTCGATGTTGCGCGCATGAGGCCAGTGCCCCACGAAGCCTACTATGCTAACGCTGGTTACTTCTATTACTACGGACACTACTACGCCTCAATGTCGATTAGCCTTCTTCCCGTCACCGAGCAAGAAGCCTGGCACGCCCAGCTGCGTCCACACATCGTTAAGACACAACGCAAGAATGGGTCATTCTGCGATTTCATCGGCCAAGAATACATGGTCGTTGCCGACACGGCCTACGCAATCATGACTCTCAACAATGGATTAGAGAAAACAGAGGCAAAATAGCTCGCCATTCTCGTTTGTGCGTCGTAAGGCGTCGAGCGGACTTAGAGGAGAAAAAAGTCAAGGCTTCAATTCGACAACTCGTACCAGCACTAACGCTTCACGCAATCGTCCTTCTGACGACTCAAATGACGCTGACCAGTCAGCTTGCCGCCCAGCAAATAGGCTACCGATTCAACCATATCGCTTTAGCGCGCGACATTGGACAGATCAACACGCAAGGCGTCGTGAAGGACGCCGCCGGCTTCATGTGGATTGGCGCCAACGAAAGTCTCCTAAGGTTTGATGGCTCATCAACGAGAGCTTTCAAGTTTGCACCAGAAGACATCAATCTTGATCGAACAGCCTGGACGTCCGCTGTCGAAATCGATCCAGATGGGAACATTTGGCTCGGGACTCGAATGGGACTTGCACGCCTCGCACCAAAGAAGAAAAGAATCCGGTACGAAGATTCATTCAATCGCCTATTCAAGAAAAAAACTGCACGAGCAGTCACATCAATCGCAGCAGACGATGAGAAGAACCTTTGGTGCGTCATCAATGGTTGTGTCTACCGATACAATTATGAAACAAAGGCCCTAAACGAAGAAATCAGCTTGCAAGAAACCCGAGGCCGACCGATTCGGATTTTCTATCAACCTGATGCGACGATTTGGGTTATCTACCGAAATGGTTTTGTTGCGTCGAAGAAGAAGGGTGAAGAGTCTTTTCGATTTGACGACTTGCGCGACTACCCTGGAATTGTCGGCAATAATCTCTTGACGAGCGCTGGCTTGATCGCCCCTGATGGCCGAGTCTACATGGCAACCAAGTCTGGAATTTTTCACCTTGATCTCGAGACGAAAACTGCCCGAGAGATCAGGAGCATTGATTCTCATTTGGAACTCAAGGGACGGGCAAGGATTCGGGCGCTCTGCTTGGATAAAGAAGATCCAAGCAAGATCTGGGTCGGCACCAAGAATCAGGGTCTTGCACACTTAGACCTTCAGACCGGTAGATCCACCGTCTTCCGCAACGACCGGAACAACCCCTCGAAACTCATGTCTGACAACATCTATTCCATTCAACAGGGGCGGTCCGGCTCCATCTGGATTGGATGTTCCGCTGGCTATTCGATCATGAATAGTCAGAGTGGTTTCTCTCTCAAGACATATGAAGACATGGGACGGAGCCCCCCACGCCGTGGCCGTCCAGCCCTTGTTTTTGATCAAAACGGGCAATCGTGGCTCGGTCTCCCCGACAGCACAATCAGGGTGCAGACCCCAGAACAGGGTCAACGAACCTTAAGAGGACCAAAGAAATCATCGAAGCTCAATTCCACGCGTCAATGCTTGGAGCCCGGAGCCAATGGAGAGATATGGTTCTCAGTTTTTAACAAGGGACTAATCCATGTCGATAGCCAAGACCGTTGGACATTCTTGGGAGAATCAAGCAAACAAAGAGGCCTTCGCTCGAATAAGATCGAGAACTTGCTTTGGTTAGGCAACGACCAGCTCGTCATCGGAACAACCATCGGAATGGAGATATATTCGCCGTCAACGGGAACATCTCGGCCAATCGAATTCGATGTCAAAGGAAGAACTACACCAAGCTCTAATCGAGAGGCCGTGAGACATTTGGCGCGCTCCGAATCAGGAGTCGTCTACGCTACAACTTTGGACGATTGGCTGCTCAGACTTGAGCCAGGGTCCGAAAAAGCAATCGTTTATCCACTCGGCACGAAGAGCAGCCCAGGCAAACCAACAAACATCACCGAGATTCGACATGACGGGGCCAACGGCTTATGGGTCTCCGCTTTCAATGGGTTATTTCATTGGAATGATGACACCAGAGAAATGTCCAGAATAAGTACCCTTGATCACTTCCCCCACGTCGGGAGAAACGGATTCTTGATCGATCAAAAAGGTAAGATCTGGTTAGCTGGCATGACAAATTCTTTCGTTTGTTACTCACCCGAAAACGATCAATTTTGTTACCTCGGCCTGGAAAATCGCATCGGCAGAATCGACTTCATCGAAGGCCAGCATGCAAAGGATCCGGATGGCGGTCTGCATTTCTTGTGCCGACAAGGCATCGTGAGTTTCGATCCGAGTCGTATTCAGCTGACATCGAAGCCGAGAAAACCGGTCATTACGGGCTTAGATGTTCTTGGCGAAGAACTATGGGAAGGCCGACAACCCGTTGGCTTAAGTGCAGTCGAAATCGACGAAAGCGACAACTTTGTAACGCTTCGGTTCGTCTCACCTGATAACCGCCCCAATGACCTTCTCACCTATAGCTATCGCCTCTCCAACTTCCGATCAGATTGGGTTGAGATCGGTTCACGCAAAGCCATCGATTTCTCCAATTTGCCAGCCGGTCAATTCAAATTCGAAGTCAAGGCGACTTACGACTCAACCGGTTCTTTTGCTGTTAGCTCACCGGTCACACTCGTGGTGAAACCTCCGCTCTTGGCTCGACCACGGGTGCAAGCAGCCATGGCCGTGGGCGTCATGATGCTTGGAGGATTATTCGCCTTTATTCGATTCCGAGCAGTCAACAAACACGCCAAGAAACTTCAAATCGAAATTGATGGTCGATCGCGGGCCGAAGCGGCACTCGCTGAAAGTGAAGCGAGCTTGGCCACCGCGTTTGAGAGTATGCCCTGTGCTACTTGGGTGCGCTCAAGAGATGGAACGGTCACAATGGCTAACCCACTCTTTGTAGAGACCTGGGGCAACATGGTTGGCAAGAAAGAACCTGCCGAGACGATGCCAGATGTTTATGCCGATCACTGGGTTGTCGATCACCAAAAGGCTCTCAGCGGAATGAATGTCCAAGAGAACGTCGACTACAGCACCGACAACGATGTTTGTCGCGTTATTCATGTAGTGTCGCCAATCAAGGTGGATGGTGAGGTCGCCGGCACCGTCGGTATCGACATCGACATTTCTGCATTACGCCGCAGTGAAGTCGAGAAGATCGACTTAGAAAGGCAGTTACGGCACACTCAGAAGTTAGAGGCGATCGGCAAATTGGCGGGAGGCGTTGCGCATGACTTCAATAACATTCTCACCGCCATCTCTGGGCATGCAGAGTTGATCAAGAAAGGACTCAAGGACGGTGACGCTTCCGAGCAGCTAACAGCGAACTTGGATGGCGTCCTGAATTCAAGTTGCCGTGCGGCCCGTTTGACTCACCAACTACTCACCTTCACCAAGATGGGGCTTGTCATACCCGAAGTATTTGACCCTGGTCCAGTACTTGAGGATATGAAGTCGATGATGTCACGATTGATCAGAAAAAACATCGACCTATCCATGGACTGCGAAGAAAACATCGGACGGATCCGCGCCGACCGTGCCCAATTCGAGCAGATCATTTTGAATCTCATCGTCAATTCATCCGACGCGATGCCGGATGGTGGTAAGTTGGCGGTTTCTCTCTCCTCATGTCACCTCCCAGCTAAAAACCAAACAGGGTCACGGAAGGCCCTTGGCATTGAGGTCGTCGACACGGGCTCAGGCATGTCGGCGGACATACGAAGCCGCGTATTCGAGCCGTACTTCAGCACTAAACCTGTTAGCGAAGGCACGGGATTGGGGCTATCGACGGTTCATGGCATTGTCGAGGGGCTTGAAGGTACGATCTCAATATCGAGCCAAATTGCACAAGGGACCACAATTCGTGTCGTTCTTCCGTGTCTGGGTGCCAAAGAGGCTCTGCGAGCAAATGTCCAAGTTTTAGCCCTGAACAAAGACAAGGACAGACGGGACAGACGGGACAGAAAAGAAACAGTCGTTGTTTGTGATGACAATGACGCAGTACGCGCAGTCACCTGCGGCCTCTTAAAGCACCACGGGTTTGAGGTGATCGAAGCTAGCTCACCGGCGGAAGCCATCAGAGCCTTCGCGTCAGCTGAGGCTCCTCCCCCTCTTCTCATCACGGATGTCGTGATGCCAGTCATGGATGGTCCTCAACTTGCTCAAAAACTACTTATCGACTACCCCGAGCTCAAAGTCATCTTCATGTCTGGATATGCAGCTGACGCCCTCGAAGCCAAAGAACTGCGACGTAAGAATGTTGGTTTCTTGAACAAACCATTTTCAGCGAATACGCTAATGCAGCAAGCGAGATTATTGCTTGATTCAAGTGACGTGGAAACAAAATTTCTGGGTCAAGAAGCGCCATAACCATAGTGCTTCTTGGCACTAATGACGAATAAGCCCTGACCGGAGACCGAGATGAAAACCATCATGAAGACTCTTTCCAAGACATTCCTCTGTCTTACCGTTCTTGCCATGGGACTTCACGCCACACCACAAGAAGCGCCCAAGTTGGTCCCCACCATGGTTCTAACGGCAGTCAAAGGCAGTACAGCGTCCCTGGAATTCCACCGGACCTTGTCGCCTACGGACAGCCAGAACAACACAGCCAGCATCCGATTTCGCCCTGCTGGAGGTTCGACAACCATCTCGTTTGTCGACTTAGACTCTAAGGCAACCTTGGCGACCTCCCGGAGCTATGAGGCCACAGAGTTAACTTCCGAGGAAGTGTTCGAACTTGCTTGGCAGCATACGAATGGTCGTAAGCCAGCGCGAATCGCCGTCACAGTCACAGTTGTCGATGGCAAGGTTGAGCTCTTCGAAGGGCCTCAGCCGCAACCCGTCGCTAAGGCTCCAGCCACAAGTGATTTTGATGATCTGGAAGCTCTCCGTTCCGCCGCGGCCGGACTCGCATCCGAAGCCAAGACCGTTAACAAGCAGGTCTCTGAAACTGATCACTCCGGAGTCTGCACTGACCCAACTCATAATCATGGTCCTGGTGGCGCCGTTCACGCTCCAACACCAAAGAGTGTACCAGCAACACCAAAGAAGAAAGAAATGCCTACTTCTCGTGGCACCAAGAAACTCGACCAGTAGAACGTAGAATTCTCCTAGTTTCACAGAGGACCCCATCAGGCTACGCCGCGATCGGCTCCGAGTATGAAGATGAACGAAATTACATGGGACGAATTCCATCAAGTCGAATTGAGGGTTGGGAGGATCATCTCTGCTTCTCCCTTCCCGCAGGCTCGCAAGCCAGCCTACATCCTCGATGTTGACTTTGGCCCAGAACTGGGTCAGATGAAATCAAGTGCTCAGATCACCGAACACTACCAACCAAGCGAACTTGCTGGCCGCTTGGTTGTCGCTGTGGTCAATTTACCCAAGAAACAAATCGGGCCCATCATGTCAGAGTGTCTGGTCACTGGGTTTCATGACGCAGATGGTAAGGTCGTATTGTGTGTTCCAGATGGCGACGTGCCACTTGGTTCGAAGCTGGCATAATCAAGCTGGCAATTTCCGCTCAATGAATTCACAACCACCTTCGCTCACGCTATGCTTCATGCATGAAGCTCTACACACGTCCTATCATCGTAATTCTCGCCTTCCTCTTGT
>JBLINQ010000095.1:0-19690 GCA_047639315.1 Planctomycetota bacterium
ACTTTTCCACGGGCAGACAGCACGCGGAGTTTCATCGAACGAACATGTTCATGGAGTCTCCAGTATCTTTTGTTGTGGCTTTCTGACTCGTCGTCTATGAGCGACTTGAAAGTGGGTTTGATCACCGGAAGACCAACCCGAACTCCGGCTCCTTTTTCTGCTCGTAGTACAACGTCTTTTCGATGTTCGCCAGCAGCGACATTGACTTCCTTCACCTCATGGGCAATCCAAAGACCATAATGCTGCCCAAGTGCTCCCAGTTCTTGGACTCCCGGTGTCAGCCGCCCAAAGTGGAATGCATGGCTTGCACCTTTCGTTACTTCCCACTTAAATCCAATTGCTCCGTTGAGTGATGCGTAGAAGTTGAGTGGGCTGTCCGTTTCTTGGGGGAAGTGCACAACACCAGAGATTGACGCGCCAACTTGCAAGATCACTTCAATCGTCTGCTTCTCCTCGGCTGGGTCAATCGATACACGAATCTCTTGATCTGCCATCCCTTTTGACGCGATGTTAAGGACACCCATTCCCGCTGGCACTTCGTCAAAAACGAAACAGCTTTGGTTCACCAGTCTTGGCTCAACCAATTCATATTTTCCAGGCCGTAAGAAAATTTCTAATGCCTGGTCGGTGGGGTTCACGACCTTCACAGTGAGCGAGCCAATTACGGGAGGCTCTTCAAGTAACACCAGGACAAAGTCCTCTTGATTTGCCTGAACACCTTCCACTTTGAGCATCTTGTCATCATCCGAGTAAAAGCCCTTGGCGTGGATTTCATAAGGTCCGTCCGGCAGTCCCCTGATGGAAAACGTGCCATCCTGTCCGGTGGTCACTTCGTCCGAATAGTCATCGTAGAAACCTTCCACCTCATTGCCGTCGTCAGAATCTGAACTTGGACCATAAATCCATATTGATGCAGAGATGGCTGGTTTCCCGCTTGGTGTCACAGCTCGACCAAGCAAATGATGGCTCCGCTTCAAAGCAATCGTCAAATGGTCGTTCCCATTTTCTGTCAACGGAAACTCCTCAAGAACTTGAAAACCTCGTCTATAGAGATTGAGGGACCATTCCTCTTTTGTATCTCCTTTTTCAGCTTCGTCCGCAACGAATTCGAACGTTCCATCGATAGCCGTCGTTGCCATAAAGTCGTAACGAGAATTAGTGTTTAAATGGATACGGACACCATGGATTGGCACCCCTTCATTGTCAGAAACGATGCCTGCGATCTTGACTGGTTTCTTCGGCCTCAAGAAAAGTAAGTCGCCACAGTCAGTGGTTTGGCCACTTTCGATTTCAAACATCCGATGTTCGAATCCATGAATGCCATCTTTTCCCCAGATTGAAATGGACGTATTCTGACCTCTCTTCGTTGGCACGAACGGCCATAGGAATTCGCCTAATTCGTTGGTCCTCAAGATGAAAGTAGCGCTTTCTCTATCCTCTGGGGACCACCAGATACGGCCAGGCAACTCAAGTTCGACTTGACTAACGCTATTTTGATCAATCGAATGGAAGTTCCAACTATCAATAGAAACTTGAAGCTTCGCCCCTCCAAAGGGCTTCCCTGATTCGTCAACAGCCCGCCCTTTGAGCCTGCCAGCTGGCCAAAGGACTATGCTCACTTCTTTCGTTTTCTCTGTGGCATTCGAATAGATTCCTCCCGAAGCCCAGCCGGGTTTTCTTGCGACAAAGGCCAAAGATCTAGGATCGTATGATTTGATGACTGAATTGCCGCCGGGAACGATGACTGGCACTGCCGATATTGAAAATCGGCCCTCGACATCTGTCAATTGCTTGCAGAACCTCCGCGGCCCAATTGGATTCGTTTCAATATGGACCTCGTCGTCTGTGACGAAGGTCTCGCGGCCGAAGAGGGACCATCCTTCAACATCGACGTCGGCAAGTACCTTGCCATCGTCGCCGTCAAGTGTCCGTCCTTTGAAAGTTGCCCCTTGTGGCACCGTTATATCGAGACACCTGTCGACGAGCGGGCGGCTCAATGAGACATCCAACAGACAAATCGGAAAGCCCGTTGCTTCTACTCGCAAATGTCCGAGGAGCGGAGCAGCCAGTGTCTCAAAAGGAAGATCCTTCAACTCATATTTACCTTCAAGATCCGTTTCAGTTGCGGCCTCGAAAAAAGTGAAATGGTAAATACCACAGTAGGTTATTTGCGCATGAGCGATGGGCTCACCAGAAGTGTCTTTGACTTGACCGTAGAGACGCGCGCCTATATCCAAGACGATCAGCGCATTCCCCGATCTTACTTCGACGTCCGGAAGCCACTTGATTGCAAAACCTTGTGCTCGGGCCTGAAGACAGTAAGTGAAGTTGATCTTCGAAACGGAGAACTCGAATTCGCCATTGGCTTCAACATGCTTCCAGCCAAGGGGACTGTCAGTAGCTTCAATCGATGATGCCACAGTGGATGATCCGCCGTAGCTTGCCATGACTTGGGCAAAGGGGATTGCATTCCCATCTACGTCCACAACTTTGCCTCGGATCAAATATTGCTCTAACGCTTGGGCGGGCTCGACCGGACTCTCTTCGATGACAAATTCAGTGTTTGGTTCAGCTCGTTGGCTTCGCCGCACGGTGCTGCCTTCAAGAGCGTTTCCTCCTTCAAGTTCTACCGCTTCATCAGTTGCGAGGTAGCGCCCGGCCAAAAGAACCGTGACCACGATGGCGAAGAGCACTATGAAGAGAAGAAGTGATTGCCTTGATGTCATCGTTAGGAATCTCGTCCCAATTACAGATCTTGATCTAAGTCAAGATCATCTTATACCGGGAAGATGCCCTGTTACACCAATCAAACTCAAGCTAATCCAGCTGGCTTTGTGTCGCGGTCCTTGTTGGCATCCCTCCATGTCCATTTTGTGGGGTTTAGCACCAGATTTAGCGAGCGTTGCGCTTGGTCGCTGAATTTCAAGGTGGAGGTCTTTGCTTTGTGATCATGTGTTGCCACGACAATCCTCCTGATCCCTGGCCCAATACCAGTGGCAAGAAATCGACCATGAACCCCTCCCTTGATGCTATTTATGGTGCTTTTGCTGGATTCAAACTTGAGCAGGCCAGTTGGGGATCCCAACCGGATCAACTCACAAACTTGATGGGCTTCAGCATTCCTGTGCCAAACATCTGATTGAGGATGGTGTAGGCCAGCATTGTTTCATTTGCCGACCGTTTCTTGTTGGGTGAAGGTGTTGGCTGAGCTTGCTGATAATGTCACGCCGTTGTGTTGTGCCAAGCCCATAGGATTCGCGCCAGATCTTTTGAGGCGCACCCCTGCGTCATGTTGCTGATGCCTTAGAGCGCTTTGATCAAGGATGAATTCGGATCGATTGCTCCTGATGAACGGCAGGGTGATGTCGGACACGGGCGTACGAGCCAACTGTCCGATCAACAAGACCCCGAAAGCCAAATTGCGGAGACCTGCAAACAACGTTCGCAAGTCCCCAATTCGGTTGTGACCGCTGCGGTTAGATCACTGTGACATCAACAGCGTTCGAGAGGAAGAATGTACCCGCTGGGTTCATGACACATTGGAAGCGAGTGAGGAATCCTGGAACGAATAGTTGGCTAAGGATGAATCCTACTCCGCCATTTCCTGCTGGCCCGGTGAAGAAGTGAGCATGAAAGAACGACGATGCAAAGAGGTTGCCGTTTCCGAAAACGAAAATGGATCCCGGGAGTCCAAGGACACTTAGGGGCAAAGTGCCAATGTCGAGCTGGCCGGTTGGAGGGGGGAAGGTTGCGACTCCGTCGTTGGGCGGACCAAAGAGGCAGATCATGACGCTATTGGCTTGGCCAGACCAGCTGAGGTTTACGGAACTACCGACTGCCACGTTGGTTGAATAAGGACCATTTGCAAACGAAGAGACACTTTGACCAAGGCTGTTGAGGGAGTTGTTTATGTCGAAGACGGCATTGCCAACTTGGGGACCTTGGCCTACGGGCAAGAACAGATCTAAGAAACTGACATCATCAATGGCGACATCATCGGTGAAATTTTGGTTGTCGTTGCTTGTGCGCCACTGGGCCTTGACAAAGTCTGGAGCAAAAGCGCTTAAGTCTAAGTTTGCAACATGCCAATCATTGTCGCCAAAGCCGCCTTGCGAATAGACACTCATAGTCACAGTACCACCCGTGGTTTCGTTGATGATATCGACGTCCAAGATGTTGTCGCTGACCCCAGGTGTAGCGTGGCTAAAATGGAAGAACTGCAATGCAGGAACTCCAAGAAAAGAACCGCTCAGATCTAAGCAAGGACTGCGGAGCTCGATTGAGCCCGATTCGCTTGGACTGTCCTCGATGTACATATAGATCCCACCGCTAGATCCTGTCGTATGGTCAGACTGCGGTCCTTGGTTCGAGCCAGTCGTACCGCTATTTGGTCCCCAATTGGGAGCTATGTTGAGGGCGAGGCTCGCGCCGTCATCTTCAGCGTTTTCCCAAGAAGGAGGAACATCAAACACCGTCATTGCGAACGCCCCGTTGTTGGAAGCCAGAGAGTCGAAGTCTTCTTGCCATCCAGGTGGCTCAGCGATATGCCCAGGGTTCTTTACCAGATAAGAGCAACGATCATTTGATGAATTGCTATCTCCTGGCGTACAGAGAATGAGGTGAACTTTTCGTGATCCTCCACCTGTGGGAGACAAATCGAGAGTTCCTAAAGTCGTATATGACTTGCATCCGCCTGGGGCGAGTGGCGCGATCAGCACATCGACCTCAGTGATCAAAGTTACGCCGTCAAGCTCCACGGTGAGGGAAACTGCGGTGCCTGTTGGAAGGATCGTCGAACCAGAGTTTATATAGGAAATTGAAACCGGCTCTGCTGCCGAGAAGAATGATGTGCAATCTTTTGAATCTGAAACTGGGGCCGTAATCAACTTCCACCCAATGTCGGTTGCTGGAGGCGTATAGAGCTTGATGTTATCCACGCCATACCACCAATCGAAGTTACCCGTATGAACAAATCGAATCCGGCTATTGGTGCTACCGCCGATGATTGCCGTGACGTCAAAATTGACGTGGCTATTGGTGCCCCCGCCCATGTCGTTTTCTGCCAGAGTTGAGACATTGTTCCAGGTTGAACCATCAAAGGCCTCGACTGTTGCAACCGCACCTAATTGTCGAAACATGTAATCAAATTCGAGGAGGACTTGAGTTGCGCCGGATACATCGACCACGATTGACTGTAATGAAGATGAGAAAGCAGTGACTCCTGCGGCATCTGAATCACTCATAGCAAAGGGGATTGTGATTGGCGCGGTTATGGCGCGGTTGCCTATGTTGTCATAGCGCCAATTACCAACCCCATTGTCGTTGCCGGATAACAGGATCACGCTCCAGTTAGGACTGGTCGTGCCAAATGCTGACGAGAAATCGTCGTCAATGAAATTCACTTGCCCTTGTGCCGCGATTGCGGCAAACACAGCAAATATTACACAAAGTACCATTCGTTTGATGATGCCGTGCATGGCGCATTCCCTCTTAAATTATCTTGATTGGCCGGCAAACGAAACTGGGTGGGCAGGTCGCCTTCACTTAACCTCAACAGCCTATACTCGCTGGAATTGAATTGATAGGACCTTATGCTTTCTTGGTGCGTGTTCTTGAGTCACGACTTGCGCGATGCCCTAATTAGAGGGCAATTGATAAGATGGTCGTACCCCAATATCTCGGCGACGATCGCCCGGCCCGGTGGCGCTACAGAATGCAATTCGTGCGTAAGATGCCCCCAGCTGATAGGAACCACCACGGTAGATGCGGCTCCCATGAAATCCAGTAGATGCTGTCCACTCAAACACATTTCCAAGGACATCAAAGAGACCAAATTTGTTGGCGCGAAAACGGCCGACTGGAGCAATGAGTTGATGTGAGTCTTCGATCGTGGTCTCAGCCGAGCGCTCGTAAGATGCTTCGCGCCCGGGGATGTTTCCAACTTCAGGAATGTCTTTGATCTTAGTGACACCGCACGCCCAAGGCGAAGAGGTCTTAGCGCGAGCCGCATACTCCCACTCTTCTTGAGACGGCATCTGCAGTCCAACGCGATCCAAGAAGGTGTCGACCATGTGCCACGAGACATTCTGAACGGGATAGTTAAGTCGTGGAAATGGAAATGCGCTTGGGGATTGAATTTTCGCCGGTCCCCGGCTCCATTGTCCCGTTGTCATTTCATATTTCGACAGCAAGAATGCCCGATCGATTGTCACCTCTCTGAGTGTCTCCTCCGGCTCACCCAGAGGGTCGTAGTTTTGGCCTTTCTCGTCGTCCTTCTGCGTCCCCATCCAGAACTTTCCTTTTGGGATCAAGACCAGAATTATGCCGGTGTCCTCTGTCATCGGAATTTCGCCCTGAACGCTTCGAACCGGAATGACTCCGGCGTGTGTTTCAAGATGAAGGAATTCGTTCAGTTGAGATTTCGGATCGGCACCCAAAGGAACAAGGCCGACTTGAGGTGCAATGGTGAGTCCGTCATACATCGGCGAATTCTTGATTTCTGCAATCGTGTTCTGCCACACGTCTTTGTGGTTGTCGACCGTCTTTGTCGCGATCGTCTGCGCTTGAAGGAGTCGTTCTTTCATCTTCGCATAGACCCCCGATTGGGGATCTGAAAAGTCGTGCAGATCCTGAACGAGGCCCGCCATGACCTCATAGCGCCATTGAAGTACATTCTTAGATAGGTCAGGAACGATGAATTGATTTTCGAGGACGGCTAACGATTTCTTCGAGTCGATGATTGTTTGCTGTAGGCTTTTCGCAACTTGGCCATCTTTCGAGTTGTCCAGATCTAGTTGGAGCGTATTGATCGATTGTCGAAGAGCTAAGATGCTGGCGCCTTGGGGGAGATTCGATAACGCATCGGATTCAACTGCCTCAATTTTCGATTTCAGATTCCCCAGTGTTTCTTCATGATTTGGCAACACGGCTACCAAGCTTCGGTTGTAGTCTATCCATGCTCTTATGGCATTGATCTTGTTAACTCTTGCCGGCCAAAGAGAATCTGCCGATTCTCTTGCCTCTCTCAGCCGAATCACATCAGCCAAGATCTCTTTCGACAAGGGCTTGCGTTTTCGCCCTAAGTGTCTTCTTATTTTGTTCGTTCTTGAAGTAGAAAATGCCGGCAGCGCTGAGGCTCGACAAGAGAATCCCGACTGCCATGATTGTGACTTTCGGATTTCTTTGAGACCATCGGATCGTTTTGATCAATCGTCCAGAGGGTTTGGCTCTGACCGGTTTATTCTTGCGAAAGCGCTCGAGGTCTTCGGCAAATGCAAGGGCTGTTGGGTAGCGCCGGTTTCGATCTTTGTCTATGGACGTCAAGATAATTGCTGCGAGATCCTTGGGGATCATCTTGTTTAAGGACCGGGGGTTCTGCGGTTCCTGTTGAGCAATAGCCTGGTACAGCTCTTGGTGGTTGGCCCCTTCGAAAGGTCGCCTTAACGTGCAGGCCTCGAAGAGGCTTGCCCCAAGCGAGTAGATGTCAGTACGACGATCGAGTTTTACGCGGTGAGCAAGGAGTTGCTCCGGCGACATATAGGCCGGAGTCCCCATCAAGTCGCCGGATTGAGTGAGGGTGTGCTCTTGGGCTTCATCATCTTTTGCTAAGCCGAAATCCAAAACGCAGGCAGAGCCATCTTCCCGGACCATAAGATTGCCAGGTTTGATATCACGATGGATGAGACCGACTTCATGCGCTTCATGTAGGGCTCTGGCAGCGCTTTCTACGAACAGACAAGACTTTGCAATGGACTGGTGATCGGCGGGCGCATGATTTGGGTCGGCGTCTTCGTCAGTTGCAGGAAATGCAACGTCCTTGCTAAAGTTTGGCGGCGTCTCTTGTGCTTCTGTTGGATCGTTGTTGCCGCGACTTGTCCGTGAGATCATCGAGATATGATCTTGGAAGTTCATTCCTTGGACTAATTCGAATGCAATAAAGGAGACACCATCTTCTTCACCGTATTCGTAAACGCGCGCGATGCCCGGATGATCGAGCTTGCTTGCTGCCCCGGCTTCTCTTTCAAACCTCAGTCGGCCGGCCCGAGACATTTGCGCACTCTTGAGCATGACTTTGAGTGCGACTTTGCGGTTGAGTTTCTTGTCTATCGCGAGATAGACGTACCCTTGTCCACCGTGTCCAAGTTCAGAAATCAGCCGGTAATGGCCAATTTCTTCGCCCGCTATCCCGAAAGGGCCAGCTGAAGGTTTCTTTCCAATGGGCTTCGTTTCCTGATCATCGATCGTCACGGCAAGACACTCCCATTCGACTTCATTAACTTGAGCATGATGAGCGCCACATGATCACTATTGCCCACTGTATTAACACGGGAGCACCACAGAGCTTGAATAATCTTCTTGGATCGGCTTACGGCTCATCTCTTAACCTTGCCGTTGACCTTACGCCCCTAAACTTAAGTATGCCATCATATTTCAGAAGATAGACTGTGACCGAAACAAGCCTCTGACGCGCCCTATCATGGCGCCTTTGCCCGAGCACCGTGCCAAGCTCGGTGCTGTTACATCAGGCAGTCTCAAGCCAGTTTAGTAAGTCCAAGAGCCTGTTTCTGTTTGCGATTTTCACTCACTGAGGTTTGGCCACCTCGAATATCCAAGTGAAGATGTTGTAGGTCCGCAACGTTTCGTATGCCGACCGCTTTTCTGGGCTTAGGGTGTTGGATGAACTTGCTGATAATGTCACGCCGTTTTGTTGCGCCAAGCCCAGGAGAGTTGCGTGGGGTTCTTTTGAAGCTCACCCATCCGTCATGTACCTGGTGCCTTAGGACGCTCTGATTAAGGCTCAGCTTGGCACGTTTTCTCGACATCACTTGCTCTTGGTGGCGGATCAGGTTGATGTCGGACATAGGCGTTTGAGCGAATTGTCTGAGCAACAACGCCCAGGTAAGTGAAAAGCAAATGTCCCGCATAGCGAGAAGAAAGGGCGGGACTGTAAACAGGATTGTCGGTGGCCAAGGAGCTCTCTGGGGGGTTCTTCGCGCTCTGTTAGCTTTGGCCCCGGACGTTGCCAACAACTCGCTATCATTCCCGTCCACCCTCGGGTACTCTCACCTGTAGATGTGCGTAATATGAGCTGTTCCTCCAAGCAATGAATCAAGAGCTAAGAACCTTGTGCCATTTCGAATGTCACCATGCATTCGGAGGAACTAGGAGATAACTATGAAGAGTTGTTTGTGGATCCTTAGCGTCTGCGTTTTTTGTGCCGCCACTGCTTTCGCCCAACAAAGCAAGAAATCCTTCGACGCGCCTTTGGTCGTTGCCGGTAGCAAATTCCGAATAGATGACCTTGCCGATCTTGATGCCGATGGCGACCTCGACTGCATTGGCTGGTTTTGGACCAGTTCTGATCGTGACAAAATTCGAATTGCGGTGATGCAAAACGACAACGGACGATTATACGACTACAACAATTTCTCTCATTATCAATTTGTCGGTCATGTGGACGGTAGCCCTGCAACTATGTGGGATTCGGTCGTTGGCAATGTCGATACAGATGCCACGACAGAGTATGTCCTCGTCGTCGGCAAGAAACTGATGGTCGTTGGCCGTGACCCAAGCCAGTCGTGGCTAATCGCTTCTTTTATTCGATTCGTCAATGATGCTTTCACCAGCGTTGCTTTGGCTGACTACGACAATGACGGTGACCTCGATATTGTTGCTTCCGATCTTGCGAATCTGCGCTTCTATTTAAATGATGGCACCGGAGTATTTGTTGATGGCCCGGTCATTCCAATTGCAGGTACGTTGCGCATCATCACAGGAGACGTAACTCTTGATGGTGTCGATGATGTCATTGCTCTTTTTGCCAACGAGGTAAAGGTCTATACCGTCGTAAGCGGTACGCCAACGTTGGATGCTTCTATCACTCATGGTATTGCGCAAGATCCCCAGGCGCCTATCAAGCCCAGCCTCGGCGACGTCGATGGCGATGGCGACTTGGACGTTGTGATTTTCAACCATGAAAGCAACTACGCGGTGCTTCGGAATGATGGTGCTGGCAACCTTGTTGCAAGTTCTGTTTTGGTGGGAGGACCAGCCGAGAAGCTAGTGGATATCGACGGTGATGGTGACTTGGATGGTGTCTGCTGTGGCGGTGGCGGTGGGATTGGTGGAGGCGGAGGCGTCGCAATCGAGAATACGCAATCCTCGACGTTCATGATTGCCCACAACGATGGAACCGGCATATTTACCAACTCCGTTACGATGCCAGGCCTGGGTGCCGATCGCCTCGCAGGTGCTGTCGACATTGAAAACGACGGCGACATTGACCTCATTGCTGGACGTTGCGTCTATTACGCGGATGGCCCACTCATTGAGCCTGTAGTAGGAATCGGGCCACTGGGCGGATTCGGGCTCCAGGGGCCGACAGATATCGACGGCGATTTCGATGCCGACTTCCTCGGAAACATCAATACCGCGCGGCTCAATCTCGCCAATGGCACCTTCGTTGATAGCCCAATGTCGATTCAGGCTCCTTCCGGCTTCGTCTTTGACCATGTCTTGTGCCATGGCGACTTTGACAACGACGGTCACATCGATTTCCTTTGCCAGAAATTAGATGCAGGCACTCTTAGTTTTGTCGACATGCACCTCATTCAAGGCAACGGCAATGGACTCTATGTGGATGCCGGCCCTTGCACTGCCGCGGGAACAATGTTCACCGATAGCCTCGGTCTTCCAGTTAACCCAAAATGGAGCTTGGCCGCGGATGTCAACAATGACGGAAACATTGACTTCGTTGGTGGGACAGAGAACAACGTGGGCGCAAGCTTGGTGTGGGTTAACGATGGCAACGGTTTCTTTACGGCTGGATCGTCCGCAGGCCCAGTCGCTCAAGTCGTCGACCTCGATGGCGATGGATTGAATGACATTATTGGTCAAGACGCGAGTGTGCGTTGGGGCAAGAGCGACGGCACATGGTTTGCCGGGCAAGGTGCAGGTCCGTGGCCTTCCCTAACAATCCAAGTTGTGGATTATGAGAGTGATGGTCTATTGAACCTCCCCCGTTTCAGTTGACACCTCGGTTATACTAAACCGAAGGAGTCAGTGATGACGAAACGAAAACGAAATACCTACACACAAGAACAAAAAGACGAGGCCGTTAACCTAGCGCTTCGTGACGGGAATGTGTCCAAGGTCGCTCGCGACCTTGGTTTAAATCAGGCCACGCTTCGCTTGTGGCTCAAGAAAGCTCGAATTGAAAAGCCAGACGACGTCAAAGAGATCGAGTCTGAAGAAGTGATCCGCCTTAGGGCAGAGGTCAAACGCCTTCGCGAAGAACGAGACTTTCTAAAAAAAACGAGCAGCTACTTCGCGAAGGACTCTCAGAAATGGAAGTAATCGATAGGCTGAAAAATAACTTTTCGATTTCATTCATGTGCCGCCAATTAGGCATTTCGCGCCAAGGTTATTATGCCTGGCGCAAGAGGCCGGAGTCTAATCGTTCGAAGGAAAACCGTCGCTTGCTTTCAAGCATTCGTGATATCTCGAAAGAGAGTCGCGGCACCTATGGAAGTCCCCGCGTGCACGCCGAGATTTGTGATCGTGGTGACAACGCTGGACTCAATCGGATTGCACGAATAATGGCGTCGAACGGGATCTGTGGCCGCGTCAAACGCAAGTCATTTAAGCTTCGTTTGCAAGCCAAGGAAACGATGCCAGCGCCGAACATCTTAGATCGTCAATTCAAGCCAACGACGAAGAACGAAACATGGGCATCAGACATTACCTATCTGAGAACCAATGAAGGCTGGCTGTTTCTCCGCGTCGTCATTGACCTTTTTTCGCGCCGAGTCGTTGGCTGGGCGATGGACAAGACTCAAGATTCGAAGCTCGTTTCGAAGGCCCTAAACATGGCTTTGCGGAGCCGGCATGTGCCCTCAAAGCTACTGCATCATTCAGACCAAGGATGCCAATATACGAGCAATGATTTCAGGAATCTGCTGCAAGAGAACAACGTCACGTGCAGCATGAGCCGACGCGGAAGCTGCTGGGATAATGCGTGCGTCGAGAGCTTCTTTGGAACGTTAAAACAAGAGCTTTATTTCGGAGGAACATGGGCGACGAGGGATGAACTTAGGGCAGAAGTCTTTGAGTACATCGAAGTCTTTTACAACCGCAAAAGGCGGCACTCGACGCTGGGGTTTGTGAGCCCAGCGGAGTTTGAGCAGAATGCTATCTAACCAGGTGTCAACAAAAAGCGGGTAAGGTCAGTTTTGGCAAGTCTCGAATTCAGCGCACTTGCTGTGCTATCTTCCCGTACCAAGAGGTTGGTTGGCTTGTTATCTCGGTGCACCAAACTTATATTATTGAGCCGTATGGAGGGCTTCTGTTCTGCCCTTCATAGTTAAGTGGGGCAGCAGGGCCGCCGGGCTTGGCGATGAGCTCACCAACCACACCTTCCGGGCGATCGAGATCACGGCTGAGCTGAAGAACGAAGGCCAACTCGAATTCGCTCAGTTCGTGGCCGGGCACGCGTCCTCGCTTACGACGAAGCTCTATGACCGGCACCAGCAGGAAGGCACGTTCGACGAAGTCGAACGGTTCATCCTATGACCCCTTGGCTTCAGAAGGCCAATGTTCTCCGTTCGTTAGGATCGACGGCTATGAAAAAACTGATCGACCGCTTGCACGACGTCCTGCTCTCGGTCTATATCTTCAACGAACACCGAGGCTACATCCACCTCGATCAACTCGCTGAGGCGTTCGCGAAGCGGTACCCGAACGACACGAAGATCTTGGCTGCTGTGCGGAAACACGCGCGCGATGAGCGTCGCCATTACGAGATGTTTCGGCAGTGGTTCGATGATAAGGGGCGGATGCCGCTCGAGGTCAGTCATCGCTACGGCTACTGCGACCTCATTGTGCAGGCGCTCATGGGGGAGCCGCTTTCCGAACTGGACCCGTCCGAGGTCATCGCCGACGATCAGAAGTTCTACCGGCTCTGTCGATTGATCATGGTCACTGAGATGCGGGGCATGGAGCAGGTGGACGTCGCACTGGGAAGCTCTCTGCTACGACGTGATCCTGCCTTGGTCACGATCTTCGAGATCATCAAAAAAGACGAGCCTAGCCACTGCTACCCCTACCAAACGTGGCTCAAGCTGCACGACCAGCACCTCCCTTCTCGAATGGAGCGACTGGCTGACAGTTGGGTCCACTATAGCCTCACGCTTGTGAAGCTGCCGCTCCTCTTCTTGAGCTTCTGGTTGCCCCGGCGGGACGACTACCCTTGCGGCGCGGCGCAGGGAGTTACAGGCGAGGCCGCAGGCTTCCCTCAGGAATCGACGCAAGCCGATCAGGAGGCGTAACGAAGGGGCCAGTGAAAGCATAAGAGGTCGATGCCGAAAGTGTAGGCGCCTGTGCCTATTGGAAATCTAATCTGACGAAGCAAGTCGCGTTTCGATCCCACCGAATCTGGGAACAGGGCCCCACTCGGGTTAACGAAGCTGTACTCGTGGTATAGACGGCGTGCCTTGTCTTCAATTCGTTCGCACTTCAGCCAGATTCATGGATCAAAAGACCGTTTGGCTCTTGTCGTCGCTGCACACCAAATGTCGATCAAAACAAAAAGCTCGCGGCAAACGCCTCGAGCTTTTTCTGCGTCTGTACCGCACGATAATGACCGGCGGTAAGTACGCCGTATTAGAACGGTGGCTGGCCGCCACGCGACTCACTTCCTGTCGGCGGTGTCGGCACGATACTCGTCAAGTACCTGCTTCATGATCGCGATGTCAGATTCGAAGGTCTCAGGCAGCAGGGCCCCGAACGAGAAGCGGAAGTACGAGTCGTAGGGTGTCACGTAATCCGGGTCCTTGGCATGAGGCCGAGCCATGTCACAGTCGATGCCCTCGAGGATCGCCGCACCACGCCTAAAGAGTCGCCGGTTCAATTCGCTGGCGTTCAAGCCCTCAGGCAACTCCAACCAGTGATAGAAGCCGCCGTCGCCGGTGTGGACCGTGAGCCCCATATCCTTGAATGCGACGCCGTAACGGGACCGCTGCATGCTGTAATGCTTCTCCACGGCCTCGCGCGCTTGGGCGACGCGGTTCGCCTCGAGCAGCTTGACGGCGTAGAGCTGTGACGGGTGGCTCACGCCCCCCATTCCGAAGCTTGAGAAATTCGACAGAGTCTCGATGTTCTTCTTGCTGGCGACGATCCAGCCGACGCGGATTCCGGGGCATTGCAGGCCCTTGGTGCAAGCTCCAGCGAGGAAGACATTGCTGTTGTCGAGGTCTTTGACGTAAGCGATACCGCTCACGCCCTTCGACTCGTGGAACATCTCGTAGGCCTCGTCGAGCAGGATTCCGTTCTTGGGCTGCTCCGCCATCGCCATGAGCTCCTCGAGCTCGGCGCCGCAGCGCGTGTGTCCAGTCGGGTTGCCGGGGTTGGAGATCACCGGCATAAGGTGCGTCTTCGCGTTGAGGCCGGAGCGATCGAAGTAGGCGGAGTTCGGCGGATGAAACCCGTTCTCCTTGTTGAACGGGATGACCCGCCAATTCGTCTTCGCTTGCGTCATGAGGTCTAGATAGGCTGGCCACTCGGCATTTCCGATTCGGACTTCGACATGCTTCTTTAGGAACGCCAGCACCGCGAAGAGGCCAGGTCGCCCCCCTGCGAACACCATCACGTTCTCTGGGGCGATACTGGAGCCATAGAAGCTGTTGTAGTATTCGGCGATTGCTTCGCGAAGCTGTGGGTGCCCCCAGGCCTTCGGATAGAAGCGGTCTTCCCAGGTCACCTCGACGCTGTTCGGCAGCTCGGGGCCGCCGGCCAACTGTGTCGTCAATGGAAAACCCTGTGACCACGGGTGTGTACCTTCGGTTCCCATGAACTTGCCGAAGCTGTCCTGGAAAGCGTAAAGGGTCTCGTAGATACCCATTGGCGGGCAATCGTCAGATAAGAAGGTGTCGTGTTGCATAGGTCTGAGATTAAAACGATTTAAGGGAAGGACAGCCCTACTCGGAGCTCAGGGCGGAATATACAAGCTCGGCATCGACCGGTCAATCCGATGTTTTTGCACGAGGCGGGGGGCTTGGTTGCCACTGCCGGGGAACGGTTGTCTTGTGGCTCTCTGAGTATGAATGGACTCTGGGTCGTTTGCTCAACATCCCCTTTACCCCAGGGTAGGTTCCGTGTGAAAGCGGACACAGACGTTTGAGCCAACTATTCTTGCAACAACACGATGAGTTTCCGTCACAAAATGCGTGAACGACCTATGTCGGTAGCACCATGAAGCATTGGGCTTCACAGCCGGAAACTCTTGCCCGGTATGGCACTACGACGTAGTGCTCCGTCGGCCGACGAGGAACCAGGTGTGCATGGCGCCCTTGCCCTTGACATTGATCTCACCGCGGGCCTCGAACTCGTAATCCTCGCGGAGCGCTTCGTAGACCTCTTCGTTGACCTGGATTCGTCCGGGCATTCCGTGGGACTCGAGACGACTCGCGGTGTTGACGGCATCGCCCCAGAGGTCATAGATGAACTTCTTCCGGCCAATAACGCCGGCGACGACGGCGCCGCGGGCGATTCCGACACGAATGTCGAGAGGCGTTCCGGTGGGTGAGGGGATCGAGTCGATGATCGGGAGGAGGCCGAGTGCCATCTCGGCCATCGCAGCGGTGTGTCCGGGGTGCGGTTCGGGGATGCCGCCGGCGACCATGTATGCGTCGCCGATCGTCTTGATCTTCTCAAGACCGTGGCACTCGGCGAGCTCGTCGAATTCCGTGAAGATGCGGTCCATCAGCGCGACGAGCTTGTCGGGAGAGAGGCTTGCGGAAAGCGGTGTGAATCCGACGAGGTCGGCAAACATCACCGTGACGTCGTCGAAGGCGTCGGCGATGGAACCTGGGCTCGCCTTGAGCCGGTTTGCGATGGACTTGGGGAGAATGTTTAAGAGGAGGCTCTCGGCGCGTGCCTGCTCCTCGACGATCCGGTCCTCCGCGCGGTCGGTGGTCGTCCGCATCGCCCAGCCGACGATGAGCGTGAGGACGAGCGCGCCCGCCGTTACTAAGACGTCGACGTTGACGAGTTTGTCCGGTCGCGTGATCGGCAGCCAGGGCTCGACGTTCCAGCGCATCCAGATTGCGGCACCCAGCCCAAGCGCGCTCAGAGCGGTGCCCAACCACATCGCGCGACGTTGTGAGCGCGGGAAGATCGCGAAGCAGGCACCTACGGTGGGGAGAAAGAAGAGGTGCGCAGGGGCTCCGGATCCGAAGTATCGCGAGAGAAAAAGGCAGAAAATAATCGACCACCCGATGAGGGCCCGGCGACCGAGCTCAGGCATTCCACGAGCGTTGAGCCAGAGAGGAAGAAAGAAGGGCAGCGACATAGCGAAGCGCAATGCGACGAGGACAATCTTGTGGTCGGCCGCGACGTCGACCAGGAGAACGAGGCGAATCTCAACAAGAGCGAAGAGCAGCGAGACGATAGCCGCCGCGATGGACGCCTTGTTGGCGAAGCGGACGTGCTTCGCTTCGGGCGGCGTCATCGTATCGGTCACGCCAATGTTCGTGAGGCGGCGGTTGAAGGAGTCGAGGAACATGAAATCTCCGATCGCGACAAGGCGGGGCTTTCGGGGTTCGCGGGGTCTTCACGGGCGAGGATACTCGATAGCCCGGTCGGTGTCACTGCCGTTTCTTAAGGCTCACCCGGTGTTTTGCAAACCTCGAGCGATGCCTTTGACCGACGAGATGAGGGCCCGCTCAATCTCTGGGTCCGAGCGGTTGCTGCCTCGCCATCGGGCAAGCAAGTCAACTTGAATCAAACTCATCGGATCGACATAGGGGTTTCTCAGGCGAATAGCTCGCTGCAAGACAGGGTCTTGTTCGAGCAAATCATGTTGCTCCCGAATATCACAGACCATGCGAACGCATAGTTCGTGCTCAGCCAAAATCTTGGCATGGACTGGTGCTCCAGCCTTACCGGCAAGTTCAGCATAGCGGGAAGCAATATTCATATCGGACTTGGCCAAGACCATCTCAACGTCAGAAATGAGATTGCCAAGAAAAGGCCAAGCGCGGCTAAGAATGCGTATCTGTTCTAAACCAATATCTTCAACAGCAGCGGCCAAGCCAGATCCGACACCGAACCACCCTGGCAAGATGTGACGGCTTTGGGTCCAAGCGAAAACCCAAGGAATCGCCCGAAGGTCTTCAACGCCTTTTCCGGATCGCCTTGACGCTGGGCGGGAGCCAATGCGCAAACGCTCAATCACATCAATTGGAGTTGCAGAACGGAAGAACGGAATGAAGGCGGGATCATCGTGGATCAATGCGCGATAGGTCTGCCGTCCTTTGGTCGCGATCAACTCCATCGTTTCGATGGCATCTTTGTCTTCGGAAAAAGCGATCTCTTTTGTTCGACATGCTGCTTCTATCATGGCACCACCGATCAATCCGAATGTTCGATTGGCGATGGCTTGCAAGCCATACTTGGCATGAATGATCTCGCCTTGCTCGGTAAAGCGCAATCGATTGTTGAGGGTGCCTTGGGGCTGCCCCAAAATCGCTTGTCTCGGTTTGCCTCCACCTCGACTGACTGTTCCGCCTCGGCCATGAAAGAGGATCAATTCAATGCCATGAGTCTCTGCCAGCTTTGCTAACGCAACCTGGGCCTTTTGTAGTGACCAGCGGGCGGTGGCGAGCCCGGCATCTTTGTTGCTATCTGAGTAACCCAGCATCACCATCTGCTTAAAACCACGAGTTTCGAGATGGGCTCGATAAAGAGGGTTGGCGAAGAGACTCTCCATTGTTTTCGAAGACGTTGCGAGGTCATCAACGGTTTCGAACAGGGGGGTCACGTCAAGGGGGATATGCCCTTTATCATTCAATAACGAAGCGGCCTTGGCGATTTGAAGTACAGCCAATGCGTCGTCTGGGCCCCGTGCCATAGAAATGATGTAGGTTCCCATGGCATGTTCGCCATGAAGCTGTCGCATCATACCGATGGTCTTCATGACATTGAGAGTATCTGTGCTCTCTTGAGTCAGAGACCCGGGCAATTCGATATCTGACCTGAATGATTCTTCTAACTTGCTTGTTCGTTTTGATTCAGAATCGCTGACGAACTCTGATTGTGCCAGAATTTCTGCCACGACCCGGCGATGCACGAGGGCGTCCTGCCTCACATCCAATGCCGCCAAGAAGAATCCGAATGCCCGGACCCTTTTCTGTAGACGCGCAATTGGCCGGGCGCCCGCAGATGCCCCGCGATTTTCCACCAGACTCTTGCGCACCAACTCAAGATCGGAATAAAAGGCATCTGCCGAATCATAGCCGGATTCGTTCCCATCAATACTCTGCGTAAGGCGCTCGGCTACGAGCAGCAAGAAATTCTGGTAGACCATGCCGAAACGACTTTCCGGTGACGCCGCTGCTCCATGAGGAAAGAGGTCACGGTAAGTTTCTAATCGAGCCTCAAGGGCTGGCAATACTGAAACCCGAGAGCGAGATTGTGTCAGATTCTTTGATAGCTCCAAGACTTCCAGGCGGTAGCGATCAAGGATGAGTTGTCTTTGTCTTGTGAGCGTGGCACGAATCGTCTCGGAGCCCACGTTCGGATTGCCATCCATGTCACCACCTACCCAAGAGGTGCAACGCACAAGGGGATTTGTCCGTTCAAGCTCGACACCGAAGACATCTGCAAGTGCTGACGCAAGCTCTTCATGAAGATCAGGGATGACCTCATAGATCACTTCAAGCACATAGAACATGACGTATTCGACTTCATCCGAAACCGATGGGCGCACGGCACGATTTTCTTCGGTCTGCCAGACGATCGAAACTATTTCTTTGATCAGCCTGCGCCAGTCACCGTGATCATTCTCTTGTCGAGTCAAGAGAATTCGAGCCATCTGCTTTTCATGCCCGAGAATTACCGGCCTAACGGCCTCGGTGGGGTGGGCGGTGAATACCGGCTCAATCAGTAACTTATTGGCGGCATCTCGAATTGCGTCAACACCACAATCCCCACTCTTTAGTTGGCGAAGAACGGCCTCGAAGCTTCCAGGTTGGGCATCTCCATCACGGCGGTAGTCACTCCGCCGCCTGACTCGATGAACGCGTTCTGCCAGATTGACAAGTTCGAACCAAGCTGCAAACGCCTGTATGGTCGCCATTCCGTCTTCTGGACTGAGCCCCTTCAAGATTGAATCTAATTGCGCTTCTGCATTCGGGTTTCCTCGGCTTTGGCGAGTAATCCCGCGAGTTAATTCGACTCGCTCAAAGAGTTCTTCGCCCCCTTGCTCCAGAAGTACATGCCCCAATAAGGAACCAAGCGCGCCAACATCTTCCCGAAGCGGCCGATCCTTCTCAGGAAAATCAAGATCGTGATTCATTGCCAAGATTCCGCCTCTAAAGAAAAACCAGTGCACAAGAAAGCACCCTACGCTCGACGAATTGTTCTGGCAAACCAATTGCCAGGAGTACCGTACCAGGTAAAAGTCTCCGGCTGTTTTCCTTGACGATCTCCCTGATACTTCGCATGTAAAAAAATGGCGCGGTCCATCATTCTTAGGATGCGCGAGACAACTCTTGGAGGAGTAGCACAAGGTTCGGCTGCATCGCGTCGACGGACAACAAGTACGGCGTCAGTGCGCCAGGAGAAGTACGGCGTCAGGTTATTCTTAACAGCCCAATGAAGAGAAAGAGCACCATATTGGGTAGAAATCTCCGGC
>JBLINQ010000096.1:0-19617 GCA_047639315.1 Planctomycetota bacterium
AAAGCAACTGTTACCAATCTTCTGGCACAGCCCATGGTTGAGGATGGCTTGAAAAACACCTTTACAGTTTTTCACCGAAACCCCTTGGTAGCCTAGTGCGACGGCCTGCCGAAAAGAGTCGATGGTGGCATCGGCCTCATCAATCAAAACCGGGGCAACCTCAGTGAGCTGCTCAAGCTCGCAGTTGCGTTCAGCGTCAAAGGTCATATGGCGGGGTAGGGGTTGCTCAATCGCGATCAGTTGAGTCTGGAAGGCGCGGCCATATTCGGTTTTCGAGAATTCATCGAAGAGGGCGACGAGTTCACCCAAGTCTTGGAATTGCTCGTTCGCATCCACAGTAAATCGCGGCGTCCCAGCAACACGGTCTTTCATCACCGAGCAAATTTCTGTCAAACGGGCGAGATCTGCCTGCCGGTCGCCACAAAGCTTGATCTTGAAGCACTGCAGGCCATAAACGGCGATGTCTTCCTCCAAAGATTGAGGAAGCCCGTCATCGACGCGGTCCGCCGGATCAATTTGGTCGGTTCGAAGCGGATCAAGGAGTCCGATCGTATGGCGCACCTGCACCGATGCTAACGGCGTGGATGGCAACCAATCTTTGGGTTTGAGGCCATCGAGCTCTGGGTGAATGCAGCCTGCTTCGAAGCCAAACAAATCATCGCGAAGCGCATCGGCGAACGAGAGGTTTGCTAACCGACAAGCGGCATCGATGATAGCGCGCTCCATAAGGGCGACGCCAAAACCATCTGCCAACGAGTTCCTGGCTTTGTTTTCAACTTGCGATTCGTAGAGTTTTCGCCAGAGAGCGAAGACCTCGTCTGGTGGCAGACCTTGCACGGTCTTGGCCGCAGACTGTGCACTGCCTAAAAGCAGCTCGATATCTTGTTGAAGGCTCTTGTTCGGATCCTTCTCAAACCACTTTGGCACGAGAAGATCAGATGAAAGTCCTTCACCAATTTGACCATCTTCAGTTTCGATTTTGACCTGAGCCACGCAGAGGGGGGCCTGTGTCATTGTCGAAATCCCAAAGCGAAAAGGGATTCGTGTTCGGCAGTTGGTCAGGAAGAAATTGACATCAACAACTCTGAGGCGCATTCGACTATCCGTAGTGAAGGTATGTAGGCAGTCGAAAACTGGAAATGCGCTCATCCCGGCGGTTTGCGACGATTGTGCGCAAATCGTAGCGATGGACGATGGTGACGTCAACTCTTGGCGCGGGTCTCTGCCCGAGGGCTTGCGCTCATTATTCGACGACAACCTCATCGATGAAGATCCAGCAGCGCCCGCCAGCTCCAGCGTGCCATTCGGGACAGGTCTTCACACCTTCAGCTCGAACACGCACATAACGTGCGGTTGTTTGCTCCAAGATAGACTCGAATTCTTTGGGATAGATCTTGCCAGCTCGGTTGGTTGTCGTGTGCATGAATGTGCCAACGGTGCGAAATTTTTGGCCATCAGTCGAAATGGCAAATTCGACGGACTTAGGCAGGAAGATCCAAACACTGACGTTTTGAAGGAAGCCCGCCGAGAGGCGATTGAGCGTTTGTGGCGTGCCAAGATCGATCACCGTCTCGAAATCGACGGCCTCATAACCCTGCCAATTGCCATCACGGAATTCGTTCGTGCCCCGTAGACCATCGGTGATGGCAAGACCACCACTGGCACTGTATTGATGACTGAAGGCACGCGTCAGTTGCGGCTTGCGGCCGGTTGCTTGATGCAACTTGAATTGGCGGGTGACCAATTCGCCATAGGGCCGCCCGTCACGCCACGCCTGCGCTTTTAATGTCGCGGTTTGGTCGATGCTCAGTGGGGCCTCGTATCGTGCGCTCTTCGGGCTCGGTGTTGAGCCATCCGTCGTGTAGTGCAGGTCGAGGTCTGCCTCTCCGGTTTCCATTGTGACTCGCAACGTCTTTGTCTTTTCGTCGAGGCGACAGAGGATCGTCGCGGGGCGCGACTCCGGCCCATACTGAACCCCGAGTTGATCCAGTCTGGTGTAGTGATGGCGTACACGAGGGTAGAAGCTCGTTTCATAACGTTCTTGCTTTTCGGCGGGCGCCACTTGTGGTGACCAAAGCACCTCAGCCATGGCCAAGATGCGCGGGAAGACCTTGCTGTCGATCGTCTCTTGTGGTGCCCGCTCGGTCCACATATTGCATTCGCCACCCAAGATGTGCTTCGCTTGCTCAGTCGTGAGTTCTGGTGGAATCGGTTCGAAGCCATAGACCTGGCGTAGATCAGTGGTGTCGATGTCGTAGTCGAAGTAAGCGTGGCTCGTTGGCGAGACAATGGCATCATGCCCCGTTGTCGCGGCAGCGATTGCCCCTTTCATGCCACGCCAGGATTGCACGGTAGCGGCGGGTGCCAAACCGCCTTCCAATATCTCATCCCAGCCGATGAGTCGGCGGTCATGGCGTGCCAGAAATTTCTCTATCCGCCTTATGAACCAGCTTTGCAGCTCATGTTCATCTTTGAGATTTTCGTTCTTGATACGCGCTTGGCATTTCTCGCATTCATGCCAACGATCCTTGGGGCATTCGTCGCCACCAATGTGAATGAAGGGCGAATCGAAAAGGTCCATGACCTCAAGTAAAACGTCTTCAAGGAAATTGAAAGTGCGTTCATTGCCGGCACAATATACGTCTTTGTGAACTCCCCATTGGGTCTCGACCTCAAATGGGCCGCCAGAGCACGAAAGCTCAGGATAGGCAGCAAGTGCCGCTACAGAATGCCCTGGCATTTCAATCTCTGGGACGACGGTGATGAAGCGAGCCTTGGCATAGGCCACAATTTCTTTCACGTCTTCTTGGGTGTAGAAACCCCCGTACGTGGATTTGTCATCGTAGGTCCGCCAAGCTCCTACTTCTGTCAATCTCGGATACTTCTTGATCTCAATCCGCCAGCCTTGATCTTCGGTTAGATGCCAATGGAGGCGGTTCATCTTGTGAAACGCCAAGAGGTCGATATAGCGCTTGACGAAGTCTTTATCCATGAAGTGGCGGCCGCAGTCCAAGAGCATGCCGCGCCAAGAAAATCGTGGTTCGTCTTCAATGACCAAGCAAGGGATGACAGCTTGTTGGAAGCTGGATCGAGGATTCTTCGATGTCCAAAGTTGTCGCAACGACTGGGCCCCATAGAAGAGACCCGCCGCTTTCTGAGCCTCGATGACAACCTGCTGTTTCGAAATTGTGAGTCGATAACCTTCGTCACCAAGGGATAGGTCGGTCGTTCGCACGAGAGAGATCAAATTGGTGACGTCTTCGGTGTCGGGCGAACCAGCCTGCAATGCGTAGCCAGTCACATCTCGCATCCACGCGGCGAGGAGAGTTGCGGTCTGTTGGTCTTGGGGGTCGTCCGATTCCACCTCAACCCGTGTGTAGCGGCTCAGAAGGAAGTGACTTCCTTCTGCCGACGCTGGATTCGTCAAGACCTGAGCCGGGGCCGGAATTAGTCCGAGCCCGTTCGAGAAGGCACTTTCCGCCTCCTTATCACCGCTTGTTGCGCAACTAACACAACCGAGCACGAACAAGATTAGAACGAAAGACATCTTCATGAGAATTCTCCGGCGTCTGGCAAGGTCCTCGAAGGAGTATCCTACAGGTTGCGCCGAAAATGTCGTGGTTTGAAGTGCCGTAGAAATGCGCCTTATGGTGCGACAAAAACTCCGCCAGGAAGCAATGTTGTCGTGCCTGCCGGGAAGCATGCCCCGCCACCGGGGCATAGGCCCCAGCCCACCAGTCGGCTTAAGATGTTGCTCATGTTGAAGAAGTAAACGTCACAGTCCGTCGTTGAGTCATCGTTGTTGGTGTAACTTCCGGTCGCCGGACCTCCAGCATTGATGGCGCTGTCATCGGCCTTAGGGCGTTCCACCCAAAGTGCGGCACGATTCAGGTTTGGCGCACTTGGTTTGTCAGTAAGGATCGGGTTGTTCTCTCGGTTAACGATGAATTGGCGGGTCAGCCGATAACTTGCGTGAGACGGACTGTTCATTGGTACGAGGTATTCGATGCCAGAAGGAGCCAAGCAAAGGAAGGCAGCACCAGTGGCGCTTCCGGTGTGTCCGGTATTCGACAGGTAATAGGCCGAATGCTGCGCATCAGGAATGATGTTAGATGTCCCATTTGGCTGCATGGTCGCCGAATAGCCAGGAACGAGATAGTCACTGTTGCCGTCATTGCCGCCGGTTAACCGGCCAAGCCCAACGAGATCGAGGACACGAACCATGGGCGACGTTAGCTGCCAATCACGTGCAAGATCGCGAAGGAAACGGCTACCTCGACGCATATCTCGTTCGCCAGGGTCGCCGCTGAGGTCGATCAAGAAACAGGGAACACCATAATGGGGCACTCCCAAATTCACGAGTGAAGGCAGAACGCCTCCAGCCGCGCTCGGTGGATGATCAGCGAGCCAACGTCGTGCCGAAAGGCCACCCATACTGTGGCACACAAAATCAGGCTCTGCGGAAGCGACACCATAAGATGGACTGGATAGGAAATCGTTTAGTTCAGACGCCTGCGTGGTGATCGAGACTCGCCCGCCTAAGCCCGCGCCGACGGTGTCACCGCGATAGCCCCGTGTCGGGCGACGTTTGGCTGGATCCGACGCTGTTTCCAAGAGCATCTCCAAATTACCAAAGCTCTCCTCGTCACCGCCCCAGCCATGAACCAAGACGACATGGCGATCATCTGTGACATAGAACGAATGGTTCGACCATGATGACAGGGTGCCAGGCAACCAGGCTGGGGTCTCTCCACGTGTCGAATCAATGGGTGTCCAGAGGCCGCCAATGAGACGCTCTAGCCTAACTCGCACCCCGATTTGGGTGCCCGCAGGAAAGACCGCCGCTGGACTGATCTCGACGACGGCCGACTGATTGCCGCCCCCGCCAGGTCCGGCGACCCACGTTGTGTTCACAACACTCAATGCTGGGGTCACAGGGCCTTGGGAGTCACCGTCTGTCGCGCCATCAATCGTATTCAACTCGAAAACGACCTGATGGTCGGTCGTAGTGAAAGCGACCATTGAACCTGGGTTGACGACAGCTTCGATGCGAAGCGTATCGCCCGTGGAGTTAGAGGAATCAACAAAGAAAGTGCGGGAAGGTTTGGTGAACTGCAAAGACGGCATGCCGCGCGCTACGCTAATATCCTTTGTCGTGATCGTTGGTCGCGACCGATCGAATCTTGCTTCGCCTGCGCTCGAGGGGGCGCCCGCGATACTGAGCCTGGATGCTGCCCCGTCGCCCCGACCTTGCTCGGTCTGCGATAAGAGGAAACCCAACGGCAGCGTTGGGTCGTAGACCACTGCTTGCACGTAGAAGTCGACGCCGATGTCTGCCAAGGTCGCGGGGTAACCGAAGATGGTTATTCGCCCGTCAGGACCAAGTTGCAAATTCGTCGGAGTGCCCCCCGGGAAGATGCCGATGCCATCAAAGGTCATCATGAGTGGCGAGTCTTCCAGGCCAAAAATGCCGTAAGGGGTTTGGCTGTTGCCCGGACCAAGGTCGAGGAAGATGGAAAAGAAGCGAGATGGTGGCCCAATGAAATCGAACTGGGCAGTCTCGCCTGGTCGAATTGTCTGCCGCGCTGGTGTTGAGAGAAAGACACCCGGAATTCCGCCCACGCCGCTGACGACGACTGTCGACCCGAGGGCTGGTGTGGTTGTCGTATTGTCTCCTAGTTGCCCCCGGTTGTTGGCGCCAATCGCCAGCAAATTTCCATCGCCCATGAGGCTCACGATGTGACCACTCATGTGTGGTCCGCCAGCACCAATTGCAACGGGGGCCGCTTCAATCGTGATGAAAGTCGGTGGGGTATCGCTGAATTCCCAAAGCCAGATTCTGCCGTCGCTCGTGAGTGCTACACGTGAGCCGGAGTGTGTGGCGATCACCTGAATCGCGAGGCTCAGACCAGGAACAAGCGCTGGCGAAGGCGATGCCAAAGCACCGGAAGCAAGGCCCCAATGCCACACGTGACCATCGGCATCCCGCGCGAGCGACGACGATTGACCGGCAGCAATCGAACGAATTCCTGACAGTCCATTGACTGGGGTTGGTGAGGTACTTTGACTGGTGTTGCCATTGCCTAACTGTCCCGCTGCGTTGGCACCCCATGCGCGCATGGTACCGTTGGCTAAGAGAGCGAGAGAATGATCAACCCCTGCGGCTATGGCAACGACGGCATCCAGACCAAGAACTTCAACAGGCAATGGACTGGCAGTGGTTGTGCCATCACCGAGTTGACCATCTGCATTTGCTCCCCAAGCCCAGACTTGTCCTGCACTGTCGAGTGCAAGGCTGTGGTCTTCACCTGCAGAGATCGCGACGATAGCACTCAAACCTTGGACCGGGACTGGCACCGAACTCGTACCGCCGATGCTGCTGTCTCCTAGTTGGCCATTCGTGTTGTCACCCCAGGCGACAACGGTTCCATTGCCGAGCAACGCCAGCATGTGTTGCGCCCCGCAAGAGATCGACGTCGCCATCAGACCTGGTACCACTACGGGAAGCGCTCGATCGGTTGTGCTGTTGTCTCCAAGCTGCCCCATGTCGTTGGCACCCCAAGTGAAGACGGCGCCAACCTGGTCAATCAGCGCCGAGTATTCGGCGCCGGCACCAACTTGCTTGACTGGCGATTGAGCGGTTGCGGAAGTCGCAACGATCAGGAAAGCGACGGCCAACAGGGCCGAGCATGCTTGTTTGTACATTTCAATGTCTCGTTAGATTTTGGGTCAAAGGGGGGCTGACACAAAGCTACTACGGCGTCGCTGTCCTTGCAATGATTACTCAAGTTGACTTGTTGAGCTCGGCACAATTCGGGACTACGTTGCGATCCAGCCCTAAGTGCTTACTTGCCTTGGAGTCGCGCCAAGTGCCCGGCGATTTCGGCGGCACGATTGGCTTCCTGACGGCCCTGCGCATCAGCTTGGGCGACTTCCCATGCGGCCCGTGCTTCGCTCCACTTTTTCTGCGATTCCATTTGTCGAGCCAGCAACTCGAAAAGAATGCCCTTAAGGGCTGGGGATTGATTCACCCAACCGTCCACGAAAGATCGGGCTTGTGAGGCAGTCTTTCTTGCCAAGACTTTTCTCAGTTCACTTTGTGCTTTCTCATTCTGAGGCGAGAGGCTCAAGACCTCAAGAAGATGTCGATCCGCCAAATCGAACTTTCCACCTTTGCGCAAGCAGGCGACGACCGACAACCGAGCGTCACTATTTTGTGGCTCAACACTTAAGATGACTGCCAGGTGCTGAATCGCATCCTTGAATTTTCGTTCCTTGATCAAGCAAGTGGCCATGCCCTGCTGCAATCTTAAATCACTGGGCCGGCTGCGAAGTGCTAGAGTTAGGTGGTTGATCGCTCGTTTGTGTTTTCCTTCGTCAATCAGGAATCGAGCCATTGTCCCATGAGCGTCAACATAAGATGGCGCGATTCTAAGCGCCTCTTTGACGTGTTGTTTGCCTTCTGCTTTGGCCCCGTTGTCCCAAAGGGTCACACCCAAATTATGATGCACCTTAGGGCTATCATTGCGGAGCGCCAGCGAAGCCGTGAAGTGCACTTGGGCCTGCTTCTTGTCACCGAGTTCAAAGTAGAGGATGCCGAGATTGTTATCCAAATCTGGGTCACCATCTTTTAGGCGGTCGGCTCGCTCAAGAAGATCCTTGGCCTCAGTGAGATTTCCCTTATCTAACTCCAACGCGCCAAGGTTCAACATTGCCAGCCATGACTCGGGATTCGTTTTGATGGTGCCTCGCCAAAGTGCCTGCAGACTTTGGAACTGAGACGTGTGTCTGTAGGTCACAGCCATGAGAACGCAAAGAAGGCAAAGCCCCAGAGCAAGAACGGGTTTGGCGCCGATCCCGACCTTGCGGCTCAAGACTCTGACTCCTTCAACCAGGAGCACCATGGCAAAGGGAGTCGCCAAGTATTGAAAATGATCTGCCACAAATGAGTAGCGCATTGGGTAGACGTCGATGAAACCTAATGCCGGAAAGAGCGTTCCAATAAACAAACAGAACGCAGTAATCGGACCACGTGTGATCCGGTGGCGTTTGACATACAAAACGGCAAGAGTGCCAATCAGCGCGATCGAGTAGAGCCACGCAAGTGGCGACGTCACGTCGATTACCCAACGCGGATAATTGAAACACAAGCCAGCCGGCCACACGATTGAAGTGATATAGAACCACACCGCGCGACTGGCAATGAGTAGGCGTTCGACAAAGCTGAGCTCCCAATCAACTCCTTGTGCATTCACGTGGTTTGTTTCCATCCACACTGTCAAGGATGCCATCCCAATTCCGATGAGCAGGAATGGCAGTAGGGCCTTAAGAAGAGGGCGAGTGATGCGCCCTTGCCGCCACCAATAAAGAAGGGCCAAGGCTGCTGGCAGGGAGCAGGTCACAGTCTTGCTTAGAAGTGCGCAGCAATAGAAGAGCAAAGCGTAGATATATCGAGGGGTCTTTCTTGAGCTTGATTCTTCATCGATTAGCCACCATGAAAGAAAGGCCTTCATCGAGAGCAGATAGAAGACTAAGGACAGGCAGTTCTTGCGCTCGGTGACCCAAGCGACAGATTCGACCTGCACCGGGTGTACGGCAAAGAGGATGGCAATGGCCCAGGCCCACTTGAATCCCAGTTGCCTCAGAAGCAAGAAGAGAAGTAATGCGGCTAATCCGTGAAGCACGAGATTCACGACATGGTAACCCAAAGGGTCCAAGCCCCACGCTTGATATTCGAACCAAAATGTCGTGTGCACGAGTGGATAGTATTGCGGCAAAGATGACGGTTCGGTCCAGGTCGCGACGAGTCCATTGCTGTCTCTCAAGTTTGGGTTCATGGTGACGTAATCTTCATCATCCCAAATGAACCCAGCTTCGGTGGCAGGGGAGAAGCAAACTCCAATGCAGATCACTAAAGTGATAGCGACCAGGAGCAATTCTTTACGTGAAGCAGCATTAGACATCTTCAGTGTCCCCAGCGACATAGGATTGCGACGACTCGCAATCTAAACAAAATTGTCCGAATGCGGGCTACGTTTGTCAGGTTTGAGCGGCCAAGCAGCAGAATCTTCGGTGTACAGATCCAGGTGCTCTGCGGTCGCCACATGTGAGCCCATTGTTGGTCAACAGATAAGTCTGTACGATTCACTCGGATCAGTTTGACCTGCACCTCTCGCATTTGCGTTTCTGAGGGAGTTCTTATGCAATTCAACACAACCAAGATTGAATGGCAATGGATCGTTCAGAATGAGGATATCGGTCATGGCGTTCGCCGTGAGTTTCCTCAGGATACGACCCTTCTCTGCCCCGAACTTCAAATTGAGAAACAACAGATCTCGAAGCTTGATCTCTTCCTCTATGATCAGCACCTTTCCACGCAATTCTTTGTGCTGTGGAATCCAACAGCTGATCACGACACGCTATCAGTCTTAAGGAATGCCTTCGAAGCAGAGAGCAAGGGCGTTCATATCGTGGGCGTCCGAGATGACACAAGATCGAAGCGGGGCAAAGGGCGGTCCGTACCCGATAAGGTGACCTGTGATCTCATTCACGGAGGCGATGTGCAAGCTGCAGCTGCGGCGGTTTCAATTTCGTACTGGAACGGCACTGAAACGAAAGCGAGTCGGCATTCTATCTTCATCGGCGACGAACTCTATCGTTACGAAGTTCGGTTTGAAGATGGAAAATGGGCGGCGCGAGTTGCTGATTCTAATTGGCGGAGCTGATCTGCTACTCACAAAGACGATTGGCAATCAAATGCAGTCGTTCTGCACGCGAATTGCGATGAGTGAACCCTGTCCATACAGTGATGATGCAAGCACGATTGGAACAAGTCGACGTGCAACATGTTAATGGCGAGATTAAACGATGTGCAGATTTCTACTCTATGTTGGTGATCCTTTGACGCTGGGTACTCTCATCACAGAACCTGAGCATTCTTTGATTCGCCAGAGTTCGCACAGTCAGTTGAGGTCGGAGGCCTTGAATGGCGACGGCTTCGGTGTGGCGTGGTATGTCCATGATATTTCTCCTGAGCCGGCGAGGTTTCGGTCGTTCCGGCCAGCGTGGAATTGCGCCAACCTTCGCGACATCGCTCGCGTTTCAAGGAGTTCTGTGGTGCTGGCTCATGTCCGTGCTGCCAGCCCTGGTTTAGAAATCTCTGAATCGAATTGCCATCCCTTCGCTGAAGGTAAACTCGCCTTCATGCACAATGGCTCGATTGGTGGATTCCTCAAGAAGAAGCGCGAGCTCCAAAAACCCCTGAGTGACCGCGCCTTCGATTCGATCACCGGCTCGACAGATTCCGAACTCGCCTTCGCCCATTTTCAAGACTTCTATAACGAGCTGGAGTCGCTCGCTGGTGTCGAGCGGCTCGCGGCCGCGATGACGAAGACAATCGAGAGAATCTTGTCGATTACCGATCCGGATGGCGACCCTTCTTACCTCAACTTCGCGGTATCCGATGGCTTCTCTGCCGTCGTCTCGAAGTACTCCAATACCGACGAGCAACCGTCGCTCTTCCTCAGTCGCGGACGAAGCTACCGCTGTGAGAACGGCGTTTGTCTCATGGACAAATCTGACGACACGAATGCTGCCATCATCGTGGCCTCTGAGCCACTCAGTCTTGATGACGGATGGGAAGAGGTGCCGTCGTCCAGCCTGGTGTTGATCAACGCAGATCGTCAAGTCGAGATTCGGCCGATCTTACAGCCATAACTCTAAAGCGCCCCGGCCTTTTCTACGCTATGAGACAGAGCGCGACGTAGGGAGCCAAGTTGAAGGTCAGGATGAGGATTTCGTAGATCGCCATGCCCAAGTAATGGAGCGAGTCGAAGCGCTCTTCTGACAACTGGAACCACCGTGTGTGAATACGATAAACCAGCAGGCGTGCGAATGTGAAGAATACGAACCACCACATGAGGATGCTGAAGTTAATCACCAAGCACCAACCTAAGAACTCTTTCAATTGCGTTAAGTCCATGATGTGTCTCCTCGGTCGAGTGCGAGGAGTTGATTCTCTTCGCCAGATCAACCGAATCTATTATGTGCAGATTGACGTCGAAATGGAACCCAAATCCCAATGCACTCTTCCAGGTTTACGGCTCGCCCATAGTGGCCTCGGTTGGTTTTACCTTCATTGGTTTCGGAATTTTTGACTTGGGGACGGCGCCATTCTTCAATGATGTGTTCATCCTGTTGAACGGCTTCCAAAGCGGTTTTCCACTCGACTCATTGGACGCCGGTGGCGAGGCGCATCTAAGCTTCTACCTCAATCCCGACGTGCCAGCCGGTGGCATCCTCAACATTCAAGCGCTGATCCAGAACCCTCAGCCGTTTACCAATGGAGTCTGGTCGACTCTCTCCGCTGCTCACGGTTTGCTGATTCAATAGGCAAGAACTCAGTCTCCATGATTGAGTTAGTTCTTGTTGACGACTTGGTAGGTTGCTGTGGCTCGCTCGGCATCGGGTTCGACGGGGTTGAGTTGCCAACTGTGGGTGCCGGAGAACGACCAGTTGTGGAAGCACTGGAAGAATCCTGAAGTGATGTCGACGTTTGAGAAGCGATCGAACTGGTGGCGGAAGAAGCCGGTTTTGAAAGATGTTGATTCGTCGATGGTGTAGGTCGTCGAGGAGATGAGTTCTGGCGAATACACGCAGATGGAAGGGGGGCGGTCACCTTCGACCGCGATCGGAATGTACAGTCGGAGGAAGAACACTTCCTCGGAACCACGCACCTGGTCCATGAAATCCGAGAACTTCTCGTCGCTAATCGTGATCGCGCCCCCAGGATCGCTCTCCGTAATCTCGGCGCCCTCTGGAATGTGCAGCTCGTAGAACTGATATGGTTCTGGAGGCACTTGGCTTGTATCCCACTTCCAGAACGCCCCAGCGATGAGCACGAGAAAGAAGATGAATTGGAAGGCCAGGCGACGGCGTCTTCGCTTTCGCTCTCGATGAGCGAAAGCGTCAAAGCCGAGCCCGGTGATCCCTGCGACCGCCTTAAGAACGGCATTGTTCCAGCCGTCGCCGCCTTGGCGCAAGTCGCCGGCGATGGGCTCGCATGGGCGATCTGACTCTTCGCCGTTGTCACCAACTTCGAAGCGAAGTGCGCTGGGGAAACACTCTTGGCTCTTGTCGCCATTGCCCGCGGTCGCGTTGGGGACACCGTCGATAATGAATGCCAAGACGCGGTCTTCGCGGCCCATGGCTTTGAAGATACGAATCTCTTCATTGACCCAGCGAGACTGCGCCGAATGAGGTGAGCAAATGACGATGAGGAAGCGCGACGCCTTGAGAGCGTCGCCGATCGTGGCACCTAAGTTCGAGGAGAGTGGCAGCTCTTCCCGATCGCGGAACAGCGGAAAGAGCCGCTTCGGCACTGGCCCGTCCCGACCGGGAGTTCCGACCAGAGCCTTGGGAATTTGAAAACCTTCAATGCGCTTTAATAGTTTGCGTGCAACCGCCTCATCCTTCGAAGAATAGGAGAGGAAGGCGAGATAGTGCCTGGGCTCTGGAACGTCTGAGTTTTTGGTCATACCACCATCAATACGGGGCCTTAGTTAGTTCTTGAAGATCAAGAATACGCCAATGATGGTGCTGATTGCTCCACCGATATAGAACTGCATTTCGCGATCGGACTTGCCGCCACCAATCGCGTTGCTGAGTTCGGCGCCAAGAGTCTGAGATTCTTGGTAACCCATGTAGAGGAGCCCAACGCCCAGGACAAGGAGAACGATACCGGCGAGTTTCTTCGTTGATGCGTTAGAAGCCATTGTGCTTTCCTCGAATTTGGATGCGGCGCGAGATCAGGATATGGACTTGTAGCAACACCGGCCAACCTTACCGTGCCAATGGGCCTAAGAGGAGAGCAACAGCGCAATGCCGTTGGAACCCTTAATCAATGGGCTGACTTCGTAGAATTGAATAAAGACAAAGGCCCCAGCGAGGCTTGGATACTGCCTTGTGACGTTGGGAATGACCGCGTCTCCGGTAAATGAGTAGCCTAGGCTGCCCATGTCGATCAGGTTGACCGGATCAATGCCAATGAGCAGGGGGAAGCCGAAAATCAAGGTGTTGGCTGGGCCGAGACTGACGCCGAATTGACCGATACCACCTGGGGTCGCGCCGGCGCAAGTGAGCGTTCCGGTGAGCGAGAAAGGATCGCTGGCATCAGGGAGCCAATCCAAGGTGAGGGTCGTTGGGCCGATATCTGAATTGTAATTGAGAGTCGGAAGAGCGGGAGCGGTGAAGACTTGTGCGGTGCCAGGCACGGCTCCGGTGGACACGCCAGGCGAGCCGACGATGACGTCATTGAATTGGTCGAAGTTGATGATGCCTGCACCATCAACAGAGTAGCCTAAGTTGTTCCCTGCCCCGGCGCCTGCTGCGGTCGAGAGCAAGGCGCCGTCAATGCCGGAGTAGATGGCAATTGCGCCACCATTGTTGGCGGCACCATCGTTGAGTGGAGCACCAACGATGAAATCAGCGAAGCCGTCGCCGTTGACGTCTCCGGCACCAGCAACAGACCAACCAAAGAGATCACCGGAATTTCCGATGTTGGAATAAAGCTGAGATGCGTCGATGCCAGAGTAAACGAAACTGGCACCGGAATTTGGTCCGGCAGTGCCTGTCACGGGGGAGCCAACGATCACATCGTCAAAACCGTCGCGATTGACATCGCCGGTTCCATCCACCGACCAACCGAAGTTGCTTCCAAGTGTTCCCGCCTTTGAAAACAAGATGGAGCTGGTCAATCCTGAGAATATATAGGCCGCCCCGGCATCGGTTCCGCCAAAATCATTGAATGGAGATCCGACAATGACGTCGTCGTAGCCATCTGCGTCGACGTCGCCAGCAGCGCTGACAGCGCGTCCAAGTTGGTCTCCTGCGAATCCGAATTTGGTGAACAGGAAGGCACCGTTGATGCCTGAGTAGACATAAATCGATCCGGAGTCGGTTCCGCCGGCGCCGTTGCGCGGTGAGCCAATGATGAAATCGTCGAAACCGTCTGCGTTCACATCGCCAGCGCCACTTACTGAAGTGCCGAAATTGTCACCAGTAAGGCCGCCAATTGCGTAGAGCAAATTGCCCGTGGCGCCCGAGTACAGATAGGCCGCCCCCGCCGCCGGACCATTGGTGTCGTCAAAGGGTGCTCCGACAATGAAGTCGTCGAAGCCATCGGCGTTGACATCCCCGGCATCGCTCACGGAAAGACCGTACTGGTCGCCCGAGAGACCAGCTCTTGAATAAATGAGGGCACCAGTCAATCCGGAGTAAACGAACATGGCGCCATCGTTGATGCCGTTGAAGTCGTTCAGAGGCGCCCCGACGATGAAGTCAGTGAAACCGTCCCCGTTGACGTCGCCAGCGGTGCTGACCGATGCTCCGAATGAGCTGTTGATGCTCAAGCCATTCTTGGTGTAGTGGGTCGAGAATTGAGCGAAACAGCTCGCCGAGAAGGTCATGATGAGGATGCAGGTCGCTGAGAAACATGAAGTCCGCAACATTGAGTTACTCCAAGGGGGAAGCCGAGACGCGGTTCTGCCGGGGTCGGCTCATCTTATAGAGATCAATAGCCTCTCTCAAAGGAAACCCTTTGGAATGTTCGTTGAACTTCGTGCGGATTAAGGACTTATGGCGGGTGTTTTGAGACTATTTGGTGTCGGGTCTTCCTACTTGCGAAAGATGATGTCTCCGAGTTGGTTGTCGCTCTTGACGTTGACCTCGAGCATGAACATTCGCCTTTCGAATGCCTTCGGATTTCGTGCGAGCATCATTCGGGCAACTTTCCTTCCCAACCACCCAAGGCCATGACTGCGTTGCATGAACTGCAAGTCTTGGATGTAGATCTTGCCTTCGTCAAATTCGACAATGGGGACGCGAGCAAACCACTTGTAGATTTCGCCGGCCCGTGTCTTCCAAATCTCTTCGAGTTTCGGGTGCCCGATCGCAGCGCGAAAAACAGTCGACTCCTTATCAATGCCTTTGTCTAAGCTGATCGAAAGGCAGTGGACATCAGAGCCAGATGTGATCATCGCTCGTCGATGGAGAGGTGAGAAGGGTGTCGGCATCACTACCAGATGATCGACGGCGATCCCTTTTTCTTCGGCCCAGTTCTTTGTGTCTATGATCCCTTTGACGGTCAAGGCGGCAGACAGCAAGACATAGGCCAACAAGAGATAAGACGCCCCTCGATACGCGCGCCCTCCGAGCCTTGATTTCCAACCAAGGCACAGCCCAGCAATGACGATCAAATCTAAATAAGGGTCGATGATGAAGAGTGTGTCGAGTGAAACTCGGTAATTCGAGAAAGGCGCAAAGACGACGGTTCCATAACTCGTCAGGACATCGAATAGAATATGAAACGCCCACCCTAAGAAGCAAGCACAGAAGAGCGACGTGAACGAGGTCGCTTTCATCTTCGTCTTAGATGCAATCTGGGCGACGACGGCGGCACCAATCAAAGCCCCAACGATCGAATGACTGAATCCACGATGCGTGACGAGGCTTTCTAAGGCGTCCCCTGGAATGAAGACGTCGAGATCTGGGATAATGCTGCAAATGGTCGCCAAATTGACCAAGCCACTATCTTTCTTCTGCGGCCAAATCGCCCGCGCAGCAAGTCGTCCAATGATAGCGTGGGTTGGCGTATCCATTTGTTCTTCGTTTCCTCACCTGGTTGCGTGACAATTGTGTCTTCCGAGCGTTGGTATCGCAAGAAGATCTGACCCCTTGTTTGCGCTACCCAGAGATCAAGCCGTATACTCGCTGTTGCATGGTTCTCTCCGATTCATGGTTCGTCGTGTTGACTCTCAGATTTGGAAAATGAATAAGTGACTTCCCGCGCCACAAGATTGTTCAAGTCGTTAGCTAAGTACGCTTTGATCGTTCTCTTATTCGTTGGCCTCGCCCGATGGGACGAGACTCGAATGGAGCCCTTCAATCGCACGGAATGGACCGCTGGTGATGCTCGGCAACAGCGTCGTATGGCGCGGTGGATGATCAGTGAGAAGGTGCTGTCTGGCCTAAATTCGGCTGCGGTTCTGAGGATGCTCGGCGAGCCTCACATGCAGGATCAGAACGTGCTCAAGTTTGAATTAGGGCGACCTCTCTTAGAAGGAGATTACTTCTTCATCATGAAACTACAAAAGAACAAGGTGATCGATTATAGCCTTTCAGTCGTAAGTGATTGAGTTCGGCAGCGATACGTGCGTAAGCCCATTGTTCTGTCTGATTCTCACTCAGAGAAGCACCTTCACCCAAACCCCAGAATTGGTTTCTCATTCGCTTGAATTCCACCATACTCTCCAAAGTCAGGCCGTACCAAGATCATTGATCGAAGGAGAGGGCAAGGAGACGAAGGCTCATTTTTATTGGTATTGCGATTGGCTTATTTCTTACATCTTCGTGCTGGGCCCGATTCAATACCGATCAAACGGTCCGGGGAACTTTTAGCGAAGACTTAGCAGGATTCTTCGTCAGCGGTGCCGGCGATGTGAACGGTGACGGCTTTGACGATGTGATCATCGGCGCACCGGACGAAGAAGGCCGAGGGGCTGCTTTTGTGTCCATCGCCGACACGCTCCCGGTTAGAGCCTATTCGTCTGACCTTGGCGCGGTCAGATTGCGTCAGACCTGGACCCCGCACCTCGGGGATCCTTTTGTCGTGACTGGAACAATTCGGTGCGAGGGCTCATCACTTGTTGCGCTGGGAATTCATGGTGTGAGTTTAGCTCCCACGAACTTCTTACTCTTTGGTTTCCCGTTGCTCATCGCTGATGACCCGATCAATCTCATTGACACCGGTGGCTTTGGTTTTGCCTCTCGCATGGAATTCGGGCATCTCATTGTCCCCAATGTTTCCAGGCAAATCCCATTCATTGCTGGCAGTATGGTCTACATCCAGTTCTTCGAAACGAGCCCTGTTCCTTCGGCTTCGAGCGCGTTGTCTATGCTACTTGTTCCTTAACCCGGGCACCGCGTTAAAGAGCATTGAGCACAACGAGGTGGAAGTCCTTGGAGACCCCGATCACTTGGTTCGACTTGTCGAAGGAGACAACGCGCCAAGTGAGAGGAAAGGGGTGCTCCAGCCGTTGTTGCATCATCTTGGCCCAGAGGTCAGGGAGATCGGGCTGGGACGGGTCGCGAAACGATGGTTTGAAGGTTACGACGCCGTTAGCGCTGCGTTCGCAGTTGGTTCCCGGAACTAAGTTGGGGCCCCAAGCGTAATCAATCTTTCTGACGGCAAAGCGGATGTGGAAGTGGTGAGCATCCTTGTGGGCTTTGAAAGTGAAGGATGGTTCTGGTCCGTCATTGCCTAAGAAGCTGTGATCTGGCGGCGTGATGAGCTCGGCAGGCGATTGGCCCAAAGCTGGTTCTGTCGCGCCGAAGTAAGGACGGATTCCGAGAGGGTTTGCTCGGCATTCGAGCCACCGCAATTGATCGATCTCGATTTTTCGCTTCTTGAGCTCTTCGTTCAACTGGGCGGCCCACTTGCCTGGCTCACCGTAGTCTCTTGAGACCAGCGGAATGCACTTCACGGCTCGTGGTGAGAGCGGCGGAAGCATGGCGAGCTTGAGGGAGTATTCGAGGGTCGGCACTCCTTCGTATTGAGTCGGCGTGTAAAGGGCGACAATCGTCTTGCCTTTCTCACCGGCTTCTTCCAACCGATCTGAATAGGCCAAGATGCTCTGTTGCAGGCCCCTTACCTGTTGGGAGCCATGATCGAAGGCGGTCAGGCCGCCACCCAAGGAAACCCCCATAACGGCGAGAAGAACGAATGCTGCGCCGCGGCCGAGCGTACGCTCCCATTTTCTGCCGACTTGGATGGGGAGCAGAAGAGATGCCACGATCAGTAACTGAAAACCGCAGGCTGGTTGATAGAAAAAACGCGCATTGAACAAGCGCTCATCAACCCAACAAATTGGAATGATGGGCAAGAGACCAAAAGCGAAAAGCCCAAAGCTGAGCCCGGCGAGACGGCGCCACTCAGGGCTAAATCGAACCAAAAAGAGAGCCCGCAAGCCACCGATACAGTAGATGCCGAGTAGCACAGAGCGCAGGACGTTGGTCCACGTGGCTCCGAAGATGCCCCTATTCACGGGTGCCAATCCAAAGCCAATGGTGGCTAAGAAATTCTCGAAGACGCGGTTCACCTTGGCGTATTCAAAGGGCTCCAAGCCGGCGTAAGTGTTGACGAGTTGTCCCCACATCAAATGGCGACACAGAAAATAGGCCGCGAGAATGACGGCGCATGGAATGGCCCAGAAAGCGGCCCGTTTCAGGCGTCCCTTGTCACCATCCGGGCCGTAGCAGAGGTCGAGGAAGAAGAATAAGCCCGGTAGTGTCAGGGCAATCTCTTTCGACAGCAAAGATAGAATCAGGCAGCCAAGGCCCAGAATCCGCCAGTACTTACCTCGCCCTTCAACAGCATTCAGCCAGCAGTGAAGCCCAGCCAAGCTGAAGAGGAAGGAGCACAGGACCATTCTCTGCATGATCCAGACTACTGCTTCGGCATTGATCGGATTGATGGCAAAGACGAGGGCAGCGACGAAACCGATAAGAATCGATTTGTGTGATGTCAGCCGATTGGCGAGGAAATAGAGCATGCACGCAGACAAGGCGTGCATGAGCGTGTTGTCGATGTGATAGCCTGCGGGGTTCAGGCCCCAGAATTGGTATTCGACGAATCCTGGGAACAGCGGCACCGGACGCCAATAGTGTTCGGCCGTCATATAGGAAGGCCAAAGTTCCCGAAGCCATGAGTCCCAGGAAATCTCGCCGCCGACAAAGAAGTTGCCGATGGCCAGATCGTCTTTGATCCAGTAGTTGTCAAACGTGCGGGCGTAGAAAACGAAGGTGACGGCGACGATGAAGAAGAGATGAACGGCACGCCACCGTTTTACTTCACCCTTGGTCTTGCCGACGCTGGTGTCGGTTAGATCGCCATCATTTAGCACTGATGCCATTCTTCCTTCGAAATGATCATCTCTTCGATACGCGAGCCACGATCGACCACGGTGTCAGGGAGAATGACGGCGTTCCTAATATGGACTGGCAAGAGAATCTTCGCACCTTCGCCCACGACGACGCGTTCCAATACCGCATCCTTGTGCACTTCTGCCGTCGGATGAACCAGATTGTCCATGTTGTGACGTTCAAGATATTGGACGTTGGCATTTAGCAGGTCGCGTGCAAATGTGATGTTGCAATCCCATTCGACGACTTCTGCCACCGAAACGGGATATCCATCATCGCAGAGGATTTGGATGGAGTTGGTTATTTCATATTCGTCACGGAGAGCGGTGCGCGGAGTCTTGCGGATGGCGTCGAACATCTCGTCGCCAAACATGTAGATACCGCAACCTTTCAGATCGTTGATCGGATTTCTTGGCTTCTCGACCACACGACGAACCATACCGTCTTCACCTTGCTCGACCGTGAAGTTCTTCTTCATAGCCTCGAGATCTGGTTCGCGCATGACGGCCAATACGGCTCCGCCACCCTGGGCCTCGAATTGCTTGACCATGAGGTCGAGGTTCTTCGGAGCATAATAGATGTCGCCCAAGACTAAGAGGAAAGAGCCATTGATCACATTGCCCAATTGGCCGACCGCAT
>JBLINQ010000097.1:0-19617 GCA_047639315.1 Planctomycetota bacterium
TGTTCTTTTGCAAACGAATGCGAAGGGAATGCTCTTCCTCAACGATCTTGCCCCTCAGGCTCTTAGTTTGTTTGCCAAGGCCCCTGGTTTTCCTTCCCAGCAACTGGATGACGTCGAGATCAAGGCGCGGGACCGGAGAATACAAACTCGCCTAGCTCAGGCTGGAGCCAACTTGAAAATTCGGTGCGTCGACGATGAGGGAAAGGAATTGCAAGGAGTGAGGGTCTTTGTCGAGTCTGAAGGCGGATTCTGGGAGCATTTTGGGCCTAAATCTACTCTCCTCGATGAACGCCGAAGTGACGTAAATAGTTTTGGAAAATTGGAGTTACGCAATGTTCCTCAAGGCAACTGCAAGTTGCGAGCAACGCACGCCGGATTTCACACTTTCTCGGGTACCACGAAGATTCGGGAAGCGGTTCGTAATGAGTTTGAGTTGATTTTGAAAAGAAAACAGTGATCACATCGAACCTCGGTCCTATTTGGTCGTTTCAGGTCATATGAAGCACGAAAGTCAAGATAACCAGGATGAAGACGTCACCTTGATGCTTTCGTTCAAGCGAGGCGACTACAATGCCTTTGCGTCCCTGGTAGAGAAGCACCAACAGGCGCTCATCCACTTCTTCTTTGCGCAGCATCCAGATCAGCAGTTAGCTGAAGACTGTGCCCAGGAGGTTTGGCGCAAAGTCTTCAAAGCTCGAAATGACTATGTCGCCCGGGCTCGCTTCAAGACTTATCTTTTTCGGGTCGCCCGCAATTACTGGATCGACGTCTATCGTTCCAAGTCGAAACACAAGCCTTTAGTTTCTTTAGACGCCGGCAATGCGAACTTCGATGGTGGATCAGCATTGGTCAACATCGTGGCAGATCAGTTGCCAACCCCGCCAGCACTTCTGTCAAACGAAGAGTTGAAGAAAAAAATCCAGTGGGCTCTGGAACGCTTGCCAAACAATCAAAGAGAGGTCTTTGTCCTCTCCGAATTCCAAGGACTTAAATACCAAGACATTGGTGAGGCCCTTGAGATCCCTGTAGGGACGGTGAAATCGCGCATGTTTAATGCGATGCGTCGTCTGCGGGATCTGCTGAGCAAGGAGATAGACTAACGTCATGAGTGACAGCAACAAGAAACACGAATACGATGACAACGATATTGTAGACATGGGGGAGCTTGACGCCTTGCGCCAAGAACTCACTCCGATGTTGAATATGTATCGCGATGAAGTCTTGCAGCCAATTGAACCAAGTGCTGCCTATCGCACCTCGATGCACAAGATGATGCTCGGGCTGGTTCGCGATGATGTTCTGGAAGTCCATAAAAAATCATCGTTGGCCACACGTCTCGCCGCTCGCAGTGAACGCTGGTTGGCTTGTTGGCGGGAACTTGTAGCCACGTCGTTTCTCTTTCGGTTGGGGACTCAAGGGGCGTTTGCCCTGGGCCTCGGCTTACTTTTGTCGATGGCGTGGATTTCAGCCATGGATAAAGAACCGCTGGCTGCCCGTACTTCGATTGAGAAACGCAATGATGCCTTAGTCCCAGAGACTTCGAATTGGACCCTTCGGATCTCCGAGAAGGACGCCTTGCCGCCGTCCCCATTGGGTGATTTGCCGAAGAGCGTGCCAGCCAAACGCATCGATTCAAAGAAACGCTGATAGAGAGATCAAAGTCGGATTTTTAGGGTGCCTCCGCGATTCGGAGCACTCTTTTTTCTTAGCTAATGCCCCGACCAATCTCGTGCCCCGCTCCTCTAAGTGCGTCGGGAACCGGTATTCTTACACACGGTCATGTTGCCATCTTCGATTGCCGTCCATTCTGCAAGAAAAAGAGGTGGCTGCGCCTTCAAGCCAGTGCTCAGCCTTGTTCGCCAAGATGTCAGGCTTCCCCTGGAAGGATTTTGAGGATGGCGGATCCGCTCCTTTTGCCGAGAGCTTGACCTTCGGTGGGGGAGCGTGGCCCGCTCCTTCCAGATTCCAACTTCGTGCAATAGGAAGGGGTCGGTTGCACCAATGCGTCAAAACATGGTGAAGTCGACGGCCTCTCGACTCGTAGTGGTCCAGCAAAACCCAAAATATGTTTCGTTCGTAAGATGATTTTGAGAGGTGATTTATGTCGAAATGTGGGGCTTCTGCCGTGGGAATTTTCATCCAGGCTTCAGCAAAAGGCACATTCCTTGCGATGTGTCAGTCAACAATCACATTAGTTTCTGATTTGCGAGGTTTCTCATGATTATTAAATACGCACTATCGATGCAGGGTGTCCGCTACTATCAGGTCTTCGAAGGTAACGACGACATCTTCATGGGCACTTTGGGTGAATGTAAGCGATTCATTTCCATTCACAATTCCAAGGTTCTTGAGCGCCAAGCCATGGCTCGCGCTGCTCGCGCCTCGTAATCATCGATTGAAACTTTAATGAACGGCATTCCAGTATAGAGTGGGAGACATCTTGGTCTCCCACATTCATTTGGAAACGCGGTTTGTTGAACTCACTATTTCTTTCAGTTGCACTGGTCTTGGCTATTTTGGCTGCACCAGCGTCTGCCCAAGGCGAAATCTACAAGCCTTGGCTTCACGATGCGATCCTGGAGCAATCAACCACGATTGTTGTCGCAACGTTTGAAAGAACCACACTTCTACCCAGCAAAGAAGTCCTCAACCGTTTCAAGGTCAAGAAGTGCCTGAAAGGCGAAGCCGAGAAGTCGATTCTCGTCATCGGCGCCGAACGGTCGATTCTCAGATCAAAACAGCTGGAGAAGATCCTCTTTCTCAAGAAATCCAAGCACGGATCCTTCGAGGTTGTCGTCGACTTCGTCGATCTCCCTCGCCGGGACTCTGTTAACCGAGTTAATTTTCTCGAGGCCTACCTGAAGGCCATCAAGAATCCCAAACGATCTCAGGCTGATGCTGTCAAGAAGTTGGTCATGCAATACCTCGAGTCACGGAGTCCTTGGATCAGGCGTGTCTTGGTTCGTGAGCTGTATCGGATTGCGCTTCTTCGATCTGACCTGTTTACCTCCTCCGATCTTCCGAAGGTGGAAAGTCTCTTTGTGGGCGATTTGGCGAAGACAGAAAAACAGATTCTCGTCAAGACTCGTGTTGCCATCGAAGAGGGGAACGCTTTGCGTTGGACTCGGTCCAAGCTCATGTTCCCGAATCAGAAAGTACGTAAGGCTTACATGGCGGATTTGGCGCTTTTCGATAAGTCCAAAGACGTCAAGAAGCGCCTTCAATTCATGAAGGACTCCTTAGAGACTTTCAAGCGCAAGTCGGCCCCACTATTTGCTCGTGTTCTCAATGACCCGATACCAGAAGTCGCTGCACGTGCGGCCGACTACTTGGGCGAATTGGAATCAGGAGCCGGAATGGCAGAGCTCTTGAAGCTGGTTGATTCCAAGGCTCCTAGTGATGTTCGTCGTGCGGCGATTGTCGCTCTGGGAAAAATTTCTGCGCCCCGATCGGCTGACATTCTGATCAGGTCTCTACAGAAAGCCGAATTCCACCGTGAAATCTTGAAAGGTTTGGTGTCAATCGGCACTAAATCGAGCTTAGATACGGTCCGCGCTTTTGACGTTAAGCTTCGCCGCGATGCCAATTCGGCTCCTGAGATGCGTGTCTATTTGGCCAAGATTTTGGGTAAAGACTTTTCCGAACAACTATACCGGGAAAGAAGAACGCGCAAAGCCAAATACGGCCGTTGATTCACCGAATCGACTCCCAGTTTAAGGGGCCGGTGGGGCGTCTCTCCTGATTCGACCGATCGATATCTACACAATTGATGGCAGTGCAGCGGCGTGCTACCGTAAGTCCTGAGCAAGTCAGCCTATAGAGTCATTTCTGACCCATTGTTGTAAGGGTGAGTCCTCCATGTCCCAGACCGTTGGCATCCGTCCCCTATGCCTTTTGATTCTTGGGGTCCTTCTACTAATGCTGAGCCCTGTTTATGGTCAGGTTAAGGCCACAGGCGCAAAGACTGGGTCGTCGCAGGCACAGGACACCTCCAAGAAGAGATCTGCCAAGAAACTGACCATCGGCGTAGACGAGGCGGTAAAGCTGGCCACCACCTACAACAGTTCTTTGAGAGTTGCTTATTACAACCACCTGATCGATCGAACATCGGTTTCTGAGGCCGAGGCGATTTTCGAGCCGACTCTCAACTTGGCGGCAAACTACGGTGCCGATGAAGGCGTGTTCCCGAGTATCTTTCCAACTGGACAACTGAACCCCGATGGAACGCCTCAGTTTTTCCAAGCCATTGTGACCGACTCGTCTGACGTGGGTGGGTTCAGCGCCGGTGTCAAAGGGCTCTTTCCAACTGGCGCGACTTACGAAATGCAGATTCGATCCAACTATCGCAACAATGCGCGCGGTGGCTTGATCAATCCGAGTTTTCAAACCTCGACGTCAGTTGCATTCACTCAGCCAATCCTTCGCAACGCTTGGATGCAATATAACTATGCCAATATCAGGTTGGCACGATACGCCGAATCGCAAAGCCGGCAGCGGTATCGTCGCGATGTCTTGTCAACGATCCAGGCGGTCCATACCGCCTATTGGAATTATGTTTTCTCGATCAAAGATCTCACGGTAAAACGGCGGTCACTGGAGTTGGCCAACAAACTCCTTGAGATCAATCGGGTGAAAGTAGAAACGGGCGTATTCGCTCCGATCGAAATCGCTTCGGCCGAGTCTGGTGTCGCGACTCGAGTGACCGATGTTTTGATTGCTGAAAATGAAATTGAGAACAACGCAGACCAACTGCGTCGGCTCATCATGACATTTAAAGATCGCGAAGAATGGGACATTCAAATCATCCCATCAGATGATATTGCCGAGGTCACATTCGATACCCCGAATTTGGATGAGTGCATCGACATTGCTCTTTCCGAGCGTCCGGACTTGGCTGAATCGCGCTTGAGCTTAAGGACCCAAGACATCAACCTGGCGGTTGCTGACAACGAATTGCTGCCGCGAGTCGATGTTGTCGCTTCCGTTAACTTTACCGGTCTCAACACAGCTGTCGGCAATTCATTCCTCGACAGCTACGGAGTCGTTGGAGCGGAAACTTGGAACCTTGGTGTTACTCTTGAGATTCCACTTGGGAATCGGGCTGCCCGCGCTCGGATCTCACGAACCCGCTTGCAACGAAACCAAGCTCTCATGGCCTACCGGGATCTTCAGCTGACGGCAGTGGAGGAAGTTCGTCGGGCTTATCGTGACGTTGAGATTGCAGATAAAACCAGCCATTCTCAAAAGAAGGCCATGGAACTCAAGCTCGAAGAACTGAAGAACGAACGCATCAAATTGGACAACAAAGTGTCGACCAACTTTCAGGTCTTGGAGATTGAAAGCGATTTGGCAAATGCCAAAAGTGAATTCATTCGAGCTTTAGTCCAGTATCGAATAGCTTTGTCAAGCCTTGCTAATGCGATGGGATCTAGTCAACGAGTGCTTAAGTGGGCCCCCCGTCGATAATCGTCTCAAACTCATCGGATCGCATTCCGCAAAAACAACAGGAATGACGCACGCATGGATCTAAAGTCATTGGCACTCTACGTAACGATTATCGTTGCATCGGCAGGTCTGGCATTCTTCATGTTTGGCCAACAAGACTCTTCCGGCCAAGCACCAGTCGAACAGTTAGAGAAAATCGACGACCCCATTTGGTATCGCACAGCGTCATACGGCATTCGATTGTCGGCGTTGAAGCAGCGCCTCGCTTTGATGACATCTCGTGTCATTGCACCGGAGCAAACGGGGACCGTCAAAGACGAAATAGCCTTACTTTGTCGCGATGACAGGCTCGTCGATGTCGTGGTCGATTCCTTCAATTCACACCCGAGACTGACTCCTGCCTTGGTGTCGGCCTACATGGAAATTTGTGGTCGGGTCAATAATCCCAAGCTCGGCGTTCTTCTTGAGCACGGTTTCAGAAGCAAAGAATTCGATGTTCGGATGAATGCCGCTGACGCCGGTATCTTGCATGATGACGGACGCTCCGTCACCGAGATGGGCGAAGCGATTCAGGTCGCATCGGGAATGGGTGCTCGGCAAATTTTGGCGTCTCTGATCAAGATTGCCAGCAACGAATCGATCAGCTGGATTGAACATGTCCTTGAGCGCGAAGAGGCCGACCTTTTGGTGCCTGCGATTCGCGCCTTGGGTGATGCCAAGTCTGTTGCGGCGATTCCCCGCATCCGGACTCGTCTCGAGCATCCGTCACCAAATGTTGTCATTGCGGCAGCCGGTGCATTGGCCACGATGGGACAAGAAGACGGCTATCAGTTTCTTAAGCGACTTGCTGACAATCCCAATGCCGATCCATTGGAGCGATCTGAGGCCGTCCAGATGCTCTATACCGTCTCAGGCCGCAAGAACATTGACCTCTTCCATAAGTTAGCGGCACGTGGCGACTCCATTGGGTTTGAAGCCCGATTGAACTTATTGAAACTTCGTGACTCAGTGACTTTAGCCGCCATTCATCAAGACGTATTGGAAGGCAATCCCCACGAACGAGTCACTGCAGTTGGCTCACTTGGTGCCTCAGGGGTCTCGGAAGATGTCGAGTTTCTCGTCGCCCATATCGAAGACATGGATTTGTCCATGTACCGGTCAATGTTGCAGTCTTTGAAAAGAGGGCGAGCCCCGAATGCAACGAAAGCGATTGCAGCATTGGCTGCTCTCGCGCGTCCGGAATCTGGTTTGGCGTACAATGCTTTTCCACCGTTCGAGGAAGCAGGGTTGGATGACCTCGCCGTTCTCGTGGCAGAAGAGAACGACCCAGTTCGCCGAGATCTGCTTCTCCGAACAATTGCGACAATTCCCTCAAAGAAATCACTCGAAATCCTCGAATCGATTAAGCCCGGAAGGGATCGTGATCTCTGGCTGTTAGTTCGCAGCCTGATCCGCAAAGTCGACTTGGGAATATTGAAGAAATGAGATCCGATGCAAGTATCGAAGAGCCTAAGCATACACGGTGATCTTGATACCGTCCGAGAGGGGGTACGGGCGTACTTTCTTGGCGAAGGGTATGAAGAGGATCGTTGCGTCGACATCGAACTTCAGTTTTCAAAGCCCGGCGTTTGGCAAGGTGTCTTTGGTTATCGCATCGAGCAAGTTGGGGCGAATGTCACCATTGATCTCATGCCCCATGAGACAGATGCAAACGGGCCCATCGTGGTCTTGGCGATCCGCTACGATGTCAAAACCCGCTTTCGACTCCTAAGCCGTCTTGATGGCCTTTACTTCGAATTGGAACTTGAAGCTTTAGTTCGTTACTTGGATACCGGAATGCGGCCTTCAGTTGCCGGTCGGTTGGATGATATTCGTACGCCGATCGCGATCACCGCCATGAGCAACACGATTCTCACCGGAGCACTTGTGGCAACTGCAGGGCTCTTGATTCAAGTCGAATTGTCGACCGTCCTGCCGATTGTATTTGGCGTGAGCCTGATCAACTTTGTCAGCATTGTTGGATTTGCTGATATCGTCGTTGACGGGATGGATCGCCTCGGGAAAACCAGAACGCGATAGGCCACGATTGGTCCTATCAGCGCATCAACTTCGGGCTTCTAAGCTCTCGTCCAAGTGTTCGATCCGCTTTGAAATCGACCGCCACTCTGCTTCTTCTTCTTGTAGACGTTCCAACTCGTGGTGTTCTGCAGCCGCAAGATGAGCCGTCAAGCGTTCCAAGAGCGATTCCCGCCACCACTTCGATTCCAATAGCTCACGACACTGTGAAACCGCAAGCAGATGCGCACGTGCCCGCAGAACGAGGACGTAAATCATATAAATGATGAGCACGAAGACGATGGAGATCATTAAGTGAGTGGCACCGAACATACGGACCAGCCGAAAGGCCATGCGGCCTGGCAACGTGCCCACATTCGAAGTTGGTCTTAAGATCTCTTCCATCAATGGTTGGATTAACGGGAACCATAGCAGCGGCGCCCAGACTAATAATCTACGGATGAGGCTTGGTTTTGCTGTGGAGTCAGTATTGGATTCAACCATCGCCGATAGCCCGTCGCGCACTCTCAGGACACACTCGTTTTCGAGCTCAATGAGTCGACGATCGATGGCCGCGTGCTCAGCGTCACGGTCACGATCCACAAGAGTTTTGGGCGCGCGGCTGGCGATTTGCCTTCTTTCTTTTTCGATCTCAAACATGCCGTCCATGAGTCTCGGGAATGGACGGTTCTTCTTGGTTTCGTTCTCTTCATTTGGGATCAGCAAACGAGCCCCCGTGAGCAAGCGACCGGCTTGACGCAAGGGAATCGATAGAATTCTTAAGTGGGGCAAGATCGGCCATTTGGAAAGACTGTCGTCAAACAGCTTAGCGCCAGCCTTCTCCGGAGCACTACTGCTTTCAAGCCTCTTCAAAATCTCAACTCGAACTTCTTTTTGAGAGATCAGTTCTTTCAACTTGCCTTCGATGATTGATACTTCTTGGCGCAACTCCTCTTGTCGAGCGCTGAATGAAATGGTCTTGCCGATATGCTCAAGACGAGTCTTCAAGAGTGCGATCCGATCAGACGATTTGATCCTCTCAATCTCTTGCTGGCTTCTCTCTCGGGCAATTTCATCGAAGAATGGTACGAATTCGTTTCCTGGAAGTGGCACGCGCGGGTTGGTCGCCGAGCAAGTAAAGAACCGGGGTGTCCCGATAGGATTGCTTCCTTCATGCAAGGACTCGTTGATCGCCTTTTCGAAATTTTGCTTGAGCCGCTTGGCCGATGTCTCAACGTCTTTTTCCTGAATCGCATCGACCTTGTTGAGAACGAAGATCGCGTTGTCGAGATTCCTCGAAGCGCCGTGGCGCTTGATCCATTCGTGGAATTCGCGATCGCTGTACTTGGTGAGGGATGTGACCCAGATGACAAGGTCTAAGCCAGACAATGCGGCGCTCACAACTTCAGCGTGCTCGACACGCGTGCTATCGATGTCGGGCAGATCAAGGATTACCAGAGATTTGAGGGCTTCGATGTCATGAGACGCAACAGTCTCACTCAGGTGTCCAGAGAGAAACTCAAGATGCGACAGGATGCCAGTCCTATCCTGATGAACATACGGGATGACACGTGATGTTGTCGGACGTCTTACTGACGTCGCAGAAATGTCTCTACCGGCAAGTGCGTTTACGATCGTGCTCTTGCCAACACCTGTGCCACCAACCAATCCGATTGTCAGGATGTTCGGTGGTACTCCCTCGCTGCGCTGTGGCAAATTTAGGGGCTGGAATCGAGCTGCATCTCGTTCACCCAGCCGGTCCTCGAGAGCGTCGAGGTCTGATTCACAATGTATGAGTTCATCGTATGCGCTCAAGAACTTTCCTCCCTGTGCGTTTGCCATGCTGCGCTGGTGATTTGTTCCAGTGCCGCCGCTGTATCTTGTGGTGTTCCGAGTTCGTCAATGGCTTCGGCATATTTCCCCAACTGGTCATCGATCGCATGGCGGAGGAGGCGGCGAAACTCCATGCGCGCGACGCCGAATTCTGCTGCGACTTCGTTGGTAAAACTTGGGTGGCCGATGAATCTTAAGAGCTCCCAAACAAGGGGTGGCAACACAGTAATGGTGAGCCCCAAGGTTAAGAGGCGAAGGACCTTATCCAAGGCCCAGAACCTTGCTTTGGCAATGGGCCCGACTTTGTGATCGTCCCATTCTCGACGGGCGACTTCCAGTCGTGATTGGCCGAAGTTGTTGAGTCGGTTCGCGAGTTCATCAAAAAGGGCGTCGCAATCCTCGCGTTTCATTTCTGAGTTCTTTGCTCTCACCTCGTCGGTCAGGAACAAGCGGCCAGGACGATGGCGCTGCATGATCTCGCGCGTGCGAACTTGAATAATCTCAAATAGCTCCCATGCCTGTGCTTTCACAACATCGCCCAACTGACTCTCGTCGGCGGAGTTTGGAGTCTTGTTTGATTTGAAGATGGAAGATGGCTGCGTCAAGATTGATTTGAGGCCCTTCAAGACACCGCGAGGTGAATATCGAAGCCAGAACTTGTTCATCTCTTCGATTTTTTCAAGCGCCCCCATAGCGCTATCGGTCTCCAATTCTTTGGCCATCTCACGTGTCGCATTGAGATCTAACCCAAGCGCATCACAATCGCGACGCCAGTCTCGCACTCGCGGTAAAACCTCAGTTCGGATGCCGTGTACGATGGCCTGCCAATTGCCTTCAGGCTGCGGTTCCAACTCGTCCAAGGCCGAGCGGATGGATGCGACGCCTGCATCTGTTGCATCGAGGGTGCCGTTTTTCTCGTCCAAGTTTACGATGAGGTGTGGCTTGATGCCGATACGCGCAAGCTCAGATTCGAAGGCCGCGCGAATTTCATCATCCTGAGGAGGAATTCGGTTAAGAACGGCGACGATTGGTGCACCAATCGCCCCTAAGTTAGCAAACTCCGTTTGGGTGCTACGGTCGGCGTAACGTTCGACACTGGCAACTAAGATGATGACGTCGGCCCAACTCATGATTCGGCGCGCGACTTCACGGTTCATGTCATAACGCGTGTCATAATCTGGACTGTCTATGAGGACCAAACGATCCTCTAAGGCATCCGGTATGAACGTCACTTCACCAGTTGCACCAGGATTGGTGCTATGAATCGTCGATTGACTTCTCGTCAACGTTGGGAAGAGCAGTTGATCCAGTTTATTTGCTAAGTTTTTTGGCAGGGCGCAGACAGCACCACGTGTCGCCGGACGTTCGATGCTTGAAGTATGAGATAAGTCGCGGCCAACCAAAGCGTTGAAAATTGTTGACTTGCCGCTGCCAGACGGTCCAAAAAGAGCCACCAAGAGTAGATCGTTCTTTTCGTTGCTGCGGCGGTTCTTGAAGAGGGCGGCATGAACCAATTCCACCAGGCGAGAGATGTGCAGATCGAGATTCTTCTCATCTGGGACTCGGACCCGATGGAGAGCCGTCAAGACAGACTCCAACTGGCTACGTTTCTCATGGTCGTTTGGAGTTGGGGTTTGGTTTACTCCAGTAGCCACTTGTTGACCCTTTGCGTTCCTTGGGGTTTCTTCGCCATGGGGTAAGCATGCTCTTCGGGTGCTGGTGCGAGATGGGCAGGAGGTATCTGTTTCATTCCGACGAATGCAGAGCCGCCATTCATCAAGTTGTTCCAAGATCGCAAGATCCCATGTGAATCCAACACGAAAGCTCGCCGCCCGTTGGCTCCGTAGTGACGAGGCCACGCGTAGGCAATCCAGAATTCTGGATTGAGTGTCGTGACAAGCGCATCTTCAGTCAATGCGAAGCCGACATGATCAACGAGATAAACAGCGAAACAATAGTCTTCGTTGGCAAATACAGAACCCTGATGGCTGGATGTTTCCAGCAGACGCCGTAATTCTGATCCAATATCGAAGTAGTCGACCTCAGAGCCGCGGACCGCCATGAGCTCATCTAAGGTGCCAAAACGGGGCTTTTCCTTGGTCGTCATGATCTCGTGGAATTCTAACTGTGCTCTGGCAATTGCATCGAGGACTTCACACGCTCGATCCTCGTTCTGGATGAGCGTTGCGCTTGCTTGGGATGCATTCCAAAACAGATAGATTCCGGAACTCAATACCATGAGTATGATGAGTTCAAGATAAACGTGGCCTGATTGGGGCTGATTGCAATGCATCACATGCACAAGTTACCTTGCTTTCCCCGCAAGTCCAGTCCAACGTGGTCCACAGACCACATGAATTTTGGGTTCTTCCGTGAATTCGACTTACAGGATATCCTCTGCAAATGAGCCAGAATTTCGAACGCGCGAAGAAAATTGTCCAACGACTCAAGCGAGCTGGCCATGAGGCCTATTTCGCTGGTGGATGCGTACGCGACCATCTGCTCGATATTGAGCCCAAAGACTACGATATTGCCACCTCGGCCAAGCCAGACGAGGTCGAGGCCATGTTCTCCAATACCATCGGAGTTGGGAAGCAATTTGGCGTCATCATCGTGTGTTCTGGGGGCGCGAATTTTGACGTCGCGACTTTTCGAGCCGATGGAAACTACGGCGACGGGCGCCATCCGGATGCGATTACTTTCTCCAGCGCCAAGGAAGACGTCTTGCGGCGAGATTTCACCATCAACGGATTGTTGATGGAACCCGAGACTATGGAGATCGTGGACCATGTTGGGGGGAGGGCAGATCTCGCAGCTGGCGTGATCCGGACCATTGGGGTTCCGGCCGAGAGATTCTCGGAGGACCACCTGAGAATTCTCCGAGCGGTCCGCTTCTCCTGTCGCTTGGGTTTCAAGATCGACCCTGAAACAGCAGCCTCAATGAAGCACTTGGCAGACCGAGCTGCGACTCCCAGTGCTGAGAGGATCTTTGGTGAGTTAGACCGGACGCTGCGAGAACGCGCGCCTTATCAGGGACTCAAGATCCTGAATGAACTTGGGCTTCTCCGAGTTGTCTTGCCCGAGGTGGCAGAAGTTTGGGATCACCCCGTCGATTTGCGCTTCTGCCCAGACGGAAAAGGGAGCGAGAGCGTTGGCGAACGAAAACTCTCAATCTTCTCCAAGTTGGCAGGCCCTCTCGATTCGGGGCTTGTCTGGGCCCTACTCCTAACTGATTTAGTGCCTGAGAGTGCAAGATCACAGGGGCAGTTCGCTGGGCGTGTGGTCAAACGGCTAAGAGCATCATCAGCGCTTATCAAGAATGTCGAGTTCTTGGTGACAAACCGAGATCGCTTTCTTTTCGCTTGTCGAGTTTCCATGGCTCGCAAGAAACTCATTGCGGCTCATCCGAATCTTGGGCTGGTTGGACAGTTTGTTGCCGCCGAGAATCAGGTCGTGAACCGGGAGAGTTCAATCGCCCGTTCCTTCGCCTTGGAACCCACCGCACTGCCACAGCCGTTGCTCAATGGGAAAGAGCTCATGGACCTTGGGATCCCCAAAGGCAAGATGCTGGGGCGTGTGATTCGGAAACTCAAATTCTTGCAATTGAATGGCGCCTTGCTGAATTCAACGGATGCTTGTGAGTGGGCAAAACAGCAGAGTTGAGCTGTTTGATCTATGAATTGCGACCTTGCTGCGACAACTAAAATCCTCCAAACAAACGACTTAACGGTTCACCCGTTATTTCTTCGGCAATTTGGATTCTAATTCAATAAAGCTCTCAAGTTGTTTGTCCGAAAATGGTGATGTCGTCGGACCGTCCAATCGAGTGTTTTGGGGCGAGACCTACGCCTAAGAAACAGCCATGAATCAACAATCCAACAATCCATTTGAGAAGTTCGTTCGCGAACGAAGCAAGAAACGCGATTCCGTCAGCCCTGAGCCGATGAGCGCGGCTGGCATTGACGATATGTTGGAAGCTCTTGATCGAGTTCTAAACGATGAGGTGACGATCGAGAACATCGAAGCCTTAGAACCGGCACCTATCCTGGAAACGATTCAGACAATTCTGGAAGAAATCTCTGAGGTCTTGCAGCGACTCGAAGGTGTAGCCAATGTAGAGAGCGACCGCGAGGTCGCGACCTTTGTTGAACAGACACGTCTTAAGTTGGATCGCTTGCTCAAACGGTTCAGTCAAATGCCTTATCCCGCTGCAGGTCTCATGGAGTTTGAGCTCGATTTTGAGGCTCTCCATGACTTCATGCTGAGCCCCGATGTCTCACGGCTCGCTTCTTAAACCAGACCGTTTGCCTTATGCCGAGTTCTGAGACAAGGCACGAGCCGAGACTCGCACCAAAACAAAGCACGTGGCCGAGATCATGGCGAATGCCAATTGGCCGAGAGCGAGGCACCAAAGGGCATCGAAGAGTGGGAGAGCGAAGATCACGTTTCTCACGACCAAGCCCGCAATTGGTTTCGGGCCGAAGCCTGGCCTTAACACCACAGCCATGAGAATCACGGCAAGGACGAGTGCCAAGATGCGATCATCGCCTGGCACCAAAACAGGTGTTGCGAAGGCAAGAGCGAGAACGATAACGAGCGGCTTGAAATCAGCTTGCCCTGGCTCTGCCTCTTCGAAATTCGAGATCGCTGTGACCAGAGTAATCAACAGCAAGTAAACAAGTGGGAGTTGTGCCGTCGTCCATCGAAGCAGAACTTCGGGGTCATCGGCATGGGTCGCAGCCAGAACGGTTCCGAGTAGGACACAGAGCGCTCGACATGTTCCCATGGCAACGCTTGCAGGGATCGGCGTGCTTTTCAGGATGACGTCGTAGAGGCCAATGGCAATCGCCAAGAGGATCGCGACCAAGATCAGCGCAGGGCTGGCTACTCCCAGAAGAAGAATACCTCCTGCAAGAAGACTCCATGCTGCTATCTTTGCATTCTTGAGAGTCAAACGGCCCGATGGAATCGGGCGTTCTGGATGCAATTCCCGGTCGACGTTGCTGTCGGCAATGTCGTTAAGAGCCATGCCGAAGCCGTACAACATCATGGCACCCAAGCCGGCCAATCCCAGGTCGAGCCACTGAGGTTCAACTTTTCCGAACTGCACAAGCACAGCGTAGCCCACGGCGACGTTGGACATCGCCGTGAACACGTTGGGAAAACGTATGAGCTGCAAGAAAGGAATGATCATTCGTTTGCAGGCTTAAAAGAAGAAGCGTCGGATGTCGTGGAAGGTCACGAACAACATGAGGCCAAGAATGAAAACCAAGCCGAGGACATTGGCATAGCCCATGACTTTTTCGCTGAGTGGGCCACCTTTGATCTTCTCCAGGATAAGGAACATCAAATGGCCACCATCCAAAACCGGAATCGGAAGGATGTTGAGAACCGCCAAGTTAAGGCTCAGGATTGCCATAAAGAACAATATCTTGCCGAGCCCTTGTTCGACAAATGTGTAGCTCACCACGGCGATCGTAATGATGCCTCCCAAGTTCTTAGCAGCAACTTTGCCCGCGAAGAGAGACTTGAGCGTCATCAAGATCGATTTGCATTGGCTGACGGCCTGGTCGAAACCCACAGTGACCGAAGCCGGGAACGGCAACTGAACCCGTTCTTGGAATGGTCGGGCATCAAGCTGCGCCACCAGCGAATTCACCATGGTCGGAGCGGCTTTGACGCCAAAGGTTAATTCTTCGCCGTTGCGTCGAACGATGATGGTCTCGTTCTTGTCTCCGGTTTCTTCCTTGAGTTCTTTGAACTGAAGGAATCCATCCCAGCCTTTCTTGAGCGACTTGCCAGCGTAGGAGACCAGTACGTCGCCGTTTTGCAAACCAGCCTTCTCGGCAGCGCCGCCCGCAGTGACAAGGATGGCAATGTCGTCTGTATGACCGAACTGGATTGAAGTCAGGAAAGACTCCGGCTCACCGTCCCAGTCATTGATCGAGAGAGTGACTTCCTTGCCTTCGCGTCTGATCGTGAAGTTGAGAGCCTTCTGTCCCTTTGCAGCGTAGAGCGCTTGGGGCAGGGTGTCTCGTTCCTCAAGTCGTTTGCCATTGACGGCGAGGAGTGTGTCATCGATTTGGAATCCTAATGACTCCGCAACGGATCTGTTTCCTTTGGCGGCCCGGACTTTAGCAACTCGGGTCGAATTAAATGCAACTCCAACGCTAAGACCGTCCCCATCGATTTTCTTGAATTTGGCAGGAACTTTGACGTCAATCGGAGTTGAGTCTTCTTCAGTACACACGGTCAGGGTGATGATCTCACCTTCTGTGTAGTTGCCGGCGTCAATCGACAACCCGGAGTAAAGTGGGACGCCATCGACGGCTATCAGCTCCATTCCAGAATTGATGCCCTCGGGAAGATCCTCGGCGGTATCACTAAAGAAATAACGATTGCGACCGAGCAGTCCGATGACGTGGAGGCCTCGAGAATCATCGTAACGAGGGACTACCTCGCACTCGACTTCCTTGCCTTTTCTTTCGATGACAAAAAGCTGAGGCTCATCGTTGAACGCGACAGAGGTGCGAATGTCGGCGAAGGAAATAACGTCTGCGTTATCAATCTTCTTGACCCTGTCTCCAGGGCGGATTCCAGCATCCCAGGCTGAGTCACCTGGAATGACAGTGCCAACAACTGGTGCACTGAATGGCACACCGATGCTAAATGCCAATGGGAATGCGATAATGGCGAAGAAGACATTCATGATGACGCCCGCCGAAACAACCCAAGCCCGTTGGCTTATGGTCTTGGCGAAGAATTCATCACCCGTATCGACGTCACCTTCTTCCTTAAACTCACCGGCCATCTTGACATAGCCACCCAGAGGAATCAGGCTCAATTTGTAGGTCGTATCACCACGGGTGAAACCCCAAATTGTTGGACCGAAACCCAATGAGAACGCTTCAACACGAATGCCTACTTTCTTGGCGACCAAGAAATGACCAAGTTCGTGTACGAAGATAAGGATGCCAATCGCGAGAACGACGACACCTCCTTGAACAAGCGCTAACAACGAGCAATCTCCTCTCTGGCCCAGGCGTCCGCATCGAGTATTTCGTCGAGTGTTGGATCGTCTTGGCAAACGTGTCGTTCCATAACTTGGCCGACACGATCAAAAATATCTTGAAAACCGAGTTTCCCATTCATGAAGCGGGCAACAGCCTCTTCGTTTGCAGCGTTAAGGACAGCACCACTTGTGCCACCTTTTTCTGCCGCGAGAAAACCAAGTGTGATTGACGGGAACTTCTCTGTGTCTGGTGCATAGAAGTTCAGATTATTGAATGACTCGGGGGTGTAGGTTTCGACGGTGCCCGGCAGTCGATCCGGGTAGGTCATGGCATATTGAATGGGTATTTTCATGCTCGGAATACCCATCTGCGAAATGACCGATCCGTCATCCCAAAGCACCATGGAGTGTACGATCGATTGCGGATGTACGACGACATCAATTTGCGAACGAGGGACACCAAAGAGCCAGCGTGCCTCTACGATTTCAAGTGCCTTGTTGAACATCGTGGCCGAGTCAATGGAGATCTTTGGCCCCATGTCCCAGGTTGGATGTTTGAGCGCGCGTTCCAAAGTAACGTCCTTAAAATCGGCCTTTGGCAATTCACGAAATGGGCCACCAGAAGCGGTTAGAATCAGTGACTTCAGGTCTCGGCTTTGGCCGGTCAACAGGCACTGGAATAACGCACTGTGTTCACTATCGACCGGAATGATCTCCGTTTGGTTCTCGGTGGCGATGGCATTGAGGAGGGGACCAGCCATAACCATGGATTCTTTGTTGGCCAGAGCCAACCGGTGGCCGGCGTTCAAAGCTCCCAGGCTTACCGGTAATCCTTGAGCGCCAGTCACTCCAGAAACAACAATATCGAGCCCGCTTAGTCCGGCTGCTTCTTTGAGTCCATCCGGTCCGGCCATGATTTCGAATTCATTGGCGTGACTGCCTAAGGCTTCACGCAATGGTCGTTCGGCTTCTGAGCGACCGACGACAAGAACGCTGGGGCGGAATTCCAGGGCCTGCTCCGCCAGCGCCTGAACGCTGGTTCCAGCAGCTAAAACGTCCAAGCAAAAACGGTCAGAGTGAGCGCGAACAATGTCAAGGGTGCTGAGGCCGATGGATCCAGTAGAACCGAATAGTGCGATCTTCTTCATGGACCCCTTGACCGATTGAGTTGCGTGCAGGATAAAGTGTTTGCAGACCTGGATTTAGGATCTGCATTGGCTGCAAGTATAGCACTCCACCAGATGAAGACAACGGGGCCCAATTGTCGGCACGACGATTGCAATTAGACTGACGAAGTCGCAAGTAGCTGGTTGCATGATAGGACTGCGAATGAAGCATCGATTGAATCAAGACCGTATTGAGCCGGAAACCGTCGAAAGCGTTGTCTCAGGGAGGTCATCTTAATGTCACCGTTTGGTAACGAATTCGAGCTTCCGGCACTTTTCCGACTGGAATTAAGTGACGGCACATTCACTCCGGCTTGGCGCCAGCGTGACCAAGTTCAGATTCCCCAGGGTAATGAGGCCTCGGAAGCTTTCACCTTGGGACTCGTCGGCTTTGAAGCTTTAGTCGGGCATTATTTCCTACAAGGGCCCTCCAGTCCGATGACCAGCGCCGGGGATTCCATGGACGTGGCAGCTGCCAAGGTCCAAGGCCCCGCGATCCTGAAGCCGGGCAAAATCATGGCCTTGGGGCGGACATTTCCAGCCCATGCCCGCGAGCTCGGCAACGAACCACCCAAAGAGCCGCTCATTTTCGGCAAGGCCGTCGAGAATATCGTTGGCGATGGAAGTCATCTCCACATTCCATTTCAGGATGGGGAACGGTTTGACAATGAAATCGAACTGGGAGCTCTCATTCAGAAAGAGCTAAGGGCTGCCTCCATTGAGGAAACAAAAGATGCTATCGCTGGGTGGGCGATGCTGAATGACTTTACTTGGCGTAGTGAGCAAAGCCGTGCCAAGGCATCGGGAGCCCCGTGGTTCGTTGCCAAGAACTTGCCGGGTTGTTTACCGATTGGGTCTTATCTTCTGCCTTTTGCTTCTATGCCCGATCCGCGCCCACTAAAGTTTCGATGTGTGATCAATGGGAATGTTGCCCAAGAAGGAGATTTCACCGGCATGTCGCAAAGTCCTGTTCAGCTCATTTCCTGGTTGTCCCAACGAGTGCCATTATTGCCTGGCGATTTCGTTGCTTTAGGAACACCAAAAGGCGTGACTTCGGTGAGACCAAACGACAAAATCGAAGTTTCGATTCAGGGATTAGGTTCTCTTGTTCATTCGATCATTGGGGAGGCTTAGTCTTGACGAAATTTAAGCTGTTAATTGTAGTTCTCTTCTGGGCGACAGCATCGGCTTCCGCTCAGGATTCCTTGGCCAATGCGGAGAAACTCCTTGCCGAAGGTCGATTCAGCAAATCGATTGCCCAATTCGACCGCCTCATTACCCGAGACGGGCGCAAGCCTGAGCTTCTGATGGGGCTCGGTAAGAGCCTCTTTGGATTGAAGGAAGGACGTCGATCTCAGGCGCTGTTCCAGGAAGTGATGGGCAAGGACAAGAATCACAGCGCTGCCTCGTTTTGGATCGGCCGCGTATTATCAAGGAAAGGGCTCGACGGGCTCGAACAAGGCCGAGCCTTAGCTACGGCCGATTTGCGCGATGCAGTCAGTTTCTATCGAGACGCTGCCGATTGTGCGAGTAATCAAAAAGAGAAGTTCGACGCCAGATTCGCGGCAGGGCAAGCGCTCATGTACTTGCTCGATTTCGATGAGGCGTTGAAAGAACTGCGATTCGCGAAGGAAATTGAACCGGAGAACGATGTCGTCGGGGCCCATATGATGGGGGCGCTCTATCGCGCTGGTGACTTCGAGGAGTTTCTTGCGCTCGCTCGCAAACGACCCGACCAACTCGATCGCCTGCGCGAATTTGATGCGGTCCTGAGGCTTGGCCGGATCGATGAAGCGAAGAGCTTGTTTCTTGCGCTCATTGAGAAACATGGATTTGCCGGTCAAACACGCGCCTACGATGTCTTGGATCTCGGTTGCCAGGGCATCAAAAACCCGGCCGCACATATGGACATCTTGGAAGCTCTTGTGACGGCCGATCCCAAAGAGTTTTATGCCCTTTATTACTTAGGATATGCCCAAGCAATCCAAGGTAACACCGAAGACGCGGAAGAGACCTTTGGGAAGTACCTCAAAGCTTTTCCGAATAACTGGAGAACAACGCGCCATTTGGCCAATGTGCAACGCCGCCTGGGGAAACTGACCGCAG
>JBLINQ010000098.1:0-19559 GCA_047639315.1 Planctomycetota bacterium
CCGATCGTCGCCAAGGCCGGGGGTGGCCAAGTGTGGTCGATGGTGGACTCATTCTATCGAACCGGCTCACTCGTCTTTGGTGGTGGCCACGTTGTCTTGCCGCTGTTGAAGGCCGAGGTGGTGCCAGTTGGCTGGGTGAGTAGCGATGCGTTTCTTGCTGGCTATGGCGCAGCACAAGCGGTTCCTGGGCCCTTGTTTACTTTCTCATCGTTCTTGGGTGCATCAATGAACCAGGGACCAACCGGGTGGCTCGGCGGGTTGATATGCCTTGTTTCTGTGTTCTTGCCGTCATTCCTCTTGGTCTTTGGCACACTGCCATTTTGGGATCATCTCAGTCGCCAATCGACAATTAGATCGGCCTTGAACGGCATCAACGCTGTGGTTGTTGGGCTACTTTTAGCCGCCTTGTACGAGCCGGTTTGGACTAGCGCCGTGCATGGCCCCCGAGATTTTGCCTTGGGTTTGCTGGCTTTTGTCAGTTTGTCTTTCTGGAAAGCGCCAGCTTGGCTTGTTGTGATCATGAGCGGTGTTGTCGGTGCTTGGTTCCTTACGTAGAGACCAGAATTTTCATGCCAGTCTTAGTTCGGCCTGCCACTCACGAAGATCTTGAGCCCCTTTCCGGGGTTCTAACGCGTGCATTTCAACACGACCCGATGCTTCGTTGGATGTTCCCAGGGGAAAAATCGTGGGCCAGGTGGAGTCCGCGCATGTGGTCTCTCACGATGCGCGCCGAACTGAAGAATGGCACCGTCTTCACGAATGACGAGTTGCAAGGAGTCGCGGTGTGGCGAGACCCAGCCTTGGGGCCAGCGTCCATGAGCAGCTTGCTGCGAAGCACTTTTCCGATGATCGCATATTTAGGGATTCGAAGCCCTCTGATCTTCCGAGGATTCCAGCGCCTCATTGCGCTTCATCCCCCAGAACCTCACTGGTATCTCACGGTGATCGGAACTGACCCGCAGCACCAAGGAAAGGGCATTGGTGCGGCGCTCCTAAGAACAATTTTGGCGAAGTGCGAAACCGAAGGTCTCCCGGCCTATCTCGAGGCTTCCCGCCCTGAGAACGTACCGTATTACTTAAGGCAGGGCTTCAGCGTCGTTGGTGAAGTTCAACTACCTAAAGGGCCCAAAGTCTGGCGGATGCTCTATCAACCGGAGTAATTAATCACCTGATTCCAATCGGAGTCAGTGCACGTCAAACGAGTCGGTGCGGTCGATATTGATTCTTGATGCCCTACTTTATTGTCAGCCTCAACAGCCTTGGTGACACTGCAACTGAAAATAGTCTCGTGTCTCTGACGAATGGGTGCAGGGCGCACAATTGACGGGGATAGAAAATCCGCGCCTGCTGCCATAGGATGTGGATTGGCGAAGTTCAAAAATCAAAGCAGAGGGGCACCATGAGGCATACTTTCAGGGCAACAGTGGTCGGACTTGGATTGGTTTTTGTACTCGGAGCGGGTTGCAATGATGACAAGTCGAGTGTTGTTGACCGAGAGGTCGCTGCGGGAATGTGGGGAGCTGAGCTCTATCAACCGAAAAGCGACAAACGCGGTCTCTTGAGGTTCCGAGGTCGGGTCGGCGATCTCGATGGCGGTTTCTTCAGGTTTGGATTCTCTCAGACCGGAGTCGACGACCACGACACATCAGTCGGAGACGCCAAGGGCCCGATGGACTTTGACATCACCCTCGATGCTGAGGATATGAGTTTCGAATTCGGTCGGCTTCTCAAGGCCAACCAAAAGAAGCTGGGAATTGCGGATCCACTGCCATCAGCCAAAGACTTGAACTGTTGGGTTATCAAGATGAAAAGCCGGCTTTCAAACGGCGAAGAGTGGGACACAAAGGGCACCTCAACTCTTCTTGGCCCCGCTGGAGGGTTATCGTCTTCGCAGACTAGCACATACCCGAGCTCCTCGAATGTTCCAATGGGCGAAACTCGGATACTTGCTTTCGGGGTCAATAAGAAGGCTGATAAGACCCAAGCAACCGTGTTTGTCCGCGATGGATCGATCATGGTTGGAGAGCTTGACGGCAACGCGACAGCGATTGGCGACTACGAACCCGGTGCCTGGGCGTTCTGGGCACGCAGCGAGACACCCTGAGGAAATTCGATACAAAGTTCAGGGTTTTGGATCTCGTGCTGAACGGCATCCCAAAGTTCCCGGCGGGCAGTGAGAGTCTTGCGAGCCACGGCTTCGGCGGCAATCCACTTTGTCGGTGCCGTGCCACACACAGACTCTAAGAGCCTCTGAGACATAGGACCGTGGTGTTCCCCATCCATCTCGATGTGCTTGGAGAGGTAACGGCGTAAGATGGATGTCGAAACCTCGCCTTCCACTTCAATCGATTCAAGAATGTTAGTAAACATGGGCGGGATGAGCCCCTCTCGTCCGACGGCGAAGGCAGAAGCGATTTCGTGCAGGAGACCCCGGTCGATGATATCAAAGGTCACCCGATTGAATTCGGCTGCCCCTGCAGGGGCTCCACAATTCTGCAAGGCCTGATCTCGTTCTTCGCCACGGGTCAAACGCGCGATCAGATCTCGCGCCGGCCGCGTATTAGCCCCGACCTGCTCCATGGCAGAGAGATACAATTCAAAGTGACTGGTGAAGCCCCCATGTCCATCCTCGTCGCTTTCTTCTTCCAGAACGATTTCATTCACATAACGTCGCATCCCCGGATCGCCAACAGGGATCCAAGGGGTCTCAACGCATGTCAACTTCGCCTGCAACGCCTTGACCAAGGACATGAAGTCCCAGACGGCAAAGATATGATGCTCCATGAATCGGCACAGGGCCTTCGGTCCCCGAAGGGCCCGGTACAGCTCATGCTGCCGCAACCCATGCCGAGGGGCCTCGAGCCGGAGATGCAGAGTTGCATAGTCCAGAATTGGCTGGTGCTTAGAGTCCTTTGCTGGCGTAATTTGCATGGCTTATTCATCCTCAAGGCCGACTTCGCGCTCAGCTATTCTGCGCGCTGTTTAAGTATGGGACCCCACCAAGAAAAGCCAAGTCAGCTCACCCGAGTGCGACAATGTGCCTTAGCCCAGCGTGCAAGAGTTCGGGTCTTCAAGCTCGAATTTACCTAAAAGAATATAAATATTGCTCATGGAGATATCGTGTGAGGTGAGGTGATATCGTTCTTCGATTTGGACTCATGTGGTTGGCAACAAGGCAGAGACTCGACATCAATGCGGCTACTCGTAGGATCAGAGTAAGGCAGTTCGAAGGCGTTCTAATTGTGACTGAAACGCCGGGTGATTTTTGAGGAGGGTGAAATGGCAGGACCAGTAGATCTTGTTTTCTTTGGTATCCAGGCGGCACTTCGGATTGCCCAGGCGGCTCGAGTTGCGCGGATTGAAGATACGATTAAGCGGTCGGTAACGTTTCCGATTCCCCAGGCATTCGACAATCCAGTGAGTGAGGCAATCTTATTTGCTGAGCAGTTGGAAGAACGCCAAGTGCCGCGATTCGAGAACTATCGTTTGGCGTATTCGAACTACTATGCTTCGGGAATCACGGTTGAGGGTCAAGCTGTAGCAGGTCTTCAGCTGGCTGATCTCTATTTAGAAGACATGGCTGCCGGACGCATCGAGGGCCGACGTTCTGCTCTCGATCGGCAACGTGCAGGACGTACTGCCTTGAAGCAATGGGGTGAGAACTCGGCACCGTTCCCCACCGCGATTCAACGCATCGCGGGCTCATTGGCAGAAGTTGCAGTTGATTACTTCGTTCAAATCCCCGGCGCTCTTAAAACCAATTCGAAGACCGGAAGAGTTGTGAAGACGTTCCTGGAAGCCATCGATGATGTCAAATTCGAGGAAGCAACTTGGGATCAAATTCTGGTTGAGTTCTTCGATGGTGCGGTGCGGACTTTGAGAGATCATCCTGATGTGTTTAGCGAAGAGTCTGGGCATCAGGAGTGGATCAAGCAGTTATTCTCTGGAGTAGCCGAAGAGACGCAAGCGAAGGTCGTGGAGATCCGGAGTGAATCGAGTTGGGGCGATTTTGAAAGAGAAGATCGTCTGAAGGAGTACGGAAGCCTCGTCTTGCGTAGTAGCCTCAAGAATGCGGGGCAAGCTCTGCTTCAGAGTGAGAAAGTTCTCGATCCAAATAACGATGGCGATAAGGCCGTAGTACGCTCGGTCGGTTCGGCACTTCTCGATCTTCTATTAGAAGAGACTGATAGCGAAGGTGGCTATGTGCTCGGTGATGCTCTGCGCCGAACCGCTTCCTATGATGGGTTAGAGAACATCGCCTTGGTTGCGATTCGGGCCGCCGCCGATCATCCATCCATCTTCCGGATCGGAAGCAAGTCCATCGAAGTGTGGCTCTCGAATGTCTTGACTGGCCTCTACGCCCGAAACGAGGATCCTCCTCGCCTATTTCGCTCGGGCATCTTCGGAGATGTTGCCTATCTCGCCATCGACAACGGACTGCGAGACCTCCCTGGTCTACTCGGTGGTCGTAATGGGACGAATGCGCTCGTTGTCCAAGTCGTACGTAGTGTCTTCGAGCAAATCGCGGTTGATAAGGACGGTGAAGACGTCGCCTGGCGATTCGATCTCAGCGCCGATGATGCCAAGGCCATTTTTAGTCAAGTCCTTGAGGCAATCTCAGCTCATCCAGATTGGATCGGCAAGTCTGCCAAACAAAGGGCCCTGACCGCTTCGGTTGCCGCACTGCTTGCGGATGTTCTCGGCACGTCCAAGATTGGTTTCCGCAATCTCATTCGGAGCGAAAAACTGGGGAGCGTGTTCCTCGCGATCCTAAATAGCGGCATAGCCAAGAAGATTGGCGACGATGTCGATGCGGCTGACTTAGCCCGCGTGCTCGACGCAGTTGCCAAGGGAGTGCTTAAGAATGGCAGTGGGGGCTTGGCGTCGGTGCTACTTGATCAAGGATATTTGAATGACTTGCTGTCAGCACTTGCGACGGCAGGCTTTATTCAACGAATACTTGATGCCGAGGAAGCCGAGTCAAAGAAACTCGTCAGCACCTTGGTGCAGTTGGTGACAAGTCTGCGCTCGGGTGAACGGCTTGATATTCCAACGATGGTTAAAGAGCTAAAAGCAGCGTGAATAGCTAAGAAAGAGAAGTCAAATGACGACACATCGAACCACAAAGATAAAGTCCTTCCGGCTCCTGCTGCTCATTGCCCTGATTGCCACTTTTGCGGCATGTAGTTCAAGCGGACACATCAACACGCTGCGGAGCGCTCAAGATTCGTTTACGGCGGTAGCGGAAGCAGAGATCGCGAAAGAGGGGCAGCACTTTGAGCTGCGAGTGGATGCCCTCGATCGCAGCAAACTGGAAGAGGCTCTTTCCAAGAATCTCGGATGGGATGCAGCACCGTATTTTCTTGCCGAGTACGGTAAACTGCGAGATGTTTTGGCGGCACTCATTGCCGAGGACGAAGCAGCCCTCGCAGCTGACAAGCTGCTTGGCGTCGCCAAAACACTTGAAATCTACTCGCGATGGCGCATGGCGTATTATGCACATCTGCTCAACGTCTTAGGGCAGTTAGATGATGTGACCGCTCAAGACAGCTCGAAACTGATTCCACTTACGGTCATCGCTACTGATGCCGAGGACCTGGCGGAAGATGCAAAAATCAGCGACCAACTTTTCCCGCGGGATCGTTTCTTGCTGATGATGCTTTCGGGTATGGCACAGTTTGATGCCGTCTTACTTACTGTTGCCCAAGTTCAACGGGAACATAGTGGCCAGTATAATACCGATGCGCATCGGCAAGCTCTCAAGGATGCACTTGGAGGAATGCGGGCGTCCTATGACGCTGTTGCCGAGGTGACCCCGAAAGCCAAAGCGTTCTTGGACTACCAAGCAAAAGTTCTGGCGACGATTCAAAGTTCTTTCGATGAATTAAAGTTGCTCCTGCCCCGCGCAATGCGCCCCACATTTTGATTTCAGAGAGAAGATCCGTTTCACGAATCAAAGAAACTGAGAGATAGCATTTCGCTCACCACCCGAGCCATGACTATCGAGGAAGGAAAATGAATCATGACTGATGTTTATTTTTGCACCAATCGAAACGCGAGTCCCCAAAATAATCCGAAGCGATTCGGCAGTGAGTTTAGTAAGAGCGGGATGGCTGACCTGCGATTTGGCGTGGCGAAGGTGAATGGGAAAAAAGTTTCTGTTCAGACTCACGGTGAGTCATTGAAGCAGGCCAAGGGAAAGAATGAAACAGATGATTCGAAGTCGAAGTTTGGCAGCAAAGTTCTGTTGAATGACCTGCGGGCGAAGATGAAGAATGAGAAGTCGGACACCATCGTCTTTATCCATGGTTACAACGTGTCGTTCAAAGAGGCGATGCAGAGTGCCGCACAGGTCGCTGAGAATTTCGACAAATTGAATAGCGGCCGTACAGTCAACATCATTACATTCTCTTGGCCTTCTGATGGCTCGATGATGCCCTGGATTGCTTATTCGAACGACCGTAGTGATGCGGCAGCATCAGGGGCAGCGGTTGCTCGCGCGATCCTCAAACTCCGCGACTTCCTCTATGGGTTAAGCAAGGCCGAGGCCTGTGATCAGAAGATTCACTTGATTGCCCATAGCATGGGCAACTTTGTGCTTCGCAACGCTCTTCAGGAGATAAGGAGTCAAAGTGCAAGTGGCATCCCTCGTATCTTTGATCAGATCTTCCTAATGGCAGCCGATGAAGATGACAACGCCTTTGAGCACGATTTCAAACTCAAGTTACTGCCGAGGCTGGGGCGACGCGTCAACGTTTACTTCAACCGTGGTGATCGTGCCATGTCGATCAGTGACCGCACCAAGGGCAATCCTGATCGTTTGGGTGATGATGGCCCGCGGGCTCCATTCCAAGTGCCGGCAAAGGTGACGCAGGTTGATTGCACGCCAGTAGTGGGGGGCATTGTCGAGCACTCTTACTATGTTGACGAGCCGAAGGTGGTGGAGGACATGGCCCAGGTGATGGCGGGATTCGATCCTATGGCTGTGTCGGGCCGAAAGTTCCTTGCCGATCGGAATCGATTTGTGATTCTGGGCGACTGAGATTTGTCTCCCAGCGATTCGAACATCTTAGACATAGACGGCAAGGGACCAATTCGGTTCTTTGCCGTCTTTGTATTTGGATGGGTGATAGTTCTTTAGTTGAAACTCCCGAGTGATGTCATCTTCAATTCCAACCTTGTCATCGTTGCCGCCTGAGACAAGGATGAAGGACTGGCCAGTTCGAGAAACGAACATCTGTTGGGCCCACGGATCCTCGATGCCCTTGACCACGACCAAAAGCTCCTTGGTCGTGACTTTCGCATCCTCGACGTAGGCCGCACGTACCCTTGTTTCAGCATCGTTGAAGGCGTTGTTGAGAGAAGCAACGTGATCGACGGCGAAGGCCAAACCACCGGCACCAATGGCAACCAAAATAAAACCAAGACCCACCGTGCCGAAGCAAATCGCTCCTGGAAGACCAAGGATGATACCAGCGATTGCGTACCCTCGTGGTTCTTTGAACACAGCGTAGAGGCTCAACAGAAAACCAGGGACTGAGGCTAATCCGCAGCTGAAGATGCCCAAACACGACAAGATGAAACCTGCAAACCCCAGCCCGTTCTTAGCTGGTGCATCTGTGTTGTCATGATTCGGCATGGATCTTCTTCCTTTGAGTGGTGAAACACGGTTCAACGATTGAAGGAGACCAAACTAAAAGAGGCTGATAGCACAGTTGCCACCCAAGTGATTATCCTCGCTGTCCGAGGGGTTTCTGGCCGAGCATCAGGCCGGGAAACTCCTTTCTACAGTGCTCATGCCTTCGGTGAGTCGATTCGTATTCTCGCGCAGATTTTGAGTCGCGAAAGTAAATCATCGCCCGGATAAATGTAGACGACCGCGGCATGTCAAGAGAGGATCGTGAACAATGAGGCGTAAGGGAGTCCAATCATGAATCGGTTTCTTGTCCTAATCGGCATCGTCGCCCTCGGCGTCGTTCTCTGGATGGTTTCATCGTACGACGGTGAAGAAGAGTCGCTCTTAGACGATAATGCCATCGAGGTTGAAAGTTCTGACGTGACAGCACGGCGTCAACGCGCTTCGATCCCGGACGCTGTTCCTGAGGTTGCCGATGACATTGAACCGAAGCCGAAGACGACTGACGAAACCCCGAAACCTGCCCAACCCGAGGAAGTGATTGGCCTCATTGAGCTGTCAGGACGTGTCGTCGTTCATGATCGCCAAGGCAATCGTCACGAAAATGAAGATGGGGAGTTCGAGGGGACTCTGTGGACAGGGAGGCGAGGCTCTCGCTTCGATGCCGTGGTGAAGGATGGTCGTTGGAAAGCGATGATGTTGCCGGGCGAGTTGATTGACATTGGCGCCATCAAGATCCGTAGTAAGGCTGCACATTGCCGCGAGCGTCGCATCGCAATTCCGGAATCGGGTGAACTCGATCTTGTCTTCCACTGGACCGGTGGGTTCCGCCTTCACCTTGTCGATCGCCAAGGACGGCAAGAGCTAAGTGGGGTTGAGGTGGTCAAGGTTGGCTATGGTATCAACCGCCACCCTGGCATCTATGATCCGAAGTCTCTCATTGTTCAAGGCAAACAATCGCCCATCTCACTTGATGCGATTCCTTTCCGACGAGACTACTCGGTCCGAGCTCGCGGCTACGCTTGGAAAGGAGTCAAGCTCACTCCCGATTCACCTGAAGACCACATCGTGCTTATGGACCAGGAAGCGACGCTTCGGGTTTTGTTGGTAGGAGACAAGATTCCGAAGGATGCCAAGATAAGACTGATTGATCGGAAAGTCAGTGAAAAAGTCGCGCAGGAATCTCACGGGAAACCTGTCAAGATCACGAGGTATCGAACCGGCATTCCGTACTTAGATGCAAATGTGGCGGAGAAGCGGAAATTTGATTTCGATGGCTTGGTCCCTGGCAGCATAGAGGTGAGAATTGAAGTGGGGGAATGGTTCTCCGAGCCGGTCTTCTTGGGCGGTGCCTATGCCAATTTGGTGGAAGGTGAAACGGTCAGCGTAGAAGTTGACCTCAATTCGGATGTGCTCGATCAAAAATTAGTACCAGTGATGGGCACCCTTGAAATTCACCCGAGCTGGCAGGTCAGCGCGACGCCCCAAATTACGATCCGCCCCCTTCGAGGTGCCGGCGGGACCATTCAAAAGGAAGTCCGCCTTACTCTTCAACGAGTAAAAGGGCGCAAGAACGTTTGGGAATGGGATGCCGGAAAGATCATACCCGGGCGCTATGAAGCAATTATTCGCTCTCACGAGCAACACCAAGCTTTTGAGTTGCCAAAGGAGGGGCTCCGCGATCTTGTCCTTCGAATCGGATCGCAGTCGACCGTCGAAGTTACGGTGCTGAGGCCGAACCAAACCGCTGCGCCCAAGGATGCACATGTATCTTGGCACGGTGAGATTCCTGAGGGCGTGTCGAGCTATTCTTCAAATCATGGGGCTCGGAATTCTGAAACGGGTCACTATCTTGTCAAATGCCCAGAGGGAATGACTGAGATTTCTGCATCGTGCGCCGGGTTTGAATCGGTTTCCGAAACCATCGACGTCCGTGGGGACAAGAGTGAACTCTCTCTTGTCCTCAAGCCGACTCAAGGATTTAGCTTGGTACTTAAGTATCAAGGATCAACCCTTCCCATTGACTGGAATTACAAGGCCGAGCTTTTCGGCAAGGATGGCAGCCGGGCCCATAGTAGTGGCTCATCATCGGATTCGGATGGGAGAATGACGTACTATTTTGCGCCTGGAAACTACACGGTCCGTCTCGGGAAATTAGAAGGGTATTTGGAAATCCCTGAGCAGTCGATCGACATCCCGGCCGGGGAGACTATCGAACTCGCTATCAAGTTGGTGCGCGAACAGTAGAAGCACGTTCCAACCCTTGAATTGCGAGCGTTCACCAATTGACGAGCAATTCGTCTTATTCTGGTGATCGCTCACGCGGCTCGACAAGTGCATTTGTCTTTTCACCATCGACAGAGAGCACCTGCAGCTCATCGGAATGAAACCACTCAATGTCGCCTCTCCAGGTCGAGACGGCGACCATCGGATGTGCGCCGGCAGTTTCCTTGGGAGCGAGATTCCCAAAGAGGAAATGTCCGTTGATCGCGTGGGTTGCACCGAAGCCTGCACCCAGCATGAAGTATTTGATATTCGATTCTTTGTGTTGAACGACGATAGCCATGGTTGGTCCTCTCCTTTGTGCCTGAAGGAAGATCATACATGTTTCTTTGGCAGATAGAATTCGAATTTGCTCTCGACTAATTCCTGGGTCGTCTATGGAGCGATCAGAACTTTGAGCCCATTCGAAGATGCAAAGTGTGGCTTCGTTTGGAAGGCTTGAAGGTAGAGATAGGTGCCAGCCAAAGGAGGGTGTTGGCGAGACAAGTTGGAGACCGAGAACCGTCCACCAGCGTCGTAGGTCAACGGACGCAGTGAGATGAGGTTCGTTGGGTCAAGGGCGATCAGGGCAGGGAAGTCAAAGGCGGTCAGTACGTCAGCAGGTGCTTGGCTGATGCCATAGAACCCTCGCCCGAATGGCGATGGTGAGTGGGAGTAGAAACTGCCGGTCAGGGCATTGGGATCGCCTTGAGTGTTGGTCCATCCTAAGGATAGCGTCGTGCTGCCAACGTTCGATTCGTAACTTGAGACCGGGACCAAACGACCCAAGTAGACGCGCGCAGCGCCAATGCCTGCAACCGCAGAATGGATGGAGTTGGTGGAATTCAGATCATCGCCGTATGCACCGATGACAATATCGGGAAAACCATCACTGTTGGTGTCACCGACAAAGTCCAAGGAGTAACCAAGAAAGTCTTTCACTGAGTCGCCGAAGAACTTATGAATGATCTGGCCGTTCTCTCCAGAGAAGATGACCGCGCTTCCTGATTGACCACCGTGTTGGTTGTCATCCGGAGCGCCGACGATCATGTCCTCAAAGCCATCGCCATCAAGGTCGCTACCCCCAGAAATAGCTGCACCAAAACTGAATCCCACAAGATTGCCATCAAGTTGGAACAGCATGCTGCCGTCAAACCCTGAGAAGGCATAGGCAAGGCCATTTGAGCTAAACCCGTTGCTTTCGCCAGGAGCCCCGACGAGGACATCGGCGAAGCCGTCGTCATTGAGATCGCCAGCAGTGCTTACGGAAGTTCCGAAGTCATCGTTGGTGTTGTTGCCATGGAAAGTGTGAAGGATTGCACCGGTCGCGCCAGAGAAGATCAGGACGGCTCCGGTAAACTGATTGGCGTGCGGAGTCCCGACCACAAGGTCGTTCGTCCCATCACCATCCACGTCACCGGCGTTATCAATACTTCTTCCGAAATTGTCATTCGTATGGATGCCAAGAAAAGTATGGAGCACAGAACCATCGAATCCTGAGAACACACGAACTGTGCCAGACTGAAGAGCGCCGATCACAACGTCATCGAATCCGTCGTTATTGATGTCGCCCAAGGAACAAACTTCGGACCCAAAAGTGAAGTCGGCTGATCCGCCCAAGAAGGTATAGAGAGTTGAACCGTCGAAACCAGAATAGATGTCGGCCCGTCCGACCTTGAATGGGTATCCGGGAGAGCCAACGACGATGTCGGCAAAACCATCATTGTTGACATCGCCAGCGCCGCTGACCGAATCGCCGAAGTAGTCAAAAGGGGCGTTACCATTGGCCTCGAATAGTTCGGCACCAGTGATGCCTGAGAACACCTGGACGGTTCCTGAATATTGTCCATTCTTGTGGTCGCTCGGTGCGCCAACGACAATGTCATCAAAACCATCGGCATTAAGGTCGCCAGCCCCGCGAACGCATTCGCCAAACGACTGGGCTCCACTAAATTGGCGGCCCCAGAACGTGTGGCTCTTGGCGAATTGAGCTTCAGCGACCACTGCGAGGACGAGCGTCAAAGTTATCGATAGACAGAGAGATCTAAGAGGTGATGACCTCATAAGGGCACTCCAAGGCGCTAGCAGCGGAACAACAACCGTGGTCAGGGAGTATTGACAGCATGAGTGATCCCAGGGATATCGCAGACCCCCGGGTGACCAGCTTTGAACAATAATTCTCGATCCTTCTCGTGACGATAGAGATGCATCTCTGTCTTGTCAAAACCCGGCCATTTCTGTCGATAGTTTAGATCGGCCCTTAGCGAGGCCCAATGGCAAAAACACAGCGGCAAGAGCTATCAGAGGTCGATTCTGGGTCCGTGTTGTTCTCTTGTAGAGACGTGAGCTACTGTGAGTGTGTGAGAACCTCACTACGAGTGACACGCTGAACTAACCGATTGGGTCAATGAGGAGCAGAAGAGGAATGACTGTGGAGCACGTTGCTGGTTGCGACATGGGCGTTCCTGTACGGGCAGGTGATCAGGCCAAGAAGATCATTCTGATCGAAGCTACGAGAGTCGGGGCAGGGCGCTATGAGATCGAGCCCGGTGGCCGCAACGAGCGCCTGACGAAGTCAGCGGGCCGAGTCGGGTGGTATGCTCGAAGGAGAGGCTGGACCATCACCGACCTGAGGGACACCCTCATCAGCGATCCGCCCTTAGTCGCAACGGGCCTCGATTTCCCTTTTTCGATTCCGCTCAGCCTTTTGCAGAGCAAGAGGTTTGCCGAGATGGTGGGGCATGGCCATGCGTTCCAAACCCGTTCGGCTTGGAGTCACTTTGTGGCGAACCAACTTGAACTCGGCTTTGCCACTGAGAATGCGAGCGCCCAGCTTAAGCTCGGATCATTGGTGCACTGGCGTGACAAGAATCACTGGTCGCTTCGAGAGACCGACGCTGCCACCAACGCGCAGCCACCGCTCAAGCATCTTTTTCAATGCCTCTTCAATATGACTGTCGTGGGGGCAGCGCTTCTTCATCACGTGGAGGCAGCCGGATCGAACCTTATGCTTCTGCCCCTATCCCCGAGCGCGGCAAACGAGCCACGCACCTTATTCGAAACTTATCCGGGGCAAATTGCACGCTCAGTTGGTTTCGGTGGCAACTACAAGAAAGATCCTTTGGGAGCGATGAATGCTGCGAGGACTTACCTTCGGGAACGGGGCATCCGTGTCACAGAAGACGAGAACATCAGGCAATTTTGCGAAGAGTATCGGACCGGCGATGACGACCCCGATGGCGCTGATGCCTTCTTGTGTTTGGTGGCGGCGATCGCATGGCGAGAGAATATCTGGCAGGCCCACGATCGCAATGCTTCCGACACAATCCTTCAACAAGAAGGGTGCATTGTCACACCGGCTTGAACCGCTTCTTACCTCTGGCTTAAGTAGTTCAGGCCACCCATAACAGCTGCCACCTGAGCGTTGATGCAGATTTCATCGCTGGCTTTAGGGCTATCGGGATAAACCTCAGTCGTTGTGACGTGCTCACTATCGGTCACGCCCATACAAAGGCCAAGGGGCGCGGCGTCGTAGTTGATGACGCCCCATTGCTCTAACGGCTCACCGATGATCTTGTCGTCGGTGGGAGGGGCGATATGCGTGACTTGCTCGACCGACTTGATGATCGATGTTTGGAAATCGAAGACCGGCCTGGAGGCGTTGCCAACAGTGTAGAAGCCGTCAGGGATATCCCAATTGTCGTGGGTGACAGCATCGCGGGCGGCGAGGGCCGGCCTAAATTCGGTGTTGTCGGTATCCGTTGTTTCGTGCAGGTCAAAGTGGGCCAAGAACTCGACCGATGTCGTTTCTAAGTAACGAATGACAGCGGCTGCTTCCTCGGAAGGACTATTGGCTCGGAAAGAGCGATTCGGATCGTCCGCATTTGGGTTCCAGCGGTTGATTGTTTCATAGCCCCACGGACTGACACATGGCATCACGAGGAAATTGAATTTGTCAGCGAGATCTTGTGCCTTCGTTTCGAGAAATCGAATTGCACCCTGAACACCGCTCGTTTCATAGCCGTGAACGCCGCCAGTGATGAAAATGGAAGGTAAGTCGGGGTTCCAGTTGCGCGACTTCAGAGCGTAGAGTGGGTACCGTTCAGCGTCGAGCGATAGTGCGCCGTAGCAGTCAACCTGAAAGACGGTCTTTAGAGCCTCTATCTTGGCGACGACCTCCTCGGCATAAAGCCGTTTGATCGACTGGGCTTTGAACCAGGCTTCCTTCTCGCTATTTCCCCATTTTTTGCCCGGAGTTCCGATGGGATAGACTTCTGGTGAATTCATGACTGGGTCTCCGTTCAAGTGCTTTTGGCGCAATAGTGCTGTACCAAAATAACAAGGTCGAGTCGTTTCGTGCAGCCAGAATAGCTCACGAATAATCGGCCGCAACTTTTTTGGGCTCAAACCGCTACTACAATGTGGTTTTGGTGCGATCTTCTCTTTCGATTTTCACCGCCCAAAGTGACCTCCATGAACGTTATCTTAGAGACGGCACCTGGAGCTGTTCTGATTGACGGCTTGGTGATGCATGTGGCATTTGAGCTTGACTCCAGTGCCCCCAACCCGAGGCAACATTGAATTCAGAACGCAAAATAGGCTTGCTGGGTGCGACCAGCATAGGGGTTGGCGCCATTGTTGGTGGCGGAATCCTGGCCCTCGCTGGCGTGGCTTTCGCAACTTCAGGCTCCGGCGCCATTATTGCCTTTGGACTCAATGGCATCATCGCGATTCTGACCGCTCTCAGTTTTGCCGAGATGGCATCGAAATTTCCGGAGTCGGGGGGCACCTACACCTTCTCCAAGAAAGTGCTCTCGGTTGAAGCTGCATTTGCCGTCGGTTGGGTCGTGTGGTTCGCGTCGATTGTAGCGGCTGTCTTGTACGCTATTGGGTTCGCCCATTTCGCGACCTTGATGGTGAGCGACCTTATTGCCGAGATCTTCGGTAGCCGAATTCACTGGTTGACCAATTTTCGAGTGGTGAGCGTTGTGGCTGTTCTGGTGACAGGAACACTCGCGACAGGCATGGTGCGTAAAGCGAGTGGCGGTGGGCACTGGCCGAACATCGTCAAGATTGTGGTTTTCTGTGTTTTGATATTGGGCGGGTTTTGGGCAATCTCCGGGCCTGAATCTGAAGCCGCGAATGCATCTTCCATCCCTTTCTTCCACAATGGCTTTGGCGGCCTTATCCAGGCAATGGGGTTCTCATTCATTGCCTTGCAAGGTTTCGATCTTATTGCCGCTGTTGGCGGAGAGGTGCGTGATCCGCAGAAGAACATCCCCCGTGCGATGCTCATTTCTTTGGCGATTGCACTGATCATCTATCTACCTCTGCTCTATGTCATTTCAGAAACAGGGGCACAGCCCGGTCAGAGTATTGCCGAGGCAGCCGCTAATGATCCGGAAGGAATTGTCGCGATTGCCGCGAGGAATTTCCTCGGGTCGTTCGGATATTGGTTGGTGATCATTGCGGCCGTGCTATCGATGTTTTCAGCGTTGCAGGCCAACCTCTATGCTGCTTCTCGGATTTCTTTGTCGATGGCCCGTGATCGAACTTTGCCGAAATTGTTGAGTTCGATCAGCGCCAGGAGTGGCACGCCCGCCGTCAGCATCATAGTCACGGCCTCTGTTGTTTGCGCCACCATCATCGTCTTGCCAGATGTCGCAACTGCGGGAGCTGCCTCGAGCCTCATTTTCTTGATCACTTTTGCGCTTGCTCATTGGATCTCGATCCTTGTTCGCAAACGCAGCCCAAATCGGCCACCGCCGTTTCGAGCACCATTCTATCCACTTGTGCCTGTTGTCGGTGGCTTGGCGTGCCTTGGGCTGGCGCTTTTTCAGGGTATCAGCGTGCCGTCTGCCGGCTTGATCGCAGTGGTCTGGCTTGGTGTGGGCTGTATTTTGTTCCTAAGTCTCTTCGCTCAGCAAGCGCGAGTGAAAGACGCCTCGAGCACAGCAGCTGACCCGGAGTTGATCGCGCTTCGCGGAAAAGTCCCCTTGGTGCTTGTTCCCATTGCCAATCCGAAGAATACCGAAGCCATGATCAGGCTGGCCAATGCCATGGTGCCTGGCGACATTGGAGGGGTGGTGACGCAAACCGTGGTCGAGGTACCGAGCGATTGGAGTCCTTCTGACGATCCGGCACCCCTTGAGCGCTCCCAAGCCGTGCTTCGGGAAATGTTAGAGGCATCGATACGAACAGGCATTCGGATTGAAGCGCTCACAACCGTGGCCGCGCGCCCTATGGAAGAGATTGCGCGGGTGGCAAGGCTTCATCGCTGCGAGACAGTATTGCTTGGCCTCAGCGAATTCACTGAAGATAGTCATGGCCTGCGCATTGAGTCGCTGCTCTCCGCTCTTAATGCCAATGTCGTGGTTCTTCGAGCTAGTCCTCAATGGCAACTTCAAACAGCTGAGCGAATCCTCATTCCTGTCGCCGGCCGCGGTGGGCACGAACATCTGCTGGCCCTGTTGTTGGGCAGCTTACTGCGAACTGGGAAGCGCGAAGTTACTTTCTTGCGAGTCATGCCGGAGAACACGAGCAAAGAGAATCTACGTCGTGCCCGACGCGATCTCGTAGAGCTTGCCGACGATCAAATTCAACTGCCATGTAACGTTGAAGTGATCACCGACAACAATCCCAAGGTAGCGATTGCCGCGCGAGCCGATGCGTCAGATCTCGTCATTGTGGGTGTCCAACGCTTGGGTAGTAAACAGAAACTATTTGGTTCGTTCACCCGCGATTTGGCAAATCGCACCTCGTGTTCGATCATCGTGATGAGCCGGCGTGGATGAGCCTTCCTTTTTGAATCTACTTTTTGGCCGCTTGCCGCGTCACGATCGGGACGTAGCCGATTTCGAATCCTTTGGGTGGGGTGACGACGAGAGCTGAGTCGAGGGCGGCGAGGCTACCTCGTGTTGGCGGTGATAGATACTCGCGTTCGCGGGTCCATAGGCGGTGAATCTTTTCGACCCGTATTTGCATGGCCTCGCGTTCCTCTTTGCTGAGGTCGGCATTGAGCAGGGCTGGTTGGTCGGCGAAGCGATACCAGGAATAGGTGACCACACTGCCGTCACCAGGGTAGGCCTTAAACGGTCCTGCGACAGGGCCTGGTTTGGCCCAGGTGCCATCTTTTGGCGTCACATAGGGATCGGGCTTCTTCTGCTTCTTATCTTCTAGCTGCTTGCGATCGAGTTTCCTCTTGATTGGTATTTCCCGACCAAGCTTGGGCACCCAGCGTGATTTTCCTTGGTCTTTCTCGAACCGGTAGTACTGCGGGAGCGTGACCAAGCCTCGCGATTTGGCTTTCTTGTGATCAACGACCTTAGGATCCCACCGATAAGCAAAGGTATGAGGGTCGAGGGCAAATGGGGTTGCAAAGCGACTCCAATCGACAGGTGGTTTCTTTTGGTCGGGAAGCGAGGGACTCTTGATATTCCACGATGACCAACCCTTGCCGGTAAACTTGTGGAGATGAGACGCCGTTGATTTGACTTTGCCATCGGCTGGCTCGCCGCCCTTAAACCAAGCCATCACATCATCCCAAAGAGCAGATTTCTTGTATGACGTGATTCGGTGCACCAAGACGGATTGGCCTTGAGCATTGGCCGGGAAGTAGGTCTTCGCCACCCGGGCGTAGATCTTTCCTGACTTCGTCGTCCCGGTCACGCTCGGAATATACTGGGTCTCCATCTGGAGGCTTCGATTTGGATTCGCTTTCCAGGTATCGAGGAGCTTGCCGAATAAGTCGGGCCGTTCACTTGTCGATCGTGAAAAGAAGGACGGAACAAAGAACGCCACCGGGCCTTTGAAATTCGCGGTGTTGAAGAAGAGGGTCCAACATTGATTGCCGGTTGGCACCTTCTTGCCATAAGTGGTTGCCTTAGGCTCGGTCAGAGGGAGGGGGAGATAGCCATAGCCGAAGAGCTCACCGGAAGTACCTTGTTTGAGGTTGAGGCCATCTGGCGGCCATACAATCCACGGGCTCAGCTGGGCCACGGCGTACTTGCCTTGGGGCTTGTTCCAGTCGCGGCCTTTGCCGGCTCCTGGGCCATTGGCCCAGGCACTGAAGTTTAGAGCCACTCCACCCATAATGAACTTCGGCGTCTCGGTGGCGAAGCGTGTATCGCGCCACCAACCCAAGCCGCCCTCAATATCTGAGTAGTTCTTCTCCTTCGGCTTCGGTTTTGGATCTTGAGCATGCATCCAAGTGCCAAAGAGCCCGGTCTGAAACCGATTGCCAGGATATTTGTCTAAGAGTGGCCAGGCGGCGACATACAGTGAGAAACCAGCATCAAACTCAATGGGTACTTTCTCGTTGGGAACACCCAAGTAGCCGGCCATTTCGTCGGATTGACCGAAAGCGCAAACCGAAGTCATCACGACCAGGAGCGATATGAAAAGAGACGAGTTCCGCATGATGTTCTCCGTAAGATTGAGCGCTACCCCAAGCGTAACTCTCGGTGCCGTCACTTTCTGACATGTGCGTTTGTACCAGATTTGACCCGCAAGTGTAGGTCCCAGCCTTACCGATCGTGTGACAAGGTATTCTCGCTCTACCTGTTACGTATTGGCGAAAGCCCTGTTATTTATCTACGATTGACAGACGAACTCTTGGAGCTTGCAACCATAGGGGAAATCAGTGCACACAGAATCTCACAACGGAGACGCATTTTCGCCTCGAGAAATTGCCCGCCGTGTTGAAGGGGCAGGAGTCGCCAAGGCCCAAGAGAACACGATGACCTTGCTGGTCTTGGCAGTGCTCGCGGGGGCCTTCATTTCTCTGGGAGCCATTTTCTATATCGTCGTTGTGACCCAGAGCGGTTTGGGAGTCGGCGTGACGCGGCTCTTAGGAGGCGTCTGCTTCGCACTTGGACTCATTCTTGTGGTGGTCGCGGGTGCTGAACTTTTCACCGGCAACAATCTCCTCGCCATGGCATGGGCAAGTGGTCTCATTAGTTTTCGCGACGTGATGCGCAACTGGATCATTGTCTATTTCGGCAATGTCCTCGGTTGCTTGGGAACTCTTTTCTTTGTCCTCTGGGCCGACATTCCAAGCCTGGGTGGCGGCGAAATCGAATCGACCGCTGTCAAAATTGCCGCAGGCAAAGTCACATTGACCACAGGCCAGGCATTCGCAAGGGGGGTTTTGTGCAACACTCTGGTCTGCTTGGCCATTTGGTTGGCCATGGGGTGCCGCAGCGTCACTGACAAAATTATTGCGATACTTTTCCCAATCGCGGCTTTTGTCACACTCGGTTTAGAGCACTCGATCGCGAACTGGTTCTTCTTGCCTATGGGCATGGCTCTGGATCATGAGGGGATTATCTCAACCTCCGGATGCATCCAGAACCTTCTGGTGGTGAGTCTGGGCAACATTGTTGGTGGGTCCTTGATGGTCGCCGGCGTTTATTGGTTTGCCTACTTACGAACAGCCGGCAGCGACAAAGCCGACTAATGGAGTTCGACGCTCATTTCTGCGGCTTGATCCACCTGCACTATTCCAATGTGCGAATTAGATCTTTCAACCGTTCTTCGTTCGGAAAGAGCTCTAAGAGTCTCTTGGCATAGGGGAGGGCGCGTTTCTTGTTGCCATGTTCCATGTGGATCTGAATAGCACCTTGGAGGATGCCTGGGTGTTTCGGATTTTTGGCAAGGAACT
>JBLINQ010000099.1:0-19433 GCA_047639315.1 Planctomycetota bacterium
TCCTAAGAGGAACAAGCGACATCCGAGGCTTAGCTCATTGCATAAAGCCGCCAGGGCTCGACCGTGATTCGTTTGGGTGGCACCGCAGCTAATGATGACGTCTGCTTTTTCCTGCACCGCTTTAGCTAACGAATACTCGAGTTTTCGAACCTTGTTCCCGCCGGTGACGCCACCCGTGAGGTCGTCCCGCTTGACATAGACTTGAACGCCAAGTCGCTGGCTCGGTTTTTCCAAGAATTCGATGGGCGTCGGCAATTGTGCCAACTTCAGAGGTTTTGGGATTCTCTCGTTCATGTTGTTTCCAGGGGCAAGGCGGAATTGGACTTTGGCCCATAATAGCGGTTTCTACCAAAGACTGCTGCTGCTCTTCCCGCGTCCTAATTGAAGCGCTGAGGCAGGAGCATTAACATGGGCCATGAAAATCAAATATCGCTTCTTAGGCCGCTTCTCCGAAGACATGAGCGAGGTTCAGCTACCGGCTGATGTTGCTGATGGGGTCAACGTCAACCAGCTTCGCTGTTTGGTGGCGGCCAATGCTCCGGAAATTGAAGCTCGGCTGATGTCCTGCTTGGTTGCGGTCAATACCGAATACGTCGACGACGATGAAGTCCTGAAGGACGGTGACGAAGTCGCATTCTTGCCCCCAGTGAGTGGAGGATAGTCCTGTGGACAAATCATTCGAACCAATCATTCAAGTTACCACTGACGAAATCGACATGCGTGAGTTGACTGCTCAACTCACCAAGCCTGACTGTGGCGCTGTGCTGACTTTCCTTGGCGTCGTCCGCGATCACGCAGATGGCCATGCCGTCGAGGAGATCGATTACACTTGTTACGAAGAAATGGCTGCCAAAGAGCTTGCAAATGTCGCGCGGCAGTCGATGATAAAGCACGACGTAGAACACGTCGCTGTGGTCCATCGTATTGGCATACTGAAAGTGGGTGAAGCAAGTCTGGGTGTTGTAGTCGCTTCACCGCATCGCGTAGAGGGTTTTGCTTGCGCCCAGATGCTCATCGATGAAATGAAGAAAACCGTGCCGATCTGGAAAAAGGAATTTGGACCAGATGGCACAAACTGGGTGGAATAAGCGCGTGGCAAAGAAATTCTGTGGCAACTGCGGTGAATCCGTTACTCGAAAAGCGAAGTTTTGCGAGTCCTGCGGTACTCCTTTGGCCAAGGGGGGGGGGGATGCGCCCAGTCAGCCTAATCAGCCCAAAGCAGCCAAGCCAGTGCCTCAGACTCTTCAGATTCAGCCTGAAGAAATTGACACGACTGCGGGATACCTCGACGAGTTTGAATCTCGAGAATCGGCGCAACTCAGCCACGAGTACTTTGAACGTCATGTCGAAATCTTATCGAGCTATCGCAAGCGCTTGAAAGCGATGGCTAAGGAACTGGATCGCCAAGAGAAGCACCTCGCCTCCCTCGCCGAGAAGGGCTTCACAGAAGAACGCACCAAGGAGTTGCAAAGCACCCTGGAGCACATCGAGAACCTTGGAGATCAGTGGGAGGACCTACAGAATTCCTATAACCAAGACTCCGAGGTCCTCGACGAAGAATTCCAAGAGCGGTTCGCCGAAATGGAGATCGACGTCGAGCTCCCTGAGGACATCCAAACGAAGATGGGTCGCGAGCTGGATGTAATGATGCGGTCCTTTGATCGAGTGGGGGAGCGCATCAACATTGTTGGGATATTGGGCAACCGACTTATCTCTCAAGCTAGCGGCCGTTGGTTTGGTGATGAGTCCCAAGCCGGTGGCGGACGCAAAACTCTGGCCGTGGCAGCGCTGGTCTCAGGTCTCTTGACCTTCATTTTGATGCGTTTTGGTCACGACTTGGACATTTCTACGTCATCCAGCGCAGGGGCTGCCGCCTTCATTATCCCCCTCTTGTTCATAAGTCGTTTCTGAGAATAATCTTAGGCCGTCATTGTCGATCCGAACAAAGTCTCCCAACAAAACATGAGAAGATTCCCAGAGCGAGCTCATTCGTTTAGGATTAATCCTTCGAGTGAATCGACTTGGGGTCGACGGACGAGGTGTAACTCTTCCTCATAAGACCCATCGATGCACCTTTCTGCATGTTGTGAGATAGACGATGCGTGCAAAGCTACTGATGCTTACCGTGGCCTTCGCTTTAATAGCGGCGGCACTTGTTGCCAACTTTGGTTCGACTCAGGCGAATCCTTCGTTCCTGCTCAGCCAGACGATGAATGACTACCGTATCGAGACTCGTCTCGACCATGTACGGGGCGTCATGATTTTAGAGATGAAGAATGCGCCGCCTCTCTCGCGCAACTTCATTGAAGTTCAGGCATTGATTCAACCTGGTTCAAGCTTCTCCGTTTCCTACATTCCGGTTTATCCGAACCTCGACGGTTACACACGTGTCGAGATTCCAATGCCTGCTTCGACGGTCGACGCAGACTACCGCCTCACTGCATTCTCTATCGATGCAGTTGGCAACGTTCACCAAAGCCACTTCTGGACTCTCCAACGTCGTCACTTTAATAACTTAGACGACGCCGACGCCGTCTATGGCTACGTTGAGAAAGAGCTAACAGAGGAAGCCTTCGCTTCGTCCGAGTATCTAAATCCAAACTCGGCCATGTCGTTTCGCTACTACTACGAAGGCGATTCTCACCTCTACGTTTCCGATAGCGGATTGGGAACGACGACATCAGCGTTTACTTCGTCGGGTACTCTGTACAGTGCCGCCCCTTCCTTGGGCATGCGTTTGTCGGCAGGGCCGGCTGGAGTGTTTACCGCAAACTAAGTTTGCTTTGGCTGTGAGACGGTGGAGATTCTGATGATTCGTGAGATTGACCTACAGATGAGTTCGCTGCTTGCCAGCGCCACTGTTCCACGAGAGCGGAAACGCCTCGTGTATCAGTTTGGCGAGCTGCTGCGCGAAGTCGAATCTGTGGTCATGAACGAAGAAACTCCCGACGGAACTAGGCCCAAGGCAATTATTTTCCTGGAAGTACTGTCAGCAAAAGAAGCTCTTCACCGCGATGAGTTCCTCTTAGAAGCCTATCTCTTGAATTTCGTTGGCGAAGCCATGGTGCGCGCTAATTACCTGAGCAAGGCAGTGATCGAATTTGTCCGCACCGGACTCTACTTCTACGGCATCAGCAACATTGAGCGTTTCCACAATCGTCAGTCCATGGGCTACACAACAGCTCATTCTGAATTGTTGATGGAGTACACTAATCGCAAGGGTTTGAAGGCTCTTGTCGCTCGTGGTCAAGAAAAGCTTGATGACGGCAAGAACTTCTGCCTCGTCAACGACTATCTGAATACGTTGAAGAAATGCTATTGGGCTGGTCTTCGAGAAAATGACGATGCCTGCGACAGCTCTGTGAGCCTTGACGCGATCGAAAGCCAAAGCGGCGGCAAAATGTCCGATGCGCTTCCGATGTCCGGTACTGTCGATCGTGATGCTGAAATAACCAACTTCGAAGACCGTGTCGCTATCATGCTGCGCGTGTTCCTTGATAGGCTGACTAAAACACAACAGAGAGTCTATCTCATGCGTCATCCAATGATGCGTGATGAGAGCCGAACTGCATTTGCGAGTTTCGATGAGCAATTAGCTGAGTTCATGAATGAACTCGACTCGGAACACGATAAGACAGGTAGTTGGTCTGAGATCGCACTGAAATTAGAGACAACTGAAAAGACTGTAAAGAGACAATATCTAAGAGCGCTTCACGGACTCTTGTCCGGGGCGTGCGACGAAATCTTCCAAGGCAAGTTGCCGTCCGGAATGGTCAGGCGCATGCTCAACTTGTTGAACAAAATCATTCAAGAGCGAGATCTTCGTATCAAGGATAATGCAGGCCTTGGGCTGGGCAAAATTGTGCAACGCTGGGAAGTTGCATTACGGTTTGTGCTCAATAATAATCGCGTCCTCGGTCATAACGATGGCGACTCTAATTTTGCATCTGAGACGACTCTCTAAAGTATCATGCCTGGCGACGGTTCATTCTCAATTGACGATCATCTGTTACGCTTCCAGAGCGGCGAGGGCACCCTCGACGCAGATGCAATCTCTGATTACATCAAGGCGAATCCAGAATGCCACGATCGTGTGGCTGAGTTCTTCCGCCTCATCGATGTTCCCGAATCCGAGTACCTTGATGAGACTCTCGATGAGTTGACAGAGAATATCTACAATCTCTGCAAGGCTTTGGTGAAGGAAGGTCCAGCTGAGAAACAGCAGGATCATGAAAACATCCGTTTTCTCGAAGAACCCGAAGCCGCCGATCACTACATCGACGAAGGTGACGAAATCGTTGCCGATGTCCAAGACTATGCTGGCCACGATCAAGTTCGTGGTGAGAGCATGGACAATTTGCTCGATGAAATGAAACGCTCCACCGCTGAATTCGACCTTGTTCTCGATTTACTTCAAAAGGGCATCGATCTTAAGGGCCGTTGGTCAGCCGATTGCCGTAATCTCAAAGGGATTCTTTATCTCTCTGAGGAGCAGACCGAGCAGGCAGAAGTTTGTTTTCGCGACGTGATCGCCATGAGAGGTGTCGACCTCTACCTCAGGACGGTTCAAGTTCACGCCATGAACAACCTTTCCTACATCTGCTGCATGAACTCGAAAATTGACGAAGCCATCAAGCTTGCGATTCGTTCCCGGGCGTTGGCAGAAGAGACCGGCATCGACACATTCAGTTGTCGTTTCGGCCTGATGTACTTTTACATGCTGAGAGATCAGGATGGAGATATCGCTCACGCGACCGAAGAGATATCATCCATGTTAGGTTCGGATGGCAAGAAGGAAGAATTTGCTCGCTGTCTTAAGCTGCCCAGTAACAAAGAGATACGGCATCTTTTTGAGAATCATGGCTTAGACGATCAATTTTCAGTCCTTAAGGACTGATAGCCCGATTATTTTTTACGACAAATCACAGATATGTCCCATTTCTGCGCCGTTTTTTGCCAATAACTCCACTATAGAGGTGTGGCGAACACGAGTTGGCAAGGAAGGGTACAAACCTTGCGCTTCGTTGATCGAGCAAGAAGTGAGCAGAACACTTCGAACGGCAAAAGCAGTGCTGAACGAAGACATGAGCAAAATAGGAAGACGAGATTGATCTCGTCTTCCTTTTTTTATGTCTACTGCCATAGGGCTTCTGGTCTACCCATGGAATCTGATCGCGCGTCACCTTGTCCGCCGAAAATTCTTCAGTCTGACGGCGTAGGCTATGATGTGCCATAAAGCCCTATGACCCGAAGATCATCGAGAAGAAACTAAACTCCCCGGACAACAGGAAGCATGTGATCGGTTAACATGACGATAAGTACAAGATGACCGGAGTTACTTGCGCAAAAATGATTGTTCACATCACTCATCAATTGCCTCCAGAAACCCATGGGGGAGTCGAGTCCCATGCCTTAGCTCTCGCTCAGGCCCAAAAGAAGCGTGGCCATCAAGTGGTGATCATTGCTGGAAGTCTCATACCTTGGGAGTCGGTTGGCGGGGAAGCTGAAGTGCTTGATGGCATCGACGTCTTCCGTGTCCATCGTCAAGACCTCTTCTTCGATGCGTGGGACCGGATGTACTGCCCTCAGATGGCCGATCTCATTGTCGCCAAGTTGCAAGAATTGAAGCCAGACGTGGTTCATATGCACCATTGGATTCGGCTCAGCCAAGATCTTGGCCGTCGAATTACCGATGCCGGAATGAAACTTGTCCTGACTCTTCATGACCTCGCGACAAGCTGCCCACGTGGATTTCGCATGCGTCCCGACGAGGACTCTTGTTTTGAGGAATTGAACACAGCTAATTGTCTTCACTGCGCTCCACGGTGGCCATGGATGTCGGATGAAGAAACGAGCATAGCTCTCGAGCTTTTCGCCAAGAGCAGTCGCAGTGAACTCGCCGGCGCACATGCTGTTGTTTGTGCAACAGAGTCTGTGAAGTCCATCGTCTTAGACGGTCTCAATGCCGAGGCCTTGGCCGATCGATTCCACGTACTTCCATTCGGGCATGAGCCAATCTTCGGTGAGTTGGCAAGCCAAGAGGTGAAGTCAGACGACGTCTTCCGCTTTGCATTCTGGGGCAGCATAGCCCAACGCAAAGGTGTCGAACTCTTGGTGGATGCTTTTGCCGAACTCGCCAATAATCGCCCCGATGATGGGGTAAAGATCGAGTTGCATATCTTCGGTGTTTGCGATTTACCAGAAAGAGAAACGGCCTTGAGGGAAGCGGCTAAGGGTCTCAATGTCATTTTTCACGGTCGTTTTGAACACAACCAAATTGCTGCGGCCAACATCAATGCTGCCGTATTCCCAAGCCGATGTATCGAGACCTACGGACTCGTCTTGGATGAAGCGTTTGAGCTTGGGATTCCTGTGGTTGTCCCAGATTTGGGGGCACTCAAGGAGCGTTCTGGAGCAGCAGGGCGTCTGTTTACTCCGAATGACGTTGGCAGCCTTGCCTGCGCACTGGGAGCGCTGGTCGATGATCCTGCCCTCTACGAATCTCTGAAGGCATCCATCCCCAAGTCGCTCCCACGATTTGAAGCCCACGTCGATGCGATTTTCGATCTCTATTCACAGCCAACGACACCGCCAGATCCAGCTTTTGCTCCAATTGAGATTCACGAACGGACCCGGCATCAATTCTTGCGCAGTCAGTCCCAATTTCGTCGATTGATTGATCGGGGCGAAGCTGACGGCTATGGGCCACGTTAAGTTTCCGTCTTTAACTTCTCAGCAGCGCTGATCTACTCGGGCCGCGACGAAGTTTATGATTGGCCACAAAAAAAGTCCGACCCATGAATGGGCCGGACTTTTTGTATGGGCAGCTTCTAAGCACTAAGCATTGGCACTCAAAGTCAAAGTCGCATTTGGGTTTGCCATGGATTCAGCGCGGGCTGTGTCAAGATCCAAGATCTTCTCTGACCAAGATTCGTAGTCTCGGTCACAGGTCACTAACACGATCTGGTGATCATCAAGGGCGTCGAGCATCTCCTTGGTGACGTCGAGGCGTTCTTGATCGAAGTTGACGAATGGATCATCAAGGAAGAAGGGCAATGAGACATGCTTGGAAAGGTGTCTCGCAATGGCAACTCGCATGGCGAAATACAATTGGTCCTGCGTTCCCTGCGAAAGATCCGTTGGCTGAATATGGGTGTTGTCATACTTGGTAAGCATAGGTTCCATATTCGGCGACAGCGTCACCCGTGTGTACCGATTGCTCGTGATTCCTCGGAAGATACCTGAAACTTCTTCCGAAAGTTTCGTGAGGTCGCCTTCTTGGAATTCTGTGACGCATTCATCGAGGGTATCGATGACGATTCGCAGTGCATCTCGTTCAACTTCGAGTTTCTTCACCTGTCGGCTTTCAACGGTAACCGTCTCTTCCAATGCGGGAAGATCATAGTCAACGTCAGCGCCGGCCTGGGCCAAGTTAATCTTAGCGTCCGTGAGTACTTCACGGGTGACTTCGATTTCTTCGGCCAAGTATTCGATCCGGCGCTTGAGCTCTTCCATGTTACTGGCAATGGCCATCTTGTCGTCGGCCAAAGCACTAAGGAAAGGTGCATCCTCGAGGATCAGTTCCATCAGCCCGTTACAGCGAAGGTTCTCTTCTGCTGTTTTCTGGTATGTCGAGTCAATCTCGCCCCAATCGCCCAGTACCTTCATGCCAGAAATACGCTCGCGCCTTTCTTCCATAAGGCGCTTGAATTGGCGGTAACGCCCAAGGATTTGGTCAGGATCATCCAGCCCCAAAACTCCTTGGCTTTGGCCGATTAGTTCTTCAATACTGGAGCGTCGCCTTCGAACTTGACCAGATTTTTCCTTGATAGCATTCTCAAGCTCTTCCTTGCGCTCGCGGAAGCCGGTGCCGAGCATACGTCCACCAAAGAACAAGCCGGCGCCACCGATGGCCATCAAGACTCCACCAACGACTGGGCCGAGGCTTTGCATTGCAAGAGCGCCAACCACAATACCGCCCAATCCGAGGATTGCTCCGAGCTTGTTATTAGGTTGCGGTTTCAGGTGATGAAGGATGTCTTGATCACGCGCCAAGAGTTGTTCCGTCGATTCCAATTCACCTGTTTCGGATTTGAGCCTGGTGACCAATTCCGGGAATTCGTCGCCCACTTTTGTGTAGTGAGCGAGGTCACTCTTGATTTTCTTATCGATCGAGATGACCCGGTTCTTCATCTCAAGGTAGGTGGCGCGCCGCTTGTCAGATTCTGAGAATCGAGTCGTCGAAGCATCCCTGTCTTTCACCAACTTACAGAAGCGTTCAAAATGCGTGAGCGTCGCACGATCGCCGTCGAGTTGGCTCTTGTTGTCAGCTTGCTTCTCCGCCAGCTTCTTGACTTCTTGCTCAAGTGTCATGGTTTGGAGGAACTTGTCGCGTGCTTCTTCCAAACGTGCGACGTTCGCCTCAACACCATTTTTGAGCTTCTCGAGCTTGCGCGGTTTGGCTTTTGATTTCTGGCCCCATGGATTTTCCATGGTCAGTTCTGAAAACTTGGCGTGGAGATCATGCAACACACCTTTGAAGTCGGTGCTTGTTGAACCCGAAACGAGCTTACGGATCTGGTCGGTGATGGAAGTTTGGAGGGCACTTTGGCCAACGAAGACGGTGCCACGGAAGACCGCCTCGTCTTGGAAGCCGACGGCGTCTTCTAAGCGCTGGTAGTATTCGATATCATCATCGGAATGACCACGAGGGTTCGCACTTCCGAGAAAGACCGATGTCCATTCTTCATCCTTGCACTCAAGGATTTCAGCCGAGTGATCGGTGAAGTCGCGTCGGAAAGTCACGAGGTTGCCGGCTTCGTTGCGAACGACGACCTCGCCTGAGTAAGACTCGTGTTCTTCCCATGGCTCGAACTTATTCTTGAGGTTGTTGTCTTTGAAGCCGAAGAGAATGCCAAAGATGGCACTCATGATCGTTGACTTACCGGCTTCATTTCGACCGATCACAAGACTCAGTCGGCCATTATTGAAGTCGATGTCGATGCCGCGGTTAAAGCTACCGAAGCCGTCAATTTTGAGGCGCTCTATTCTCATCCTTGTTCCCCTTCGATTTCAATTTCCAGCTCAGCAGGCTTAGCTGTACCGTTCTTGCCGTTGGCACTGGGGCTGTGATTCAGTTCTGAAACGTCTTGGCTTTTCTTGCGCCGATGCTCGAGCATGGCCTTGATCTTCTCTTCTAAGTCCGTGACTCCGACCGATTCGCGAATCGTTTCCGCCGCGACTGTTTCATCAGAGTCAGGGATCATGGAATAGATGGAATCTGCGGGAGCCTCTTCTTCAACGAATTGCTCAACACCCATTTTCATGGCTTTCTCATGAATGGCCAACTCGCGCATGAGTTCCTGGGTTTGTCCCTTCTTCACGATCTTGGCTTTGATCGCTTCAATACGCGCGGCCAACTTGCGGACGAAGTATCCACGAATCGTATTTTCGCTTTCGATCTTGCGTAGGAGGGCACTGTCGATCAGGCGCGATTCGTCAACAATTTCCAGGTGGAAGAATATGTCGTCGAGTTCTTCTTGGATTTCTTCCAAGCTGGCGACGAATTCAGCAGTACCAGTCAATGTGACCCGGGTAATGCGGTTCTCACCGCTCAAGGAAGCAATGGCTTCTTTCAATGCGGCGGCGTCAGTGATGCGTTCTTGACGGAGATCAAGCTTGAGAGACTCGATGACTTTCCTATTGCGGATAAGACGTTCGACGTGAACACCTTGGTCATCAAACTCAATAACAACCGGGCCTTTGTCGCCGATTTCGCTCGGGTCGAAGCCGCGCCCTTCTAATGAGCCAGGATAGACCAGGACTGTGTCGTTGATCTTTTCCTCGTGGAAGGTGCGGACGCCGCCCAAAGCGACGTAGTCAAAGCCCTCAGCTCCCAAGGCGTCCCGATCGGGAACAAAGACATGATTTTGTTCGTCAGTGTCGGACTTGGTCGGCTTGCCGTGGAGAAGTGCGATATGAATGCCTTTTTCATCGACCTTCGTCATCGGGGGAACCGGTGACGGTGTTTGGCCGGGTACAAAGGTCATGCCATACAAGAAGACCCGCTTGCCGCGAATCTCGTGGACACGAGGGGCTTCTGGCTCTGTGTTCAGGAAGAGCTCAACGCCAGGCATGCGTTCGGTACGATAGACCGAATTCTTGTAGGCGTAGCTATCGTGATTACCCGGGACCACCGCGACGATGATGTCTTTGGCCAATAAACGGGAAATCAGACCCTTGGTGAAACTCCACAGATCTTCATCTGGGCGGTGATATTCAAAGAGGTTGCCCGCTAAGATGACGCCATCAATCTTATTTTTTCGATCTAAGGCGTACTCGACGGCATCTCGGAACGCGATACGGAAATCTTCCGTTCGTTCGCGAGCCTTCTCTGCTAAATAGAAGTTCTTGCAACCTAAGTGCAAGTCTGCCAAGTGAAGGAATCTAAGTCTCATGTTGACCTCGACTTATATTAGAGCCAAGCTTGGGCGGGCTTGTTTCGGCACGAACCGCAGGCCATCCCTCACAGGAAAAGCAACGGACGTGAAACATGCACACGCTCCCTCTTATTACACGCCCACAACATAGGTCGACATGGGGACACAAAACCCGCTTAACTCGCTCTAAATCGGCTCTCTGGGCCTCAATTGGGGAGCATGTGACCTGGGTATGTCGCATGGAGTGGGTAAACGACAACTGAGTGCGAAGTTAGGGTGATGTGAGGGAGAGAAACCGCCCATCGAGGAGCTTCGGTCAGAAATGAAGCTGGGTGGTAATCGGCATTTCCGCCGAGGGTTTTTTTGCCCCCGACGGGAATGCGGTTGGTCGGTTTAGTTGCCCGAAGTACTGGCTCGATTCAGGAACAAGAGAGCAAAGCAGGTGTCCTCGAAGTTGTTGTGCCAGGATCCATTGGAAAACTGGAATTCAACCAAGTGCTTGGCACCGCTGGCATACCAGGGCTTCTTTCCTAAACGGCGGAGCTTGTAGTAGGAGCCCACCCGCTCGACGCCATAGAGGTAGTAGTAATGACTCCGGCCACTTCCAGGATTCATTTCTGCGACGAAGTGATCGCCCAACCATTCAAGGGCCTCTGCCATGACTTCTACGGATGCACGGGCCCGAGCTCTGTCTTTCGGGAGTTGACCTTGGCAGATCTTCAAGCAAGCCAGGGCGGCAGCGGTCATACTGCCTGTGATCGGGTCTTCTTTGAGTTTTTTCTTTGGGACGTAGCGGTAACCACCATTTTTCTCTGGGTGCTTGATGAACCAGTCCCAAGATTTCTGCCAGATTTTCTTGTCGACCTTGGCGCCACCTTCGACGGCAGCTTTGAGGCCAAGAAGAGCATACTGCGCGTTGGAGAGGTCGACCCGGCCGGTTGGGTAACCCCAGAGTCCTTCTGGGCCCTGTCGTTCTGCCAACCAGTCGGCCAAGGTTTGAAGCTTGTCGGCGTACTTCGTTTTGCTCACAGAGCGCAAGAACATGGCGTAAAGAGCGACGCTGTAGGTCTTATCTAATTTGAGTTTTGCAATTCGCGTCACGAAATCTTGGATCATGGGATCGTTGCGATCGAGCCCAGACTTACGAAGCGCCAGGGCGCCGAGAGACATGACACCCATGGGGAACTCTTTGGCCGATTTGGACGGGAAGTTGCCATTGGATTTTTGTTTCTTGCGCAGCCACTCCATGCCGTGATCGATGGCCTTGTTGACTTTCTCTTGGTCATATTGAGCATCGGGCTCCGGCAAAAAATCGACTTCTCCGAGTTGGATGAATTTGATTTCTCCCGGGCTCCAGCGACTGCGACTATCGACAAGGTTGTTGAGCTTGACCCGCCACTCCTTGGCGGTCATCTCTTTGAAGCGCAACTTTGGTTGGTTGGTAAAGTTGCCCAGCTTCGTTCCCAAGTCTTTCCAACGCTTACCGCTCTTGTATTGGACGGTGAAGTCGCGGGGGACGCCTTTCCCCGATTCTCCGACATGTCGCATCATGACGGCGTCGAAGGTCTTCTCCTCTGGATAACTAATTGCAATCCAGCCTGGGCCGCTCTTGTTCGCTTCGAAGCGACTGCTTTCATCTCCATCGAATGCTTCGCCAAGGGAATTCCCACCACGACTCTTAGTCCAGGCCGTGTATTGCGGCCCGGATTCACCACCAGCCGATTCTCTTTCGTCGGTCTTGGCGGCCTTGCCATCGCCATTGAAAACGATCTCACTGATAGTTGGCGACCAACGTGTGTTGATGCGTTCTTTGACATCGATTCGCCAGACCCGAGCAGGCTTGGATGAGAATTTGAATGTCTTGTCGTCTTCCGTGTTGCCGGTGATCGTCTTGACGACTTTTAACTTGCCAGGTTCGCCCGAAAGAATGTCGAATGTCTTCGGCGCACCCTTAAGATCACTGATTCCACTCTTAATCGTAACGCTCTTGAACTTCTTCTTGGTGGCGTAAGTGACTTGAATCCAGCCGGTTTTTTCTTTGAAGTTGGCTGACCACCTCGATCCGATGTCGCCGTCGAAGGCCGAGCGAGGGTGGAAGTTGCCCGATTGGAAACTGGACGCTTCATATTCTTGGCTGAGGAGACTTGGACTGAATGCCAAGATGAATGCCAACAAAAGGAAGAGATTGACTGATTGGTTCAGAGCACGAAACAAGGCTCTACTCCTTGAGTTTTCAGAATTGGCGGACCTTCGAAGAATACCTCATTTCGAGGCTCATTGCTCTTCGGCTCGTCATGATAAGTCATCGAGTGCCAAACACACGCTATTGGACACAATGTTTGGGGTCAATCTTGAGGTAAATGGGGGCAGAAATACTCGAGGAAGCGCATCGCCCGTGCCACTTTTGCGACAGGCAATTCTGGTACGCCCTGATTGCCTGGAGGTGAGAGGAAATCTGCATTCTTCGGGGCCATTCTTCACGGCGAGAAGCGGGACGCGTATTCCACTCTCAGACCCGTGTTCAGGACGAGGATGCCACATTCTCAGTCTTTGGTGAAATCAAATTGGAGGGTGAGGATGATCTCATTCGCGTTGGACACGATTAGGTCGGCAATGTCGGTCTTCTCACCGCTTGTCGCGATTGCGCGATATTGGCCGGGTAAGAGTCGATCAAGCTTGATCAAGCCCAATGGCAAATCGTCATAGGCTTGGTTGGGCCAGACGCCAGGGAAGGGCGCAACACCAGCGTGAACGACTTGAAGTGATAAGGAGGTGATTTCTCCTTGCGCTTGGAGATTGATCGACACCTCTCTTGGAGCTGGGGATTTCCACTGGGGTACTGCCGATTCCTTTGACGTGCCATGGTCAATCACGAGCCCTCCTGACTCCTCGATTAGCCACTCCCAATCATCGGTGGTGACGGAGAGAGCACCCAAGTACGGGATCGCTACATATCGTCCAGGGGCCAAACTCGCGAATGTCACCATTGAGCCCGTTGCAGGACGACTGATGACATGACCATCTGAGCGAATCAGTGCAATGCCATCGACCGTAGGAACACCGTTCTCATCGATCGAAATACTCATCTCAAATGGGCTTGCTCTTTGCAGTCTGATTACAAGTGGGCCGGATGACTCCTCGAACTGACTTGCGGCAATCTTGCTTCGATGATTGGCATGAGTCGGCGATGAAATGAGGAGATCCAAAACCGCGGGTGAGAGTTTCGGTAGAGAGCAAAGTCCCTGTGCGTTGGTTCTCATATTTGGTCGTAGGCCATTCCTGGAGTTGGGCAAATTCTGACCAATGATGATGCCCGCTCCGGCGACCGGTTCATTCGTCGTCGCATCCAAAACCAAGAGGTTTCGTGGGCCTTCAGATTTACTCTTGATCTGAACAGGAACGAAATCTTGATGCCCTTTTGGAACGACGATCTGTCCGACAACCGTCCTACGACCAGATTTCGTGTTCGCGATTTGAACAACATCATAGCGGCCTGGATTGACCGGAATCTGAATGAGCCTCGTGCGAGAAGAGCCGCCAACATTTTCTTGCCGGACCGTTTCTTCACCGGTCGGCATGTCCTCGTGAACTCGCCGTGTCACTTCTTTCGCGCGGTCGACTCGAAAGAGCAGGAGGTTTCTCTTGATCACGCGATCGATTTCAACGTGGCTAAGTTCAGATCGCACCAGAGAGAAGTCTGCGAGGTGCACAGGATCAATTGTGATGAAGCCAGGCGCCGAAACCACGACCGGCTTCCCGGGTTCGTCGGGCACTCTCAAGTCTTGGGGCTGGTCACCGAAGCGGATGAACTGAAGAGCGTCATCATGGCCCAACTGATGCGGCAACGAGTAAATCCCCGCTTTGTTTCTATTATGAATGACGTAAGCCCGCTGTTCGCCAGCCGATCTAAAAATGAGTGCATCGTGATTGCCCAATCCTTCGATGCGAACCCGCCCAGAGGGCACGCTCTTGCCGTCACTTTGCAGCGTCGAGGTGCGATGGATTGCCCCACCTCGCAGGGCAACGAGTTCCCAAGGCCCACCCAGGTCTTTGTTCGTTTGCACCGTTGTTTGCGAAGAGAGGGTGATCGGAGTGACGCGTTCATCCCAGTCCAGAAGAGAATCGAAACTGGAGCCCATCGGATCGTAGATGTCGTAGGAAACGAGTGGCATCGCCAAGAGTCCCGGATGAGACCGGGGAATCGCAAACCAAGAGAATTCGCTACTGATTTGGGGCATCGTTTTTGCCAATTGCTCGCCGATCTCGATCGTCGGCAAAGCGAGGGCCCCAAGAGACTCATGAGCGAACGGAGTTAAAGTGAAGGGGCCGAAGAGATCGATGCGTCGAGACGATTCGACTTGCAAAAAAATGGGCGCCAACTGACACGAGGCCTGGAATAGGAACTGCCCGTCCTTGAGAACCACTTTTTGCGATGGTCGTTTCTTCTCTCCCAGTTCGCCCCATATTGAAACCAACGTCATCCTGACCGATGGTTCAGCCGCGATTGGCTGTGGCAAACGTCCTGATAGCCAGCATGGTCCCTGAGCCATGGCCGCATTGTCAATCGGTGTCGGATTGTGTCTGGGGTCAGATTCGGGATTCGGATTTCGATCGGAGCCAGAATCGACACCCAGCAATTCTACATCGCGAGGTCGATAGGTGGGGACGTTCTTGGTCTTCGGATTGTTTTGGTTTGGCGGGCGAAATACCGTTTTCTGAAAAGGTGATTCTTCGTTCTCGCCCTCGGTGCTCGATGACACGCTTTCTGGGAGCCTAAACCCCAGAACCCAAGCCAGCAGCAAGCCCAAGATGATCGCCATCACCAGTATCAGGAAGGTGCGCGCGCCGAGACGTACTCGCTTTTCACTACGGACTTCGGGTTTCTTTTGGACTTTCACCATGATGCTGATTGTACGCAGAAAACCCTGGCAACGTCATTCGATATTTTCGTTCTCACAGGTTGCTGAGAGTTGTGGGGCTACTAGGCCATGCAGGCCATGGCAACGTTGGTAGCTCGGTTGGGGTGAATGCCGACGGGTTGAGCGGGAACAAGATTTGATGACTGTTTTTGTCTAAGTGAGCACCGGACTGGTATTGGCGAGGGAAAAATCTCCCTCAGCAAAGCGGGCACGATCCTGTTCATCCAATTTGATGATTTGCAGTTTCGGCTTGACGTGGTCTTCAGAAGACAAGTCAATCATGAGGATGCCCTTGAGGCACTGACCGAGCCTATTCTTGAGTTTGCCCGTTGAATCTTCCAAAGTGAATGATTTCATGCGCTCACTGAAATCCTGCAGGTTGTCGGCTTCACAAGTGGCCAGGACGAGGCCTGCTCTGGAGGCGACAACACAAGCGTCGACAAACATGCTTGCATCGCAAATCTCATCGACGGCGATCACGTCGGATCCTTGGTCGATGGCGCTCTGCAGGCCTCCGTCATAGGCTAATGAGAAGCGGTTAATATCATCCCGAATCAGAAAGCCCGCCTCTTGGGTGTACTCATAGGTGTGAGTGCGCCCAAAACTCGTAATTAGGAAGTCTCTGTTCCTTAATCCGTCTTCGAGCAGAGAGGCCAAGATGGTGGTCTTGCCGCTGGCCAAGGGGCCAATCAGAAGATAGAGCCCACCGGTTGCATCTAAGAGTGAACTGACTTCCGCAGCGTTTGGTATGAGGCGAGTAAGAGCAGGAATGCTCTTACTCGCTGGACTGAAGATGATGGCTGGACGACCAGAGTCGTGGAAGCCCCGCACTTGGAATGACCCAGCACCGTCGGCAGAATAATACACCGAGACTTCGTGGTTCTCGGCCAATTCGTTGGCTTCCGTAGGTGAGAGAAGAGTCTGCAGAAACCCTTTAATCTCGTCGGGAGTCACGATGTCTTGCTTGATGGTGGTAAAGCCAGTCTTGGACTTGATTCTTGGCTTGGCTCCCGGTCGCAGGAAAAGGGCCGTTCCGCCCAAGTCGTTCAATGCGACGAGAAGAGGATCAAAAGCATTCACAGTGTATTTGGCGCGAACCGGGGAGGAGTCGCTCGCGACTTTGTCGAAAACCTTAGTCAGTTCATTTCTGAACTTGTCTTGGAATTGCTCTTCGACTGTTTGCGATGCATCCGATTCGTCGACGTCGCCCATCAAGTTGTCACGGCGATTCTCATCAAGATTCCGGGCGATTTCGAGGAGCAGATTCTCTGTATCTAATTTGATATTGCGCTCGCGTGGAGCGACATCGAACTCCATCTTGAAGCGTCCACCCCGCATGAAGAAGATCTTGAAGGCAGCCTTCTCTCCCGTGTTTAGGTTATCATCGATGGCCGAGATGATTTGACCGGCGTGGAAGTAGAGGAAACCCTTCCTACTTTTCTTCTCAATCGTCACGAGAGCCGTCTTGCGGCTCATCATCAACGTATGTGTAATGTCAAAGATGCTGAAATTCTTCAGATCACCATCGACACCTTGGTCTGCGGGAACAGTCGTCATATCTAATTCTCAGAGAATGCCTGCGTTCCTAAACACCCATCATGATCTTCTGGAAAACGCCTTTGTCTTTGGCGTGCTTGATCGCTTCTGTGACGTCAACGAGGTCTTCACGAACGAGTTTTTCAAGGGCTGCGTCCATCGAAATCATACCGTCCTTCTTGCCTGTTTGGATGATCGAATCGAGCTGAAAGGTCTTGCCTTCTCGAATCAGGTTCGAGACAGCAGGGGTTACCGAGAGGATTTCGATAGCGGCACAGCGACCCATGCCGCCTTTCTTCGGTAGCAGCCGTTGCGCAACAACACCGCGCAGTGATTCAGCGAGCATCACTCGAATCTGATCTTGTTCGCCAGATGGGAAAACATCGACGATCCGATCCACCGTGCCAGCAGCACTGTTGGTGTGAAGTGTTCCAAAAACAAGATGTCCTGTTTCTGCGGCTGTCAAGGCCAACTGGATGGTGTCCAGGTCTCGCATCTCGCCCACCAGGATGATGTCTGGATCTTCACGAAGGGCGGCGCGGAGAGCGTTGTTGAAGCTCAATGTCGACGAGCCAATTTCCCGTTGGTTGATGAGGCACTGTTTCATCGGATGGACGAATTCTATCGGGTCTTCAACGGTGAGAATGTGCTTGTTCATGTTGGTATTGATGTAGTCAATCATCGCGGCCAAAGTCGTTGACTTGCCAGAACCCGTAGCTCCCGTGACCAAGACCATTCCTCTTGGCAAGTCGCAGAATTGGGTGAGGCGCTCTGGCAGATTGAGTTGATCCATGGTGAGGATCTCAGTCGGGATCAAGCGAAACACGGCGGAGATACCATTCTTCTGCTCGAAGATGTTGCAGCGAATACGCGTGACTCCGGGAATCTCATAACCGAAGTCAATGTCCCGGGTCTTGTCAAATTCGGCAACTTGTTCCGGCGTCATCAACTCGTAGAGCAGCTTCCGATTCAGCTCAGGGGTCAATTCGGCATACTCAATCGGCTGAAGTCTTGAGCTCAAGCGGACCATTGGTTTGGAGCCAGACGCCATATGAAGGTCACTTGCGCCTTGTTCCTTGATAATCTTGAAGATTTCATCGATTGCTGCCATGCCTGGACCTCAGTGTTGTTTGTTTAATTAGGGCATTCCTTCCCTGGGATTGATCTCTGGGTTATCGGGTGAAAATGACACGACTCTGTTTGCCGTATCTTTATTCACTGGATTTCGTGCTACCGGGTCGACCGCAACAGAAAATTTAGCAAGTACTTGAGCTGGCCTGGGTATTCAGCCGATAAAAATTGAGTGATCCGAATGGGGCAATCGGCCGTCGTAACGCGGCGAATCGGTTTTCGCTGAAAACAGAGCCGTTGACATGGTATTCTGCGACCCTGGATCGGGAAATTTAGAGTCAAACCCGTTTAGACCAAGGTTAATTTGCATGTCGAAAGAGCAAACTTCTATTGAGGTGATCGAGAAACGGCGGTTTCTCAGGCTATCGGATTATTTCAAAGTCTCATTCCAACCAGCTGGTGAGTTTGGGGAGAAAAAAGACGGGTCGAGTGAAGAGATCGGCTTTTCGAAGAATCTCTCGCTGGGCGGCGTCGCCTTCGTGACCGATGCGGACGTCAGTGCTGCAGACTACATCCGTGCGACGATACAGATCCCTGAGATTGACGGCCTCATCGAGGTTGTTGGCCAAGTGATTCGTGTCATGGATGGGGACGAGGGCAAACGCGAGGTCGCACTCAAGTTCTTACCCTTTGGAATCGACGAAGAGCAGCGCAATAAACTCGAGCTCTTTATCTATGACCATTTCCTTAAAGACCCACTGGGTTAAAACGAAGCACACATCCTATGACAGCCGTGACCATTCTTCGAATGGCCCTCGGCGTCGTATAGCTGCCTAAATACTATTCAGCTGCCAGTCGCATTCTTTCCAGTTCACTTGGAATTGACCGTCTGTCAGCTGTTTTTGTATTGCGCCGCCAAGCTGTTTTCCGATCCAGGCTAAGACGTTTTTTTGGCTTGCCTGAGATGGCGAAATCTTTGTCGTACCAGTTAAAGATGTTTGACAAGGAAGCGGTCTTACTCGAAGCGTCGATCTTCATGCCGTGGGTTTCGTCTTGGAGGAAGCGAAGGGTGGCTGCGGTGAGTCGCTGTTCAAGCGTTTCGGCGTCGAAGGGGCGGTTCTCTAAGACCGGGCAGGATCCTGATGCACAATTTACTATGAAGTGAATTCGGGGATCACCTAGCGCCCTCGCTTCCAGGTCATTTAATGTCGTGGCACTGCCTTCTATGTTGACTTTCAGTTCGTTGAAGAACCCGGCTTCCTTCGCCACGCTGATGATCTCTGAGCGATTCCTTACTAATGCAAGTACTTGGGCGTTGAAAGCATTGGTGTAGAACGCTAATTGTTCGTGCTTCGTTTTCAGTTGGGCCAAGTCGAAGTTCGCGATGAAACGAATGTAGTCATCCAAGTCGTTTCTTGACTGACGCAATGATCCGTAGTCGACCTTGTCGTTGCGCACAGCAGCCTTA
>JBLINQ010000100.1:0-19392 GCA_047639315.1 Planctomycetota bacterium
CCCAAACAAACAACCAGCAGAAGAATAGGGTTTTAGCCATCAAGGCAAGGAAACCGACGGTGCCGCCAAGAAGAGCCCCGGAAGTCACGCCCAGCGCGCCGCCCCATAGCAAGTAGATCGCCAAAGCCCCCAATGCTGGGCCAAAGCCCATCAGCACACTCAGGACCAAGCCTTCATTCTTGCGCGAGTCGCGCCAAACCAGTCGGTTCTTGCCGTGCCACTTCAGCAAACGCAAGCCGACCAAAGAGCCCAAGACCATTGTTCCGAAGAGAATCCCCTTCGCGATCAAGGACGCGTTTTCGGGGTTGGCAAGCGTTTCGGTGCTCACCCATGGCACTTGATAGCCACCAAAGAAACAGGTCGAAAGCACCATGGCGACCACAACCATGTGGATGTATTCCGCCATGAAGAACAGGGCAAACTTGATGCCACCGTATTCCACGTGAAAACCGACAATCTCAGATTCGCCTTCGGCCATGTCAAAGGGTGTTCGATTGGTTTCAGCAAATCCGGCAATCAGAAACAGGACAAACCCGAATGGTTGCAAGAAGATGCCCCACCGTGGCAAGAAGCCAAGAAAGCTGCCACCTTGAACTTCGACCATATCGCCGAGGTTGGCTGTTCCGTAAACCATGAACAAACCGACGACCGCAAGGCCCATCGAGAGCTCATAGCTGATCATCTGGGCGGTGGCACGCATGGCACCCATCAAGCTGTACTTATTGTTTGAAGCCCAACCCGCGAGAGTGACGGCGTAGACGCCGATGGATGAGACAGCCAAGAGAAGCAAGATACCTAGGTCAGAATCGAGCGCTTGGATCTGAAAGGATTCGCCCATGATGCTCATGACCGGAGTCAAAGGAATCACCATGCCAACGATCAATGAGATGAACAGGGCCAGCATCGGAGCACCGATGTAGAGCCTGCGATTGACGTGGTCCGGCGCAAATTCTTCTTTCGTGAGAAGTTTCACGACGTCGGAAAGGTTGTGCACCATGCCCGCAAGTCGGAGGCCCAAACCTGGCACAAAGGCGCGGTTTGGTCCGATGCGGTCCGCTATAAACGCAGAGCCCTTACGCTCGAGGAAGATCATCACAGGGACCATCTTCAACAGCAATATCCAGGGCACCACGGCCTTGAGTAACAACCAACCGAATCCATCCATCGTCAACTTACCCTTCTATGCGGGCGCGGTTTGCGCGGCCCCAAGTGACGTACCTTTTTTCCCAACCTTGCGGTAATCCAGACCACCGAAAGCAGTCACTGAATTTGCCAGGTCGGCGAAGATCTCTGCTGCGCTCATTAGATCCCACTCTGATCCCATGGTTGCGGCGATGTCGTGCATCAACTGAATTTCACTGCGAACGACGAAATTCTTGCGCAGGATTGACGTGATCATCTGCACCCGACCATTCTTGTTCGTCCACGTGCCTTGCTTCTCGGCATAGCTTGTTGTCGGCAGGACAACTGAGGACGCCACACTTGTCAAGGTCTCGTTTGGCGCCAAACAAATCTTGTGTTTGACCACGTTGAAAGCGTTCTTCGCGCCATCATCGCGCCATGCTGCCAACACATCTGCATTCAAAGTGATGACAGCCATCTTGCCGCTCAAATAGCTAGCAAGATCAACAGAGCAAGCGGCCTTATCAATCGCCATCGCTCCGGCACGATTCGGATGCTTGTCAGCAGCAATGAGGAAGTCATCGGAGAAACCGTTGTCTCGGTTTGCGATGACGGCAATTTCATCGGTGCCAAAGACGTCTTTCATGAGACGCTTGAACAACCAAATTTCTTCGTTCGTGCAATCAAAGCTGGCAACGCCGGCGACGAGATTCTCGTTGCGTTCAACGAGGGGACCGACGCCATTGCGAATGTGGCCCAAGGCACCATCCCAACCAATCTCAATATTGGAAGCCACTGGCTGGGTCAGGCGGTCGTCGTTGATTTGGCTGTACTCGGTGCGACCAAAATCGCACATCCACGCACTATTGACTTCGTAGTTGCGCCGCGGCTTCAAGCGATACGCAACACCGTTGTAGTCTTCCAAGGTCGTTTGCTTGTAGTGATCTAAGACAGTGTTGCACCCGGTTGAACAACCAGGGCAAATACTGTTGTCTTTTTCCAAGTACCAGGAGCGCGCTTGGAATCGGAAGTCGCGACTGGTGAGAGCACCAACCGGACAAATGTCAGCGGTGTTGACCGAGTAGTTGTTGTCGAGTTTTTTGTCTGGGAAGGTGTCGATCGTTGTGTGATCGCCACGATTCATCAAGCGCAACTCGCCGGTTCCGGTGACTTCATCACAGAAGCGAACGCAACGGCTGCAAGCAACACAACGTTCTTGGTCCAGCATGACGCGGGGACCGACTTCGATTGCCTTGCCCTTCTTGACTTTGTCTTCGACAGCGACAACAGAGTCGCGTCGATCGTGCTCCATGTAGTAAACCTGGAGTTTGCACTCGCCCGCCTGATCACAGACCGGGCAGTCAATCGGGTGATTGATCAGCAAGAACTCCATGATCGCCGCGCGGGCTTCCTGGACTGGTTCGCTTTCGGTGTCGACAACCATGCCTTCAGTGGCGATGGTGTTGCACGCAATCGGCAGGCCGCGCATCCCTTCCACTTCGACCATACACATGCGGCAGTTACCTGCCACCGATAGATCGCGGTGGTAACAGAAGTGTGGAATCTTCGTTTTGACACTACGTGCCGCTTCGATCAGATTCGTGCCCTTAGGCACTTCCGTTTCACGACCATTGATTGTGAGTTTGACTGGTTCGCTCACTTCAATCTCCTGCAACCGCTTCAGTGGTCGGAATTAACGCTTCGAACTCGTGCTTAAAGTGCTCGAAGAAACTTTGAATTGGCATCGACATCGACGAAGCCAAGAAACAGATCGTTGTGCCCGACATGAACTTGGCGATGCGGGACAGAGTCTCTAAGTCTTGGTCTTGGCCAGTACCACCGTGAACGCGAGACAAAAGACGCGCGCCCCAACCGGTGCCCTCGCGGCATGGAGTGCATTGGCCACAAGACTCATGCGCGTAGAAACGCCCCAAAATATGGAGCAACTCCGGCATACTTTGATGTTCGTCGATGACGATCACACCACCAGAACCGAGCAACGAACCGTTCGCTTGGACCGACTCATAATCGAGATTGGTCTTCATGGCGAGTTCGGCTGGCATGACTGGCACGGAAGACCCACCAGGGATAATGGCCTTAATGCCAACACCATTCAGTGGGCCACCACATTCCTTGTTGATGAGGTCGGCCATGGGGTAGCCCATTTCGACTTCATAAACGCCAGGCTTGTTCACGGCGCCAGAGACGCTGAACAACTTGGTGCCCTTGCTCTTCTCTGTGCCCATTTCGGCATACTTGGCGCCACCATGATCAATGATCCATGGGACGGCGGCCAGAGACTCCACATTGTTAACAATGGTCGGGCAACCGAACGCACCTTCGAGAGCTGGGAACGGTGGCTTGAGCTTAGGTTGACCTTGCTTGCCCTCAACGCTGGAAATGAGACCGGTTTCTTCGCCGCAGACGTAAGCGCCGGCACCACGATGAACTTCAAAGTCGATATCCCAGCCAGAACCCATGACGTTCTTGCCGATGTAGCCTTTTTCGCGCAGGAGTTTGACAGCGTCGCGCATGCGGCGCTCGGACAAATCGAACTCACCGCGGATGTACCAGAATGCCATCTTGGCTTGAATGGCGTAGGCTGCAATCAAGGCGCCTTCGAGGCACATGAATGGCAGCTCTTCCATGAGAACCCGGTCTTTGCAGGTACCAGGTTCGGATTCGTCAGCATTAATGCACAGATAGACTGGCTTACCGGAGTCCTTGGGAACGAAGCCCCACTTCACGCCGGTCGGGAATCCTGCACCACCACGTCCACGAAGTCCTGAAGCCTTTACGTCTTCAATGACTTCGGTCGGCGACATCTTGAGAGCCTTCTCAAGGGAGGCAAAACCGCCCACGGCTTTCCAGCCATCGAACGTGTCGACGTCTTTTTTCCCGCGATGCTCAAAGAGTACCTTGGTCATGTGGTTACTCCAGCTCGTCAAGGACACGCACCGCCTGCTCAGGGGTGAGTTCCTCGTGGAGGGTTCGGTTGACTTGCAATACTGGCGCCCAAGAACAGCCGGCCAAGCACTCAACGTGCTCTAAGCTGAACTTGCCGTCGGCAGAAATGCCGCCGTTTTCCAGTCCGAGTTTCTTTTCAACAGCGTCGATGATCGCCGGAGCACCGCGCAAATGGCACGAGATGTTCCGACATACCTGGACGTGGTACTTACCCGCCGGCTTTTGGTGGTACATGGTGTAGAACGTCACCACACCCATCACATGAGATGGAGCGCACTCACAGCGTTCGGCGGCATAGCCCATCCACTCTCTGGACACCCAGCCAGTTTGTTCTTGGATAGCCCAAAGAACTGGCAAAAGAGTGGCCAACTTCGTCGGATAACGAGCCTGAAGATCGTCGATGTAAGTTTCGCGCGCGGTCGAAAGCTTTAACTTCGTCGGCGCAACTGCGGCTTCACTGGCACCGTTATTCTGGTTGTCGTCTGGCTGGCTCATCAACGATCCAATTCTCCGGCAATGATATTCAGTGAACCAAGAGTTGGCACGGCGTCGGCAATCATACTGCCTTCAACCATTTCTGAAAACGCTGACAAAAGGGTGAAGCACGGTGGACGGCAACGAACGCGATAAGGGCGCCCGGATCCGTCGGAAATGACATAGAAGCCAAGTTCGCCATTGGCACCTTCGACCGAGTGATACGCTTCGCCTTCAGGAACCTTGATGCCGTCGTAGACCAAGACAAAGTGATTCATCAGGCCTTCGATATTGTTGTAGACATCTTCTTTTTCTGGCAACTGGACGCGCTTGTCGTCACTCATGACGGGCCCGCCTGGCAGCTTATCGAGCGCTTGCTCAATGATGCGCATGCTTTGAATGATCTCATCAAAACGGATGTGTGCGCGATCATGGACATCGCCACCATCTCTGGTCGGGACTTCCCAGTCAAATTCGCCGTATTGGTAGTAAGGCTTGGCCTTGCGCACGTCATAACCGATGCCGGTGGCACGCAGACATGGGCCAGTCCAGGAGTAGGTCATAGCTTGTTCTTGCGAGATGATGCCAATGCCGACGGTGCGATCTAAGAAGATACGATTCTTCTTGATCAAGGTGAGCACATCGGCAATGCCCTTCGGGATCTCTGTCAAAAGCCCGCGGACCTTCTCAACGAACCCAGGATTTAAGTCGTAAGCGAGGCCACCGACTCGCACATAGGTGCTGGTCAAGCGGGCGCCACACAACTCTTCCATGATCGTATAAACACGCTCACGCAGGTTGAAGAGATACCAGAAGTTGGTGAGAGCGCCGAGGTCGACAAGCATGGCGCCGATGCAAACGCAGTGATCGATGATGCGGGACAACTCGGAGATGATGACACGGATGTACTGGGTGCGTTCTGGCACCTCAACACCGATCATCTTTTCAACCGTGTGGCACCAGCCGACGTTGTTCAGCATGGCCGAACAGTAATTGAGGCGATCAGTGTAAGGGATCACCATCGTCCAAGTACCGCTTTCGCAATGCTTTTCGAAGCCACGGTGGAGGTAGCCAATTTCAGGGGCAACCTTAACCATGGTTTCGCCGTCGAGCTTACCGAAGAAACGCAGGGTACCGTGGGTCGCTGGATGGGCTGGGCCAATGTTGATTGGGATCAGCTCAGAGAAACCGCCGTCTTCGGGGTTCTCGCCGTACTCCCCAATCTCATCCATCAAAGACTCTGGTTCATCCAACCATTGCCCATCATGGATATTGTAGTCCTTGCGTAAGGCATGACCCACAAAGCGATGATGGGTCATGATGCGCTTGAGGTTGGGGTGTCCATCGAAACGGATGCCGAAGAGGTCAAAGACCTCTCTTTCGAGCCAGTTGGCTGACTTCCACAACCCAGTAGCAGTCGGAATCACGCAATCGTATTCGGAAACCGGCACCTTGATGCGAATGGCAAGCCCGGAATCCATGTTGCTCAGGTGGTAAACCACAGCAAATCGCTCAGGCCACTCGTCTTCCAGCTTCATGCCATCGGCGGCGCTGAGATCAACGAGGAATGTGAGATTGAATTGGGGGTCGTCACGCAGAAAGCGCAAGACTTCCAAGATGTCGTTTTTTGACACCTCGACCACATCCATGTCGTCATTTTTTTCGATGACCAAGTTGGCGTCAGGAAACTGAGCAACAAGGCCTTCAAAAGAATCTGTCGAACTGAGCACCTAAATACCCCTTCTGATACCACGAGCCGCTGGGTCTACCGGTGGCACATCCCAGTCGGTATCGCTGTCCTGGCGCAACTGCGGACGGCGTTCACGGTAATGCTCGTCCATTTCTTCGCCAGCGATTTTTTTCTGCAAGGCGATCAGTGCATCGAAGAACGCTTCAGGGCGCGGTGGGCACCCAGCAAGATAAACGTCAACTGGAATAACTCGGTCGATTCCCTGAACAACGGAGTAGTTGTTGTAGAACCCGCCAGAAGCAGCACAGACACCAAAAGCGATGACCCATTTTGGATCCAGCATTTGGTCGTAGATGCGCTTCAAGACTGGAGCCATCTTGTAAGTAATGGTGCCAGCTACAATGAGAAGGTCGGCCTGGCGCGGACTGAAACGAACTAATTCTGCACCAAAGCGCGAAATGTCATGATTGCTGCTCACAGCACCCATGAATTCGATTCCGCAGCAGGCGGTGGCGAAAGGATAAGGCCAAAGACTGTTCTGGCGCCCCCAGTTCACAACATCGTTGACGACGTGATCTAATTTGGTGGCCATGAAGCCAGTCTTGTTGGCAAAGAAGTTTTCTAGTCCCATTCCAATGCTCCCCGCCTGATGATGTAGTAGAGGCCGACAGCGAGAATGCCTAAGAAGACAAGCATCTCGATGAGCGAGCCCATGCCCTGTGATTCTCGAAACAACAGGGCCCAAGGAAAGAGAAATGCCACTTCAACGTCGAAGACAACGAAGAGCACTGCTACTTGGTAAAACTTGACCGAGAAACGGCGCTTCGCATCAACCTGCGGCGCGATGCCGCACTCGTAAACCGAGGCCTTCACTTCGGTAGGCCGCTTCGGTCCGAGGATGTAGCCCAGTAAAACCATGGCTGCCGGCACGATAGCTGCCAGAGCGATGATAATCATCATAGATGCAACTGCAGTGTCCATTGAAGGTTACATCATCCCTTTGAGTACAGCTTATTCCCGCCCTAACGAGATGCGAGGGCCTGAAGATTGTACTTTCTGGCATGGCAGGGAACAAGCCGACCTGAATCGGAGTTCTACGGTTTGAAAAGGAGGGGGACTCTCAGAGTTTCGGGCGACTTGAGCTAAGACTCGAGTAGCAGATTGGAAAGGAACTCCTCAAGGAGTCGGCGGCAGACTTGGCGCCGATACTCGGCCGTCGACCGAACGTCATCGATGGGCGAAATCTCGGTTTCTAACATCCTGGTGGAAGCGGCCATCAAGGCCGGAGTCAGGATCTCGCTCTCGAGAAGTCTTTCGGTTTCGAACAGCCGAAGGGGCGTGGGTGCCACGCTCCCAACTCCGATTCGGACCGACCCGAGCCGAGTCCCCTCCTCGGTGGCGGTCAAGTCCCAGGCTCGTGCGGCCAAAATGACTTTTGAGATGGCCTGAGCACGGCGCGGAGCCACCTTCCTGAAATAATCCTGGGTTACGCGAAGGCGCCTCGAGATCCGCACCTCTGTGAGCAGCTCGCTCGGCTTGCTAACGGTCTCGCGATAGCCTGAATAGAAGGAGAATAGTGGGACCGTACGTGGTCCTTCATTGCTGGTCAGAACAACCCGAGCATCAAGCGCCAAGAGGGCCGGCATCGAATCACCGGCCGGGCTCGCATTCATGATGTTGCCGCCGATTGTCGCTCGATTTTGAATTTGTTGGGCGCCAATTTCCTTGGCTGCAGCCACCAAGGAAGGAGCCTCGACCGCCAAGATGCCTGATTGAACAATGTCAGCAAAACTAGTGAGAGCACCGATTCGAAGCTCGTCGTCTTCCACGCGGATATAACGAAGCTCAGGCTCAAGCTTGCTAATATTTAATATGAACCCGCTGGGGCGCCAAGTTCCCCTCTCTAGGGCCACCATCAAATCGGTTCCGCCAGCGAGAACCGTCGCCTCGGAGCCGACTTCAGCCAAAGCTTGGACCGCGACGGCGAGTGTCTCTGGGCTGAGGGCGTCAATATTCTTGACGTCGATCATGAGCGTAACCCCTCACACTGCTCCGTCGACGCCATCATAATAGCATCTATTATTTTACCGTAACCGGTACATCGACAGAGGTTTCCAGCGATTGCAATGCGCGCTCCTTGAGCATCACAGGTGCCGCTCTCCGCTTGCAAACGGCGCAAATAAGCGGTGCCAGCCATAATCATACCTGGCGTGCAGATCCCGCATTGGGCCCCGTCGGCTGTCAGCATCGTTTCTTGGAGAATGGAAAGAGCGCCGCCGGGTGTCGCCACAGATTCGAGAGTCTCAACTTCACAACCGGCCACTTGAACCGCAGGCAGCAGGCACGAATTGACCACCTTGCCATCGACAAGAATCGAGCAACTGCCGCATTCCCCTTCGCCACATCCTTCTTTGGTTGCAGTCAATCGGAACTCGTCTCGCACGACATCCAAAAACCGACTCAATGGGGGCGTGTCTACGGTGACGTCTTCACCGTTCAGAACAAATCGTATTTTCATCGCTTGGCGGCCTCCTGCTTTTTCTTTTCCGTCAAGGCCTCAAAAACATCTTCCGAGAGGACGGGAACGTCGCGAAAAGAAACTCCAGTGGCTTGGCTGACGGCCGCGATATAGGCCGGGGCACCGCCATCCATCGGCATTTCGCCAATGCCCTTGGCGCCAAAAGGACCCCCGGCATAGGGTTCTTCGTGAATGAGAATCCGTATGGGAGCTATGTCGACCGCCGTCGGAATAACATAGTTCGAGACGTCGTGATTGATCATGGAGCCATCGCGCATGACCACGCGCTCGAAGCCAGCAAAACCAAGGGCCTGCACTGTTCCGCCTTCAATTTGGCCTTCAACGATGGACGGATGAATCGCCTTGCCAACGTCTTGGCAGGTCACCACGTCAAGAATTGTCGTGTCGAATGTCACGGGATCGACCTCAACTTCACAAATGGTGCAGCCGAAGCCGTAAGTCGGGTAGGCCGACCCCTGATAGGTTTTGTCGTCCCAATGAAGATCCGGGGCTGGAGTGTATTGCCGCTGGCACAAGGACTGGCCCTTTGACTCAAGGGCGAGGCGGATGGCCTCGTGGGTTGCTCCAAGACTAAGACCAAGATCGGTCAAGCACCCGTGGCTCGCCTCCACCACAAGAGATCCGACGACCATACAGGTGCGAGATGCCACCGTGGGGCCGCTATCTGGCACATCCTTAGTATCTGGAGGAGCCAGTCCGACTTGCTCGTAGGGAATCCCGAGAGCTTCGGCAGCCATTTGGCGGAATGTCGTGCGCATCCCCTGGCCGATATCAGTTGTGCTCGCCAAGATTTCGGCTCTCGGCAAATCGTCTTTAAGAAACAAGCGGACAGCGGCTCGTCCCTTGAGGTCTCGCTCGCCATGGCCGGTAAACCCACAACCATGCATGAATAGGGCGATACCGATGCCGCGGCGGCCGCCTTCGTCTCGAGCGTCCTGATAGCTCTGCCATTTCTCTTCGAAGCCGGCGGCCTCACAGGCACGAGCCAGGACCGCTCCGGCACTCACGCCCTGAGCCAGCAACTGCCCCGTTGCCGTCGTATCACCGTTGACCAAATGATTGCGAGCCCTGGCCATCATGGGCGAAATTTCGACCCGGCTGGCAATGAGATCCATCATTCTTTCCATGGCGAAGATGGTCTGGGGGGCACCAAACCCACGAAATGCGCCATTTGGCGGCGTATTCGTCGCAACGACCCGCCCGCGTACCGCGATGTTGTCGCAGCGATAAGCGGACACGGCATGAAGAATGGCGCGCGACAGGACAACGGGGGAAAGTGTGCAATAAGCACCACCGTCAAGGACCACGTCGATATCAATGGCTTGCAAGACGCCTTCTTGATTTACCCCAGCTCGGATCGTGACTTCCGAAGGATGACGCTTGGTCGTAGCCGCCATATCCTCAGCCCGGTCATAGATCATCTTGACTGGTTTCTCAGCCTTTTTGGCCAAGAGCGCGGCGTGAGCTGCCAAGAGGCTGGGATATTCTTCCTTGCCACCGAAGCCACCACCGGTTGTCGCCTGAATGACCCGAACTTGGTCGTCTGTCAGATCAAAGACAGCTTTCATCGCTTTGTGGACATAATAGGGGCATTGAAGCGACCCCGTTAGCACCAAGACATCATCTTGCCATTCGGCAATCATCCCCTGGGTCTCGATGTAGAGATGCTCCTGGTGACCTGTGGTGTACGTTTCTTCGAGTTGAATGTCACACTGAGGCAAGACGGACGCTGGGTCGCCCTTGTGGATCGAAATGTCCTTGAAGATGTTGTCATCGCCAAAGACTCGGATTTCGGCCTCTAAGGAATCCTCAATTTGAGAGACCATGGGACGGCTTTCATAACGTAGCCGCACATGGCCTCTAGCCTCTCGAAGGCGGGCTTTGTCGGCACACGCCAAGAGAGCAATCGGCTCGTGCCGATGACGAATATTGCGTCGGGCCAGAATTCTCTGGTCGTCAATCAGCAGGGGCAGAGAATTCTTTCCAGGAATATCCCGGGCTGTCACGCGGGTGATTCCGGTCCAATCGTAGGTGTCATCCCAATCCACAGCCAAAACCTTGGCCCGTGCCACTGTCGAACGGACCGTCGTACCGTAGATCATTCCAGGCACCCTGAGATCGTCGACGTAAAGCGCCTGACCGGTCACTTTCTGGTGACCGTCATCACGCGGGACGCGAGAGCCAATTATGGATGGATTCATGTCAATACCTTGTGGAAGTCGCTCGAACGATCACCTTACCCGTGATGATTGCCGATTTCGAGCCACCCTGACCCCATTATTATCGCTCAACCCCTAACTTTTGTGCCCAGTCTGAGACACTCAGGCAAAGTGCATTCACGAGCCACCTTCCCCACTTGGCTGCATTCGTTAATATGCCTCCCCATGCTGAGTGATTCTAAGGGCTCGTACGCCTATCCCGGTTCGATCGAAAAAAGGTCGTTCCGAGAAGAATCAGCTCACAATGAGATAGTTCAGGAGATTTGCCGTGAAGGTCGAAGTTACAAGAATCAAGCAACATACCATCGTCCACAACAACGTTGGGGCCGAAAAAGGGCAAATCGAAGGCGCGATCATCAAGCAACTCGTGAGTTGGCCCGACGATCGCGGCTTCTTCTCCGAGGTCTTTCAGACTGGTGAAGATGTGGTTGCCGATTTTGAAATCAAGCAATCCAGCATCACAATGACGCGCCCTGAAACCATCAAGGCCTTTCACTGGCACTACGAGCAGGACGACATTTTCGTCCCTTTGCGCGGTGCAGTTCGTATTTCCTTGGTCGATCTACGAGTCGGCTCGCCGACATACGGATTCGCCAACTCCATCTTCTGCGGTCATCTCCAGCTCAAAGCCGTTCGCATCCCAAAGGGTGTCGCTCACGGGTACGAAGTGCTTGGCAATGACGAAATGACCATGATCTATTACACCAACCAGACTTATAACCCGAAGGACGAGGGGCGCATCTCCTTCGATGATCCAGACTTGGGGTGGACTTGGTGGGGAATTGAAAATCGATAGTGGAAGTTGGCCCCACTTTGGGCGCCCCTTGCTTGTTCTGAGCAACCTGTCCGAAGACAATAAGTCATGATCCAACTGGCAGCCAGTATCTTGGCACTGGGCATCGGGCCCATTCTTGACAAATTCAGTCGACCGGGAGGGCTTTCGCGAGCTGCTCTCGATGCCTTCACGTTTGTCGCCATGTTGGGCCTGATCTTAGGTCACATTCTTCCCGACGCCTTCAATTTGGCCGGCTGGCCGACCTTGGCTGTGGCTGGCTTGGCTTGGTTCGGCCCGACGTTCTTCGAAAAGCGAATTCGGAGTATGGCCGCGAAAGCTCACACCTCGGCCCTGATCCTTGGAGCTTTTGGACTCGTCATTCACGGCACTATCGACGGCATGTCCTTGGTGACCAAGGGTGCTGATATCGGTTGGAGTGCCTTAGCTGTCGCCGTGATCCTGCATCGGATCCCAGCGGGTCTCACCCTTTGGTGGTTGATCCGTCCCCGCTATGGCAGATTGCGAGCGCAACTCGTTCTCGGCGGGCTTGGCCTCACGACCATCGGCGGGTTCTTGGGTGCCGAAGTCCTGAAGGGCAGCGTGTCGTCAAGTCAAGAAGGCTTCTTCCAAGCCCTTGTCGGTGGCGCCCTCCTCCACGTTGTCATGCATCGTGCGGGACATGGCGACGAGGCACTGGCGAAACGTCGGCAAAACGGCGCCTTCGCCGGAACGATGCTTGGCTTTGCTCTGCTTTATTGGATGTTCACCGCTGGCGCCCACGAGCATGCAGGCTTGGCCAACGATGGTCACGCCCACGGCGCGGGTGAATCAACCGCCGGCTTCTTAGATGCCTTCTGTGATATTGCTCGCGAGAGTGCGCCCGCCCTGGTCGTCGCCTTTACCATGGCTGGTTTCATCCAAGTGTTCTTGCCGGCAAGTTCGGTGCGTTGGATGAAAAAAGGTGGGCGTCTGACACGCGCCCTCAAGGGTGTTGGTTTTGGTCTGCCCTTGCCCATTTGTTCTTGCGGTGTTGTCCCACTTTATCGCAGCTTGGCTGCGCGAGGAGTTCCGACAGCAGCCCTCCTTGCCTTCTTGGTGGCAACACCAGAATTGGGGATCGACGCTGTTCTTTTGTCGTTGCCACTCTTGGGCGCAGAGATGACGATCGTCCGCGTGGTCGCGGCAGCATTTGTCGCCATTTCAACGGCATGGCTCGTGGCAAGTCTCCGGCTCACCAATCAGAGGAGCAAGGTTGATGACCACGCAGAAGGCGACACAGTCCTTGAAAGACAAGGTAGTTTCTTAGACGCTTTCAAGCTCGGCTGGATGAAGTTCTTCGACACGACCGCACCGTGGATCGTCTTGGGCATCATGGTTGCGGCCATCTGCCAACCGCTCCTGCCGGACGGAGTCTTCGACAATATTCCATCGTGGCTCCAAGTACCGATGTTCGCTGTGATCGGCATGCCACTCTATGTTTGTGCCTCTGGCGCCACGCCCATCGTCGCCATGTTCTTAATAAAAGGCGTGAGCCCCGGTGCGGCACTCGCATTTCTTTTGACGGGACCGGCGACGAACGTCACAACGTTTGGTTTGCTCAAAGAAGTGCACGGTAAGAAATTGGCGGTGGCTTTTGTCATCGTAATTATTGCAGTGACTGTCATGGCTGGCTATGTGACCAATGAAGTTCTTGGTGAACATGGAAATGAGCATGGGCATCAAGAAGCAACCCAAGCTCACCAAGAGAGTGCAGAAGACGACAAAGACATCGATGCAAAACCCGGTGCCTTGGTCGTATCTGATGAGCACGAACACGTTGCCAATCATGAACACAATAGCACCGAGCTAAGCGTCGCGAACATCTCCTTATGGTTGCTCGGCCTCGGCTTGGCTTTGTCGCTTTATCGCCAGGGACCACAACGGTTTATTAGTCATGTCTTTAGCCAGACAGACGAGTCTGACGATCACAATCATGGCGGAGATGATCATGGCTGTTGCCATGATCCGGAAGATTCCGCCACTAAGGAGTGCGGATCTTAGGCCCTCACTTGGCTTAGGACCGAATTCGCCGCTAAGAGGAAATGTTGCCAATGCACGACTGGGCTCGAAATCGCGGCATCTGTGACCTCGATACCCGGCGTCCAGGCCCCCTTTTGCTCTGCACCGCTGGCGTCCACGGCAATGAACCGGCTGGTGGCGAAGCTCTCGTGAGAATCATGAAAGACTTCACGGCGAAAGACTTCCAACGAGGACGGCTCTTGGGGCTGACCGGAAACATGGCGTCCCTAGCCATGGGGGAGCGCTACCAAGTCCACGACCTCAATCGCATTTGGACCAAAGAACGTGCGACTCGCTTGATGGCAGATCCCAAATCAGCCATGACTCCAGAAGAAGTTGAGATGGCCGCACTCTTGCCCATCATTCATCACGCGATGGACCAATGTGAAGGTGAGGTCTTTTTTCTCGATCTGCATAGCACTTCGGGCCGCGGAGCTCCTTTCGCTTGTTGCATGGAAGTCACGCACCATCGCCAGTTCATGGAAGGCTTTTCGATCCCTATGATTCTCGGATTGAGACCTCGCATGGCTGGGACCTTGATGGACTACCTTGCCGGCTTTGGGCACAGCGCTATTGGCGTTGAGGGCGGTCAGAATGAAGACGCAGATACTGTCCGTTGCCATGAGGCAGTCATTCGAGTGGCCATCAACTCGGTCGGCTTGACCGACGAAGGACAAGACAAGAAGGTCGAAGAATCTATCAATCTTCTCAAACGAAGAAGTGAAGGTTTGCCGCCCTATCTCGAAGTAAAACACCGGTATGTTGTCAACGACGGCGACGGCTTCGTCATGGGGCCAGGATTTGAGAACTTCTCTCAAATCAAAGCAGGCCAAGTCGTTGCCCACGACAGGAATGGAACGATCGTGGCTAAGGAAGAAGGAATCATGCTCTTCCCGCGATACCAAGCTGAAGGGGCCGACGGCTTCTTCTTAGCGCAACCGACAACCCTATCTTAACGATCAGGGCCGAAGCTGGGGTTTATCCCCCCACTGGGTAAAGAATCAAAGGTTAACTCAGGTGGCATTCTTGTTATGAATGCTCGTGAATTCTGCTGATCCAACGAGGTAACGAACATGGCTTCCGCCTGGAACGAAATCAAAGCACTGCACAAGCAGTCAACTTTTGGCGCCAAAGAAGGCTTAGCATTCAAGCTCTTCTCACGTCCGTTGGCGTCACTCATCCTTTATTTCATCAAGGATACGAAGATCACTCCCAACCAGGTCACGATCATGTCATTGATCGTTGGCCTGTTCGGCACCGTGACCCACATCATGTGGTTGAGCTACGCCGGGCTCATCGTCGGCGGCATCTTGTTCATGTTGGCTCACATGCTCGACGCCTTAGACGGTCAATTGGCACGCGCCCGCAAAGCTGGCTCCGTCATTGGTATGTTCTTTGATTTCTTTATTGATGAACTCAAAGCTTATTTCCTCTACATGGCGATCGGGTTTCGTCTTTACCAGCAGGTTAGTAACGGCGTCAAGGTCAAGCTGCTCGATCCCATCGTGGATTATTGGGGCAGCCTTGTGGGTAGCCCCGAGAGCAGCCCTGAGATCATTCTCTACATCACCGTAATCGGAATGACCGGCCTCGCCATCGGTATCTCATGCACCCAGTTCGTCAAGCGCCAGGAATGGCTCGATGCTTTCCCTGCAGGAGAAGGCGGCGGTGAACCAAGCGCCCTGGCCAAGTTGATCGGCATCATCGAAAAAGGCGGCAAATTCGTCGTCGATTATCCAAGCTACATCATCTTGGTGTGCCTCATCGACATGGTCGAGATCTACTTCCTGATCTATACCCTCGTGATCTGCCTCTATGCCACACGAGCGCTCTCACAAATCGCGATGCGACTCTGGCGAGTCAATCCATACGCCAAAGCCGAATAACCAGCGATTCCGAAAGACAACGAAATAGATCCTCCCTGACATCGTTCATGTCAGGGAGGATTTTTCATTTAAGGGCTCCCCTGCTCCCCGTCACCGCAAAAGAGGTTGCTTGGAAGAGTGATGACCTCTTAAGGAAGATGGGTTAGACTCCCCTACCCATTCGGAAATGACATTGAGGAGATCCCATGCGACTTCTATCCGCCGCATTCTTAGCCTGCGTTCTTTCATCTTTTGTTTCGGCCCAAGCTGTCGCGACTCAGGAGAAAGTCGAAATCCAACTTGCCCAAGCAGCGATGCAGCCTTTCGCCTTTATCGGCCAAGGCTTGAACGGGATAAAGTGGCATCCAAATGGCAAGACCATCTCCTACCTCAAGATGGCTCGGCGTGATTTTTCTTTAGCAGGGATCAACGCGGCTGACGGCACCGAGTCGGTGTTGGTCGCAGGCGTTGACTTTAAGGCTGCCGCCAAAGGGACTGGCCTTACGGGACGAAGCCTGGGAGCCGCAACTTGGAGCAAAGACGGGAAGTCCTTGCGCCTCATCGGCAACGGCAAAGTTCATCACTACGACATCGCCAAAAAAGCGATCCGGAGTGGCCTGAGCTTCCCGTCAGAAGCCGAGGCTTCAACTTGGTCGAAAGACGATGCCCACATCGCATTCTCCAAAGACAAGGATGTCTTCGTCAGCAAACCCGATGGCAGTACATTCCAAGTTACTCGGGGCGGCTTCGATGACCTGGCACACGGCCTCGCCGTCAGTCGTGTCGAGTTTGGCATCACCGATGGCATGTGGTGGGATCCGACTGGTCGCAGGCTCGCATTCTATCGTGAAGACCTTCGGCCGATTCAAGCCAGTCCACTTATCGATTGGGCCCCGACACCGGCCAAGGTTGTCCCTAATCGCTACCCCATGGCTGGTCGTCCTGGCTCGGTCGTGACGGTTGGTGTTTACGATACGCGTGATGACTCAGTCACTTGGCTCAAGACCGATACGAATGTTGATCAGTATCTCACTAACGTGACTTGGGGACTTGGTGGCGAGACGCTTTATATCGCCCATGTCAATCGCGGCCAGAACACGATGGATCTCAAAACTTGGGATGCCACCACCGGCGCCTTCAAGAAAACTCTCTTCACCGAGAAAGACGAGCAGTGGATCGAACCAGAGCATGGGCCAATCTTCTTGCCAGATGGCAACGGTGACTTTCTTTGGTTCAGCTACCGTGAAGGATTTCAGAATCTCTATCTCTGCAACGCCAACGGCAAGTTCCTACAGCGTGTGACCAATGGCGACTGGGACGTCAGCGCTTTCCAGTCCTTCGCCGATGATTTGTCAAAGATCTACTTCGTTGGTGCAGGTGACAAACCAACAGAGAGTCACTTATTTTCAGCGCCGTTGATTCCAAGGAAAACCCGCGATCTCATGGGTGCTGCCGACAGCACAACCTTGGCCGTCGTCAAAGAACCTGCGACAAAGCTCACCGACGGAAGAGGACAACATGCAGCCGTCGCTTCGCCGGGTCACAAACACTTCTATGACGAACACTCCAATTTGAATCAGCCTCTCAAGACTGAGATCTGCACGGTTGGGGGAAAAAACACAATCACGGTGAAGTCGAATCCCAATCCTTGGGAGAAGTACCAAGGCGGCACCGAAGAAATGTTCACGATCAAGGCCCAGGATGGTAGTGACCTTCATGGCCATTTGGTCCTGCCACCAAACTTAGATGAGACGAAGAAATACCCAGTCTTGCTCTATGTTTACGGTGGCCCTCACGCCCAGCTCATCAAAGATGAATTTGGTGGAGGTGCTGGATATTCGGCAGCCTGGTATCACTACATGGCCTGCCAAGGAATCATTGTGATCCGCCTCGATTGCCACGGTACGCCACAAAGGGGTATCGAATTCATGCAGAAGATCCATCGCAACATGGGCACGATTGAAGTTCAGGACCAAATCGCTGGCCTCGAATACCTCTTCAAGCGCCCCTACGTCGATCGTAGCCGGGTTGGTGTCCATGGTTGGAGCTATGGCGGCTTCATGACCCTCTCACTCATGACCCGCGCTGGCGACTACTTTAAGTGCGGAATTTCTGGTGCGCCCGTTACCGATTGGGCCTATTACGAAACGGGTTATGGCGAGCGTTACATGGACACGCCGGAAGAAAATCCCCAGGGTTACAAGAACTCAAAACCCGCTTCTCACCTCGACGGCCTCAAAGGCAGGCTCCTTGTGGTGCAGGGCTCTTCTGATGTGACAGTAGTCTGGCAACACACCATGGCGTTCCTCACAGCATGCATCGAGCAGAACAAACCAGTCGAATACATGACCTATCCAGGCCAACTTCATGGACTTCGTGGAAAGAATCGCTGGCATTTTTATCAGAAAATGACGAAGTTCTTCTTAGAGGAGCTGAAGGGCTCTTAGGATCTCCTGGAGCCGGTAAGGGGTTAACGTGCACAGGCGAGCTGAAAGTGATGTGAGTTGTCAATGCGAATCGACACCGATTCTGCCGTTAACTCGATCAGCTTTAGGCTTCTGCGAGCCCACGATCGCAAACGAAAGGTGGAGAGCGGGTCTATGATCGCTGTTGTTTTTGCTGTTTCCTTAGCCGTGATGGCTGGTCTAAAAATGATGCCCGGAATCGATTCCGGCTCCTGGGGCAATTATTCAGTCTTGATGGGCGTTGTCGCGATCATGACTACAGGCGTGAGCTACCTTTTTGCTCGCCACCAAACCAACAAACTCACGTTCAACTCGAACCCCCATTCCGTCGCATTGATTCTTAAAGCGGTAAACCACGTGACCGGCAATCTCATGAATCAAATCCAATTCATCAAAGAGCAAATCAACGACGAAGGTGGCCTCAGCGAAAACTCCGCCACTCAGATTAATGATGCCATCACAGAAGCTCAGGTAGGCCTTGCTGCACTCAATGGCGTTCAAGACAACGCTGACGAGAAAGCCTACTCCGACGTCTACCCCAAGTGAGTCGAATCAAGGAACTATTCGAATCGCCTCGTGCCTTCGGGGCTCTCGCCTTTGCTCTCGTTCTAATTGTGCAGCTGCCATTCGCTAACGACGACTTTGACGTGGGCTTCGAATCTATGATTGGCGGACGATTCCAAGGACCGATCCAACGTGCCTGGTTGACCGGCGGCTTCTTGGAATTGGGCGCTCGCCCCATGCTGTCGCCCTTGCCTACGATCCCTCCGACGGGCAAGACCTACGCCAGCCATCCACCGCTCGCTCATTGGCTCTTCCATCTGCCGGTCTCAGTCTTTGGCCTTTCGGAATTCTCTCTCCGCCTCATTCCGATCCTGTGTTCAGCACTCGCGGCGTTCTTGCTCTCGGCTTTCATGGCAAACAAGTTGGGCCCCTTCGCTGGCTTCGCCAGCGCCGCCTTGTGGGCGTCCACCCCGATGGCCTTTTTCTACGGTCGCATGGCCAACTATGAGTCGATCGTCTTCGTGCTTTCCTTGGGCGCATGCCTTCTGATCCGGGGCGACACTAAGCGATACACCGTCCTTGCATCGATCTCTATCGGACTTGCCACCTTCACTGATTGGGCGGGCGGGTTTTTCTTGCCGGGCATTGCCATCATCTGTTGGCATTCCAAATTTGGGTGGCGCCCAATCATCGGGACGGCAGCAGCAATCGGCA
>JBLINQ010000101.1:0-19201 GCA_047639315.1 Planctomycetota bacterium
AAGTTGGTCAATGTCCAGCCGACGCTCAGCATGTCGAGTGTCTCGGGGTTGACCCGGAAGATTGGAGCGTGAGTCGATACGCCAAGAAACGCCTTTTGGTGAAAGTACAGGGCGGTTGGCCTGGTCATCCCCATGCCATCATAAGTGCGGAGGCTCGTGATGTTATGCAGGTTGCCAAGTTCTGGTACGAGCTGTGAAACCGACGGGAAAAGGCGCAAGTTTCCGGGTTGATCTTCGACGTATGAAATTGCTTTTGACGTCGGTGAAAGAAAAGAGACCGGCCCCATAGGAACAAATGGTTGCCACAAGAGCTGCGCTTCGATGAGGGCAACGGCTATCAACAGGGTGGCGGCGATCGCCTCGGGATTTTTGGTGCAGAACCGTCTTGTCACGATCACTGCGATGCCGCTAAACAAGAGCAGCAGTGTAGTTTGAGGGTCTACCTGCCCTTCATGCCAAAGCCCAAAGGCGACATAAATCCCGGTGAGCAAGACCGCAATGGCCAGCGTCAAAGTGCTCTTGGATTTCTGAGAAGAGACAATTGCCTCGACTCCAAAAGCGGCCAAGATCGGTAGCAACATCGATCCTAAGAAGTGCATTCGCAAGAGCGGCATCACGTTGAACGGGAAAAACGTCAGCAGGTCGTGAACGCTTGCTGGCGCAAATGCCAAGGACGTTCCGAAGACGGCTAAGACAAAGAGTGGCACAATCAATCTTTGTCTTCGCCAGACTCCTTGAACCAAGCCGACGACTGCCATGACCAAGGCAACACGGCCAACATGAATGGTGGTCTCGATGTAATTGCCTTCGCCGACAAAGCCACCGTCATCGGTGGGGAAACCAAAAGCCTTTGGGTCGAATATGGCAAAGAACTGTTCGGACGGAATCGGTATTCGCGGGGCCGCATCGCGAATCGTCATGACGAGCGACTGGTCAAGATAATCCAAGAAAGGAAAAACCTGACATGCCGCCAAGCCAAGACCCACCAAGCCGACGAGGAGTGCCCGGGGCACAAAGAGGACGCGCGACAAGAACCCAACTTGTGTTTGATCTTCGCTGCTGACGAGAAGGCCGACGCCACAAGCTGCCATGCAGGCCATGAAGGTTGATTCGATATGCCCGGCGAAAATAGAGAGCGCAATCAGTAAGCCACCACCGAAGACGGTGGTCGCACAGAATCGATTTCTGAGCAAGAGAAAGGAAGCCAAGATTCCCGGAGCAAAAGCGGCGCTTCCCGATACTGGATGCACCGCCCAAGTTTGCATGTAGGAGCCAAAAGAGAAACTGATTGCCGCCATCAGGGCTGCCAAGGGCGAGAGCCGAAGAACCCAGATGAGCCACAACGATCCCAATTGGGCCACAATCATTTGGGCCAGCTGTTTCCAATCAATGTACTGATCACCAAACGCCAGATTCAGGGGCAAGTAGGGCGAGAATACTTCGGCTTGCAGGTTTCCGATCAAGGGTTGACCGCATCCAGCCCGATCATTCCAAAGCGGGAGGCCGCCTTGTTCGTAGGCTTCGCGCGCCAAACGTTGCCACGAGTGGATCGAAAAAGACCAATCCGTCAGAGTCTTATTGGCGCAACGTTCGGGACGAGGAGTGACTTCGTGGCCGTAAGGGGCAGAATGACCGATGTCGGCGGCTGGAGCTCGAACATCGGAATGAAAGAGAGCACTGCGAAGAAACCACAAATCTGCGACGAGGCAAATCACAAAGACGAGGAAATAAGCCCCAAGGCGCGGTTTGGTCTGCATCGTGGGATCTTATCCACAAGGCTGGATCAGAGCGAGACGAAAAAGGTGTGTATTGGTCCGACTGTTGTCGGGATCTGCAATTTAAGAGGTCATTTTGATAGCGTGTCCCATCGTGAGTGAAACAACAGAACAATCAGATGTCTCTCGCCGCATGGGAGATGAGATTCAAATCGAGGGTGATTACCAGCATCGGGCCATTACCAGCGGTCCGCCGATTCAACGGCACTGGCACCAATCGAAACTTGAATTGCTCGACTGGTTCTTCACGCCGAAATCTGGTTTGAAGGCACTTGATGTGGGCTGTGGTAGCGGTGTTATCTCAGACGGCCTCGGCAAAAGAGGTCTCGAGGTCACGGGCGTCGATGCCAACAAGGCGGCCCAAGAATATGCCAGCAAGACCTTCGGCAGGGATCACGTGCGCTTCTTATTGGGCTATCTCGACGAGTTAGAGCTCCCAGAATCGACTTTCGACGTTGCCACCTGTCTTGAGGTCATTGAACACGTCTATCCGCCCCAAATCGAGAAGTTGCTGGGCGACCTGGCGAGACTCCTCAAGCCAGGTGGACGGCTTCTGATCACCACACCTAATTACCGTGGCCTGTGGCCGATGATCGAATGGGCGGCCGACCGATTTGCCTCCACGGCTGATATGGATGTCGACCAACACGTCACGCGCATTCATCGAAAAATGCTGCGGGGTTTCCTTGAGGCGGCAGGCTTCGAGGTTGAGAAAATGCGCTGTTACTGCACGTTTGCCCCCTTTGCCGCGCCGATCAGCCAGGGCTTGGCCAAGATGGTAGACCGAGGGGAAAGAGCCATCGACCTCCCCTTTGGCAGTCTGCTGGCGGCAGTTGCGCGGGTGCCAGGAGGCGAGGATGACTGATCTCAGTGTTGTCATTCCTGTCTTTCGAGGCGCTGCCGAACTCTTGGAGCGCCTGCCGGCATTCACCCAGTTTCTCGACGCTCAAGATCTCGATTATGAGCTGATCATCGTTGATGACGGCAGCGGCGACGGCTCAGGAGAGCTACTCAAGAGCGCAACGACCGAGAAAATCCATGTCATCTTGAATGACGAGAACCAAGGCAAGTTTGGCGCTATTGCCACCGGGATGAAGGCAGCCAGGGGAGGTTGCAAGCTCTTTACTGATGGCGACCTGCCATACGAAGACACCGTCATTCCGTACATGTGTGACTTTATCCTTCATGGTGGCTTTCACGTTCTTGTGGGAGATCGCACCCTGCCCGGTAGTATTTACCGTGGTGAGCTTGGTCTTGTACGCGGCCTCGCCACGCGCATTTTCACGCTCTTTGTTCGCCTCATGGTGACGGGCGGTTTGCATGACACGCAATGTGGAATCAAGGCCTTTCGTGCCGATGTGGCTGATGCCATTTTCCCGCTTCTCAAGGAACGCGGCTTTGCCGGAGATGTGGAGTTGCTCTACATCGCTCTCATTCACAACCTTGCGATTCGTCGCGTGCCAGCTCGATTGAGACACCAAGGACCGTCGTCTGTACATCCCGTTCGGGACGGCCTCAAGATGCTGGGAAGTATCCTGCAATTACGATCACGTCGATCACGCGGCTTCTATACCAGTGACGAGTTGGTCGAAATTGCATCTCAAGATTATTGGTCCCACCCTCGATAAATCTATCGCCGTCCAATGGCAAGAGGGAATTGGAAGTACGAAAAGAGAGCCGAACTTGGCTTTTCGTTCTGCACTTAAACGCAATTGTATTGATCGAAGCATAATAATATCTGCGTTGCGGTTAGCAGGCGAGTGGCAACACTTCTCTGTCAAAAACGCAGCAGATTCTGTGCAACAACAAGAGTGCGTCGAGGATCACTTGGCGACCCTCTTTCAATTCCACGTGTTGTTTTGTGACAACGCAAACCGGAACGCGGACGACACGATGTTTTCGACATCAACGACGACGCTAAAGGAATGCGAGATGAATAGAGACCTCAAATTAGATGTTTCCTGACGACACGAGTCCATTGTATATTTGTCTAATAGAGAAATGAGGAATCCGCTCACACGCCGGATCCGGAAGCGCCAATAACTTGCTCAAGGAGCTAACGATGAAATTTCGCCTGTTACTCGTCCCGTCCATTTTACTTGGGATACTTTGCTTATCCACCAGCGTTAGCGACGCGACGATCCTGATCAAGAAAGACTTGGCCCAACTTGCTGCTGAGTCAGAGACCATAGTTATCGCCACGGTTGGTGCGCAGGAATGTCGGCGTCCTCATGGCGTCAACGCGATCTTTACTTTCTCGGATCTGAAAATTGAGAAGACCCTGAAAGGCAAGGCATCGAAGGCGATGGTCGTTGCCAATATCGGTGGCATCCTTAATGGCCGCGGTCTCAGTGTGGCCTCCATGCCTCAGTTCCACTCAGGAACTCGCGTCCTACTCTTTCTGAAGAAAGACATTATGGGGAATCAGCGGGTCTATGGGGCTATTCAGGGAATGTTCCAAGTGGTTCACAACCGGGCAACAGACGAAGATGTCGTCAAGCTCAATGGCGGAATCTCTTACGTCACCAACAAGTTCTTCGCCACCAAGAAAGACCCTGCGCCCAAAGTTGTCGGCGTTGAGGAATTCGAAGCTAAGGTCGCAGAACTGATCGTTAAGGCCTCTAAGAAGGTCAGCAAGAAAGGTGAAAAGAAATGAAGCACTTCATTCTCATTCTCGCTTTCGCATGCATCGTAGTTCCTGGTTTTGCAGCCCCCAATGGCGGGCCAAAAGGTGATGCAAAGCCCCTAGCGCACATCATTAGTATCCAGCACTTGGGCGGCACCCCTGGAACCATTACGCACCCAGGCAACGCAGTCACGTTCGTATACAACCAAGACGTCAATAACCTGGCAAGCTTGACCAACGTCGAAGCAGGATCAACTCTGCAGACATCGTGCTCAACGGCTGCCATGCAGTGGGAGAACATCTCCGCCCTCGATTTTACCGATGGCGGTACTGTTGCAACTGCAGACGCCAATGACAGTGACGGCATGAATCTCGTCACCTTTGTGAACTCCGCAGCCAACAACATGAAGGTTGGGGGCGCACTTGCTATTGCTCTGTCGACATTCAATGTTCCATCTGGAGACATCACCGACTCCGACATCATCTTCAACTCGGCGACCAGCTACTCAACGCTTGGAACAGCTACGCGCTTTGATGTCGGATCAGTCGCTGCTCACGAATTTGGCCATACGTTTGGGCTTAATCACAGCCCCATGACCACAGCCACGATGTTCCCAGTTATCTTTGAAGGCTCCGTGTTCAATCGTTCCTTGTCCATGGATGACATTGCCGGTGTGAATAACGCCGGACTTTACCAAGGTCCTCAACACTTCTGGTCAACTGGGAGTATCTCAGGCATGGTCACGCAAACCGGACAGGGAACTGTCTATGGTGCTCACGTCGTGGCAAGGAGTGTTGTAGATGGGACGACGCGCGCGAGCGCAATCAGCTTGAATGATGGCACCTATTCACTGACAGGCCTGCCTATAGGTCCTTACATCATCTATATCGAGCCTCTGGATGGCCCGTGTGAAGATTCGAACGTGACCAGTTCATTCTTTAATAACACTGGCAATGGCTACTTGGGATCGAAGAACACAACGTTCCCAACGACTTTCCTCGGTGGAATTGCCACCCCAACGATTATTCGCGTTCAAGATGCGTTGGTGACAACGGGCATTGATATTAATGCTGCTGCCGGCGCCTCTACCGCAAACTTGCGCATCAACAAAGACATTCCAGGTGGAGGTGGAGTTAGCCTGCCGATCAATCGTCCCGGATTTGAAAAAACACCTGGTGATAGCTCGTCGGTTTTCCTTGCTGGCCCAGGAGCAGCGGCTGAAGCCAATGGTTCTTATTCACTCGCTGGTCAAGGTGTCACCTTAGACACTTCAAGCAACCTTGATGGCGGCACAGTCGTTAACGGTTCAGACACTGTTAAACAGTTCTCCTTCTCGGTGGCCGCGGACGCAGAACCAGGACCTCGCGATCTCGTAATGAGCAACGGTGCAGAAATCTCGATCTACAGTGGCTTGATTGATGTGGCCCCAGCTGGGTCACCACCGGCAACAAGCTATTCTTACGGAACGGCGTCCGCTGGTTCTGCTGGCACGCCTGTTCTCAGTGCGGTTGGCATTCCAACGATCCCGTCTTCTGGTTTCGCATTGAGTACAACAGCAGTGCCAATGGGCGAAGTAGCGTTCTTCTTTGGCGCACTTCGTCCCGACTACGTTGATTTCGGCGGTGGTCTGATCCAATGGCTGCGCATACCTCAAGCTGACCTATTCCCGAGTGGCGGACCGCTGGGTAGTAACCTCATGGCGGCTGGTTCTGCTGGTGTGGCGACGCTGCCTTTCCCGATTCCGAACATCCCAAACATCGATGGTCTTCGCATCTACATGCAAGTGGCCATAAGTGATCCGGGAGCAGGTGGCCTTACGAGCACCAACGCTTTGGTTTTGCGACTTCAACTATAGTCCAACGACAAATCACGGGAATTCACAGATAAGGACCTCAGCGAATGCTGGGGTCCTTTTTTTGTGACTCAGGAAGAATTGCTGTTTTCTCGCTCTGCAGCCCAAATCTGCCCGAGATTCTTGACACCCCTTGGAGAACGGGGACAATCGATCGATGCGCCATCCTTGCGGAACCTGGAATTTCTCGGCGCAGGAATCCTCAGATGAGAATCAATCATGAAATCTAAGATGATCGCCCCTCTTTGCTTCCTACTTCTTGCGCTTGCCCCAGCCAGCTATGGCCAAATCTGGGACTCCGCTGATCAGACGAGCAAGGTCGCGACACCAGCCGTGGTTTCTGTGCGCGCCATGATCGAAATCGACTTCGGCGAGATGGCTGAGATGATGGGCATGGCCGAGTCGTCGATCAAAACGACTCTGTCGGCTTCTGGAATTGTCGTTCATCCGAACGGTGGCGTCGTTGTTGCGACGGCATCCATAGAGGCCCCTGACATGCCGATGTTTGGCCCACAAGGAGGGCCAGAAGCCCTACGCACGGGTTTGTCTGTTCTCTTTGAGGGCGGCAAGTCGTTTCCGGCGAAGGTGGTGTCGGAAGACAAAGAACTGGGCTTGTCGTTCCTCCAGATCGAGCCTGGTAGCACTGAGCTGTTTCGATCTTTCACTTTGAATAGCGTCGCACCACTTGCATTGGGCGACGAGCTTCTGGCCTTCGATCGTATGAGCGAGAGCTTCGGTGGTGCTGTCCGCGCCACCCAACTGAACGTGGCCGGATTCGTTTCGAAGCCTATGTCGGCTGTTCTTCAACAAGGTGCCATCGCGATCGGCAGCGCGGTCTTCAATGGCCAAGGACGTTTTGTTGGCATGACATTGCAAGTACCCCCGCCATCAGCAGACGACGGCAATCCACTGGCTGGCTTGAGCAGCCCTGAGGCTCAACCCATAGTTATAGTCACAGCCAAGTCGATCAAGGCGAAGCTACCCAAGTCGATGATCGAGAAGAAGGAGGCACCAAAGCCCTCAAAGAAGATCACCGACCCATCATTCCTCTCCGCCGATGAAGACAAGAATGGCCAGCTCGATGCCGGCGAATTTAAAGCCTATGCGAGTAGCAGGCTGTCTGGCCAAGATGAGGCCTTCTATACGCGGCTCTTCAAATTAGTCGACACCGATTCTGACAACACTCTGAACGTCGAAGAATTCAAAGAACGCATGGCAGCGGTACGCAAAGCACAGAGCGCCCCTGAGCCAGAAGCTGCGAAGAAAGAAGAAGCGAAAGCACCAAGACGAAAAAGAGAAGCGCCCTCAAAGCGTGACCTGAACGACAAGGAAGGAGACTACGATTCGGCGTCGCGCCGAGCGGCCCCACGCGATGCCTTCCCCGTCTTCGATAATCCGACACTGTCTCAGGCCAAAGATGCCAAGACGTCGGCTGATGAAGTCATCATCGGGGTTGTGTGTGATGGCGAGGCGCGAGCCTATCCCATTTCGATCATGGGCGTTCACGAACTCGGCAATGATGTTTGCGGTAAGACTCCTATCGCCGTCTCGTGGTGACCGCTTTGCCAGACGGCTATCGTGTATAGCCGAAAATTAAATGGCAAAGTCCTCGAGTTCGGTCATGAAGGAGTTCTCTATCGTCGGTCTTTTGTCATGTACGACCGCGGCACTGATTCGCTTTGGGTTCATACGACAGGTGAGTGTGTCAAAGGTGAGATGAAGGGCTCTCAACTCGAATTTATCACCAGCTCAATCACCTCCTGGGGCAATTGGGTCGCGAAGCATCCGAAGTCTCTCGTGCTTGAAGGCGAGGGGCGAGGCGGATTCATGGGTACTTATACTCTGGCGAAAGACAAAGCGGACGACTTCGGTGTATCGGTGGGGCAGGGCGAGACAGCCAAGCTCTATCTCATGAAAGACCTCATGAAGAACCGCGTTGTGCACGACAAATTTCAAAATGAGAATGTCGTCGTCTTCTTTGACGAGGCCGGAATGCATGCCACGGCATGGGCGTGCGATGACCAGAAATTCTCATTCAAAGGCAACGCATTCGTCGACAGCTTGGGGCGTCCGTGGGACATGATGCTTGGGCGGCCAGTTGGCGACATGGCGAACGACGAGAAGATGAAGCCACTTCCAGCGACCGCTTGGCTCATCAAGCGATGGCACGGTTTCTATCCCAACTCGGAGGTGTGGAAAGCCGCCAAGTCGAAAGACCTCTAAGACAACTGGCTAAAGGCGACTTCACCATCAATCATGGTGAATAAGACGAAGCCATCGTCATTGAGACAGGTGAGAGTGGCCGATGCTCCGACTTCGATTCTTGGGACTGGTAGTCCTAACAGTCGAGCCGGAACAGCGGTCACAGTGTGTACCGCTTCCTGCCATGTGCACTTCGTTGCTTGTTTCAGGTATCGAATAGCGACGTCGAGTGTCAATGAGCTGCCAGCCAGGGTGCCGTCGGCCAACCTCACAGCTCCGTCTTTGACAAAGACATCAAAGCCAGATAGCTGATACTGACCTTCGGGCATGCCAGCAGCCGCGGCCGCGTCTGACACCAGGTTAATGCGATCTTTGCCTTTCATCTTCCACGCCAAATTCAACATGGTGTCATGCATGTGAATGCCGTCAGCGATGACCCCACACGTGACGCGATCATCAACGAGCAACTCGGCAGCCGCTCCTGGAGTTCGGTGATGAAGGCCGCTCATCGCGCTATAGAGATGCGTGCCATACCGAATGCCCTGGTTGATTCCTTCTGCTGTTTCATCGGCAGTGGCCTCGGTGTGCCCAGCAGAAACGAGGACACCTCGAGCCACCAAGAAAGTGATCAGCTCTTGCGAGAATTCTTTTTCGGGTGCCAATGTCATCATCTTCAAGAAAGGTGATTCGATCCACGAAGGACGCGCGTCCAGGGATTGCACCAAGGATCCGTCGTGAGCGCCCTTGCGGCTTTCAGCAAGGAAGGGGCCTTCGGCATGGAGGCCCAAGATCTTGGCCCCGGTGTAGCCTTCTGGTGGCGTCGATGAAGCCTCGTGCAAGACCGCCTCAACCTGGTCATCTCGAGCAGTTACGGCAGTTGGCATGAAAGAGCACACGCCGTAGCGCGGGAGTTGCGCCCCAACATCCCACACCGACTTGGGGTCGCTTATGAAGTCGTGGCCAAAGCTGCCATTAATTTGCATGTCAATGAAGCCCGGGAAAACCATAGCATCTTGCAGGCCAAGCTCAGTTGCGCCTTGAGCGCCGAGCGAACCCGAAGCCCCAATCTCAACAATGGTAGAGGCATCCACCAGGAGATCGACAACCTCACCTTCTAAACGAGCCGAGCGAAGGAGATGCTTCATGGCAGGGAGATCCCCTTCTTGGTCTTCTCGGCGGCTTCTGCCTCGGCTTCTTCAGCGGCCTTGGATCTTTCTTGGGCGCTCTTGGCAATGGTCTCTGGCGTCGTCTTTAGGTGAAGATCACGTTGAGGGAATGGGATCTCAATTCCAAAGCGTCGGAAGGCCGCGTCGATCGCTGAGTTGAGGTCTGAGCGCACTCGTCTATGCGCGGTGATGTCTGGCGTTGGCATCCACGTGAGCAGCTGGAATGACAACTCACTTTCGCCAAACTCCTTGAAGCTCACTTCCACGCGAGGTCGTTTCAAGATGCGACCTTCTCGTTCGGCAACTTCGGTGAGCGCCTTCTTGACCAATGCAACATCAGAGCCATAGGCGACGCCAACATCAATGCGCAATCGTGTGAGTGGGTCGTTGTGCGACCAGTTCACAACATCCGATTCGATCAATCGGCGATTCGGCAGAATGATAGAAACTCCATCACGAGTTTGCACCACAGTCGACCGAATCGAGATGCGACGTACATCACCCTGAACGTCCCCGACCGTAATGATGTCGCCGACCTGTACCGGGCGCTCAATAAACAAGATAATGCCACAGACGAAGTTGGAGAGGATTTCTGTCATACCGAAACCCAAAGCAACACCAGCACTACCAAGTAACCAACCGTATTTACCGAGATCAATGCGTAGCGCGCTCAAGAACGAGATCAGCGTAATGATCATGACCACGTAGAAAATCAGTGTGCCCAGCGCATAGCGAGTGCCATGACTATCGCTAGACTTCTTGGCAAATGCACCGGTAACCAGAACGTCGCGAATCGTTGCACTGATCACGTAGCCAAAGATGAGAATCATCGCCGCGGCAACGAAATTGCCGAGCGTGATCGGGCTCTCGCCACCGACAACGGGGCTCTCGCTCCAGACTTCCCATTGGCTGCCGGTGATGCCGAAGGCCCAACCCATAGCGAAAATTGTGGCAAGAGTCGTGACAACGACAAGTGGCAGCGAATACATCCGGTGGACCGTGTCACGGTGCTTCTTCTCGATTCTGCCCTCTGAATGTCCCCTCGAGTCACCGTCTTTTCCCGACACGAGCGCATTTGTCTTGCTGTCAATGTAGGCCTGAATGAACTGGTAAGTGACCAACGCTGCGACCAGAATACCAGCACCCAGCAATGACTTGATGGCTAAGACATCGCTGGCTGTTCGGAAGCCAATAAACTTGAGGTAAGCAATGGCGGCAATGAAGATGGTTAGAAGTGGCCAAAAGTAATGAACCAACATCTTGAGGCCACGTGACAAGGCGCCAATGTCTTTAGAAGGCAAGAGTAGAAGAATGATATCACGCCGGAATGCCATGCGCAGGGCGACAGCAAAAAGCCAACACGTTGTCACCAATCCAGTTGCTTGTTCCAAGCCGATCAGGCCACTCTTTTGGAAGAAGGCCATGGCTGGGATGACGGCAAAAAGACCAAAGACCGTGATCCTGAGGATTCGTCTGGCATCAATGAAGAGGAGCTTAGATATCTGCTGATCGCTGACTTCAGCGTAGAGCAAAATGCGGAGTATGGCTAAACGTGCTGCCATCAAGATGACAATGAAGAAGATGGCGCAGGCAATTGGGTCTTGGGGAATGGGCGAGCGCCAAATCAGCATCATGCCCAAGAGAGCAAGGAAGAAGTGACTGATCTCGCCGACAAGCCACACAGTCATCGAGATCAAGCGATAAAGCGGGTCCTTGGTTCTCTGGAAAGCGGCCATGGCGCGCTTGGCGGTTTTGCCCCGCGAACGAAGGAAGCCAAAGACGAGGAGAGAAAATCCGATCAAGGCACTACCGAGGATTCCCACAAAATCTTTAATGCCGCCAAAGAGGGACGTCAGGAATTTTTGCCCAATCCCGCTAATTCCCTTTTTGAGCTTGGTGACTTCTTCCCGCATCTGGGCGCGTCGCGCTTCACCGAAAGGGGGGTCTTCTTTCAACCAAAAGGCCAGAGAGTTTAGCTTGCGTTGTAACTCTTCGAGTTTCTCTACCGGTTGATCAATGATGCCGATCGCTTTTGTTGTGGCATCAAGTGTGGAATCGGTCTTGGTCACACGGTCACTGACTATCACCGTGAGTTCTTGGGTAGACTTATCCCATCTCACAATTCGTTCTGGTAGCTCTGCTCTTTCATAGTCGGTAGCAATGCTTGCTGGAGCAGCTTCAAGATCGCTCTGCGCATTTTCCCATTCTTTGTTGAGACGGAGCCAAGTTGCGAGGCTTCGTTCTTCTTGATCAGCATTCTCAGGCGACTCATCTTGAGAGGCAGCGTTGGTGTCCGAGTTGTTTTGAGAAAGTCCATTCTGAAGTGCCGTTGCCGCGAACAGAATTTTGGCAAAATCTTTTTGTACTTTTGTAAGAAACGCGGTGTTCTGTTTTTGCAATTGACGTCGAGTTTCAAGTGACAACTCAAGTGACTTGATTTTTCTCTTGAGATACGATTCTTTGAACGGATCTAAGTCGACATCTTTGGGAAGGACCTTGTCGATGTCCTTCGTAAGCTGGTCGATTTGCTTGATTGCCGTGGCGATTTCGTCTGCTACTTGTGTGACGTTGACGCCGACTTGTTTTTGCGAACTTGCTTGCGCTCTTAGGTCTGCGACGAATGATTCTAACCGCAAGACTGCTTTGAGGATTGGGCTGCTTTCATTCAGGGCCTTTTTCTTTTTAGCTGCAGCTTCATCCACTTCTTCTTGGCGTTGTTTCTCCAAGACTTTCTTAAGATCCTCGCGCGCTAGTCGGACCTTTCCGGCTGCAACCTCCTCTTCTACTGTTGAGGCACTGAGGGTGGCTTGGTCACGTTCCTGCCGCGCCCTGTCGAGCTTGAGGAAATTGGCATGTTGTAAACTGCGCAATTCAGTGATTCGAAGTTGGCATTCATTGGCAAGAAGTTGTGCTTCAAGAGCGGGCTTGTCGTCGGCGCTCAGTGCTTCTTTGCCCAATCCCTCCACCAGCTTGGCGCGAGCAGTATTGAGCGCGTCCAAGATTTTGTCAGTCGCTTCGAACTCCTTAGTTCTCTTGGCTTCATCTGCCTTTGATTTGGCTAAGCCAGTTAAGGCGACTTTCTTGTCTTGTTTCTTAGTGCTTTCAATGGCGACGAGTTCGGTGACGTATTCTTCGGTTGCTGGTTTTTCTAGTTTGATGTCCTTGAGTTCTTTCTCAGCGTCCGCTTTCTCGTTCTCGAGTTTTTGCACCTCGCTCTTGAGGTCGTTGATCTCTTTCTGGTTGCCATTCTCGACCGACTTCTTCAGCTCATAGAGCGTCGTGATTTGAACATGGAGGGCATCGAGAGCTTTCAGTTCGGCTTCTTGTGCAGGAGTCCGCTTCTCGATTTTCTGAAGCGCGTCGCGTTTCTTTAGAATGCCATCCGCTCTCGTTTTGATGCGTCGAGCGTTGACCTTCTTGCCATCCAAGTCGATCTCTTCCACTTGGCTGAAGAGGGTCTGCGTGGAAACAAGGGTTATCAAGAGAAATAGACAAGTCGTCCAAAGTCGGATTGGTGAAGAATGGGCTTTAGCAGTCATCGATTTCTCTTCCTTGGGGCAGTCACGAGGGCTCTTACGGCGTGACGGCCGATTGCATCTTCTCGTGCCATGATCGCCCACGCACGAAGCTCTGGCAAGGGTTAGACGTTGATTGGTTGCAGTGAACTCAGTTCACTCTATGATTCGTCCATGCAAGACGACGCCACAATGAGCTCGTGGAAGGCCACATGGGGGGCGATCTTGGTCCTCATCTTGGCTGAGGTGATCGTTTTCTTCCCAGCTACTGATGTTGGCCCGCACCCAGTGCCCTCAGCTGCCGGAACGCACCGGTTTCATGAGCCGTGGCTAAATACGGATTCGCCGCCGTCGCAGGGGCTTTTTCTTCTCGGTGACCCTCTTTTGCAGATGCAGCCATGGCGTGTGCATATGAGGGATGTCGTACATCAAGGAGAAATCCCCTACTGGAACCACCTCAATGGCCTGGGGCAGCCGTTTCTGGCCAACCCACAGACCAGGACGCTCTACCCCCTCAATTGGATCTTCCTCTCCGGAGATGAGATGACCTGGCAGCTGCCATTCTTGGCGTTGCACGTCTTTCTCTTCGGAGCCGGAGTCATCTTCCTGCTCCGCCGTTTTGGCATCGGTTTCTTGGGAATGTCGGTCGCGGGAGCATCCAGCGCCTGTTTCGGGATGCAGGTCATCTGGATGTTGAGTCCACATGCCACGACTTTTGCTTGGTTCCCGTGGCTGCTCGTCGGTGCAGAACGCGCACATACGCGAATCGACCGAAAAGGTCTGTTTTTGAATGCCGGTGCCACAGCTCTCTTGTTTCTCGCCGGCCATCCCGAAACCGCCTACAAGTCGATGATTGCTGTTTGGCTCTTTGTTTTCGGCCGGCTTCTTGCCGAGCGTCGCCCTTTGAAGGTGGCTTTCCGGACGGGCCTGGCCTTGCTCGGCTCTCAGTTCATTGGCGTCTTGCTCGCCATGCCCCAGATTCTGCCCTTCTTCGAATACGTCAGTCAGAGTGAAAGTCTCCTCATGCGGCAAAATGAGGCGGCTTACCCGGCGCTGGACTCGTGGGCGAGTTTCGGGCGCGAACTCGTCACATGGCTGAGCCAAATCGCGTCCATCTCTGCCCATGGCAATGATCTCGACCCAGAGAATTGGTGGCTCGATAAAGTCAATCTGCGAGAGGTTGGTCTCATTTATGGTGGGGCATTGGCCGCTACCTTGGGTCTTGCTGGATTCTTCAGACGTCACGCCTTGAGGTTGCCCCTGATCCTCATCGGCCTTTTCGCCATGGTTGTGACGTTTCGGGTTCCCTTCCTCTATGAGGCGCTCTGTTTGCTCCCAGGGCTGGATGTCGGAGCCAACCAACGGTTTGCTTCCCTCCTGGCTTTTGTCCTGTGCCTCGGATCAGGCTTGGCGCTCGATGGTCTCGTTGGCTCAGAGGTCGCAACGCGCCGAACCTGGATCCCCATCGTTGTCTCAGTCATCGCACTCATCAGTGCTGTTGTCTTCGAGGCCCTCAACGATGGTCCAAGCGGCGAATCACAGAAACAGATCTTCCAAGTCGCCATGCTCGCTTGTGGTGCAATGGTCGTAGGGATCGTCATCTGCGTGTTCTTCATGAAGTCTAAGGAGGGAGCCGGAGCCACCCTCTGTGCCCTTGTTCTGCTTTTCATCATGGCTACTGACGTCGGCCTCAACTCGCGACCTCGTGTCCCCTGGGCCAGTGCCGATGCGACATGGCCCACAACCCCCGTGGTCGACTTCCTAATATCTCATACGCCGGCCAAGGATGGTCGAATCCTCTGCGTTGGCGCATCGTTCCCAGCCGATATGAACATCCCGCATGGTTTGGCATTTCTCGACAGCTACAGCGCCGTCCAACTCCAGGATGAAGCGCGATACTTGGAAGCCGCCCAAACACCAGTCACGCCCTCTGGCAAAAAGGTCGGTTTCTGGAAACTGACAGACCAATTTTCTCCTCGCCTCCTGAATCTGGCGAGTGTTCGCTATCTCTACATTCCCGGCGATTGGCGCGCCGAGTCGGCGCGTCCTCAGGACGAAGTGATCACCAACAGCCGAGGCTCGCGCTTTCACCAGCTTTACGCGGCACAAGATGGCATGGTTTTGGAATGCCTCGACGCTCAACCTCGGGTTTGGCTGGCGAGTGTTGCCAAGAAAGGCGAGGGCATCACTGATCTGGTGCAGTCCTCTGACGATCTATCCACGACCGTTTTTGTGGCATCAAACCTCACCCTCACGGGAAAAGGTGGCACGGCCAAGCTCGATACCTACACAGCTTCTGCCATGAACGTGACCGCGGCCGTGGATGGCGGCAGTCAAATGCTCGTCACCAGCGAGATCGACTCGCCTTATTGGCAAGTCTTGGTCGACGGCCAAGAAGCCAAAGTCGTGCGAGTGAATGGGATTTTTCGGGGTGTGCTCTTGGAGGAGGGCAAGCACCAGGTCGAGTTTCGAGCTCGACCTGGCGATTTTCTCTTCTGGGGGCTGGTGGCCAGCGGATTAGGGCTAATCTTGCTTCTGGTCAGCTCGATCAGGCTTTGCCGCAGCATTTCTTGAATTTCTTGCCGCTACCACAGGTGCAGGGGTCATTCCGGCCCACCTTGGGGTTTTCCCGCTTAACTGGCTGACCTTTTCGGACTTTGCCGTCAAAATACAGCCACCGATCATCTTCTTTGATGAAAGTAGACTGCTCGTGATGAGTCTGATCCTCGTCCTGATAGGTGAAATGGGCAATAAATTCGACCGTTCCTTCCTGGTCGTCTGGCCCACCACCCCGAGTCTCAATGATCTCCAGGCCGGTCCAAACCGAGTCTTTTGCCCATTCTTCCGTAGTATCCCGGTCCACAGAGGCCACCGTCTTCGGGTGATGTGTGTTCAGGATATAGTCGACGTTTGCCAGCGTAAAAGCCGTATATCGCGACCTCATCAGCAATTCTGGGGTCTCTGGGAGTTTCTGCCCAGAAAGGAAGGGTCCACAACATTTGGCCAGGTCTGGACCACCACAAGGACAGCTCATTTTCAGCTCCAAGAAAACGGAGAAATCACGACTTGAAAGAAGGGCCAAGCTTCACCATCATTGCCCACCCAAGCGGGTGTAGCTTAGTGGTAAAGCTCCAGCCTTCCAAGCTGATCACGAGGGTTCGATTCCCTCCACCCGCTCTTCTAACCAAAGCCCCCGGATCATTCGATCCTGGGGCTTTTTTGGTTTGGCACGGCACTTTTGACAATCGCCAGAATGACCACCCGAAGTGCGCTGAGATACGCACTGCTGACCACGGGGACTTATCGGTGAATCTGTGACGGGAACTCGTCACTTAGGTGGCTGAGCGTGGCAGTAACGCAATTTGATATGTCCGACGAGATCTCGCTCTGCTTTGAGGTTTCAAAAACGGTTTGCGCCAGCGTCCAACTCGGGGAGCTACGACCCTCAAAGTCGAAACAAAGCAAGAATCCGCGGCAAACGCCTCGGGCTTTTCTTTTGTCTGGGCTGAACGATAATGCGCGACGGGGTGGGACGTTAGGGCTGCTGCCATTTTGCACCGACCTTTGAACATCCTCGTCGATGGCACCGTGATTGACCCCAACTCCGGCGAACCTGGCCACGTCTCTCGCAGACCTCTCTGAATCTGGCCCGTGTGAATGACGGTTTACTTAACTCTCTCAAAAAAATGCGGCCCCCAGCTTCGGCATCGCCTACCACCCGGGACCGCATGAGCTATTCGGCAAGACAGATTCCTTGCTCAGGAAAAGAGCCTGGGCTTCCATTGTGTTGCGACGAGATCCAGCTTTCGCTGTCATCTCATCGATCTGACATTTGGAGGCATTGGCAAAAGGGGCGAAGCCCCAGGTTGTTATTGCGCTGCTCCTCGGTGTTGTTGTTCCTGTTCGCAACCCGAGCGTTGATGGCGGTATTGTTGAAGCTGCCACCACGGTTCACACGGTTGGAGGAGCAGAAAGCCCTTTCCCTATTCTAAACTTGGCCAAGGCCATTTTCTTCTGAGCTCAATGGTCGAACCACATCGAAGATGAGCAATGACTGATCTTGTACAATCTGCCAGTTCTTCTTCGCTGATCCACCCTTGTCTATGTTCCCAATGACGCAACCGCAGCCGCCACTTGCTGCGCCGTAGATTCTCAGGGCGCAGTCTCATCAAACCTCGATGAATATGCCAGCCAAGAAAGGGCAAGCCGATTCGTGCTGGTCCATGAATCGTTGCTTGTTCTTTGACGCGAAGCCCCAACACATCGTGGAGAAACTGCGCGACCTGCTTCAGGTGTTCGGCCAGTTCATTCTTGTCATCGGCAAACAAGACAAAGTCATCCATGTAGCGTAGGTAGCCAGTCACCCCCAACTGATCTTTCACAAAATGGTCTAATCGGTCCATGACCAGGTTGGCGAACCACTGACTGGTAAGATTGCCTATTGGCAAACCCACATCGTCACCGCCAAATCGAACCAGTCGCTCGCACAGGCTCAGAACTCGTTGGTCTTTGACCGTATTGGCCAGAGTCTCCAAGACCACATCATGCCGCATTGACGGAAAGCACCTTCGGATGTCGAGCTTGACAAATCGATCATGCTGCCTCAGTAATTGCTGTGCTTTCTTTAAGGCCGCTAATTGTCCTTTGCCTTTGCGGCAAGCGTAGCTGGTATGAATCATGCGCCGCTCAAAAATTGGTTCCAGGGGAGCGATCAAAGCATGGTGAACGACACGATCCCGAAACGGCGCAGCACTAATTGTTCTGGTTTTGGGGTCGTGTATTTCGAAACAGAACGGCGTTCCAGGCATCCATGCGCCGGTTTCGAGTTCCCGCTGAAGCTTGAGAATCTCAGGCTCAAGGTTGGCCATGAACCGTGCAACTCCAGCCGATTGTTTCTTGCCCTTGGCTGCCTTATGGGCCGCGTCCAAGAGATTTGGGAAGCTCACTACCTTGAGCCACAAGTTACCGACACGCTTCAAGATACTGCCTTTTTCTTCACCTGCTCGCCCCAGCCATGAAGCATCCGGCCAACTTCATCAATCTGCCGCATGGCGAATTCAAACGATCTTGTTGAGCTGATCTGCCGCTTGTGAACCAGTCGTAAGAGATAACGAATGCGAGTGAGTCGAAGATTGACCTCGTTCAATCCGGTGCTTCTCTTTTTTGGCTGGTAGCGGACCTCAACCAATAATTCCAGGACATCCAACACATGGTTTTGCAGCCGCTGCGTAAGAGTAAACCGCACCGACTTCGGCCACCTGGATGACGTGTCCAGAAACCAATCCGTCATCTCTTCCCATTTCTGCAAGCACAGAAGTTCCTTGGTGGCGGGTTTGGCAAGTTGTCGCTGTTGAGGACGATTCACGATGCGATCTCTTCTGTTGGGGTCGCCGTCGTTTGTTGGAGAATGTTCAACAACTGCGTGCCAAATCGTTCTATCTTCTTCTTGCCGATGCTCTCCACGTGACCCAATGCGGTCAGTGATTCTGGACGTTGCGTGACAATGGCAAGAAGCTGCTTGTTTGTGAGGATGACGTAAGGAGGAACGCCTTCTTCGTGGGCAAGATGCGATCGCCAATTCCTTATGGCATTGAATACAAGGCGGTCATCTTCGGCCAAACTCGCCGACAGTTCATCTGTTGAGGGCACCGTAGATTTACGCTGCTTCTTCAAAGCATGATCAGTGGCTTCATTGACGATGGGTTCTTGATAAGTCAGTGCGCACACGATGTGAGGAATGTCGTTGACGGAGAAAAAGTGCTCACGAAACGTCAGGACAGTCTTTCCTTTGACGAAAGACGTGAGTGGCGCGTCGTCAAAACCACCCAATGTGGGGGAGTAAGGCAAGGTGATAATTTTGGGGTGCATCGGCGGCTCCAATTGCCTCGCCAAAATTGGCGACGCGGCTCCTCCCGATGCGCCCGCCACCCCGCATCCACAACACCCAATTCGGTTTTTTTGGAGAAATCTACGGCACGAGCACCGAAGCCAAAAGTGCGGCGCTCCGCTTTGCCGCCCTCAAGGCTTCTAACCCCGATCTATTCCATAGTTTACGCAAGTGGTT
>JBLINQ010000102.1:0-18085 GCA_047639315.1 Planctomycetota bacterium
TGTGATTCCCAATATCGACGTGACCGGGATGAGTGTTCATTTCTACAATGCACCGTTTTGGGACCCGAGTGGCGCCGTCTCGATTTCAGGCATCAACATCGGCATCTCGCCCGACATCCTCAAGACTCATCCTTATCATCTAGAAGGCGAAATCAACGATGTGGTGTTCGGGAAGTTCTCGCTCGAAGGCAATTTTGGCGGTGCCAGAATCAATGGTCGGGTGAATCATGAGTCTCTTGTTTTGAGCAAGCAAATGGTGGAAAAATTACACCCTTCGCTACAGACAGAGCTCAAGAAGATCAGACTGAACGACGGTAATATCGAACTCAACGTCGAATTTCATGCCGATGATGTACTCGACCGCATTGACTATTCGGCCTCGGCCGATCTCAAGAATGTCAGTGTGTCCTACCGCAATTGGCCGATTGAAGTGACCGAGATGTATGGCAAGCTTCACTTCGAGAATTTACGGTTGGAATCGACTGACCTCAAGTTCAATCTTGCAGAGGCGGAAGTTGATGTTGAATCGGCGGAGGTCGATCTCGCACCTCTTGAACCAGAGTTTACCGTCAAAGGTGTGATGAAGAAGCTCCATATCGACGACCAATTCGTCGAGAGTTTAGAGCAAGTTCATGTCGCGCCCTTCGCCGATGTCGCCGAGTCTCTTTCAGCCCTTGGTGCTCATGGATACGTTGATGTCAATTTCGATTTGTCCCAATCTTCCAATGACAATGTCGAGGGCGTAAAGGTTGACATCATTGCCCAATTTCGTGAAGCCGATCTCACCTTCCGAGGCTACAAGGATAGTGAAACAGGTCTGCGTGAAGGATATCCCTACCCGCTCAAGAAAGTCGTTGGCACCGTCCACATCGGCAACAACCGCCTTGATTTCCGTGACCTGACCTCGAGCGTGCGAGAGCCTGATCTTCGGGCGAATGGTTATGTGACCTACGGCGAAGCGCCCTTTAGCTACGACATCGATATCAAGGGCTACAACGTTCAACTCGATGAAAAAGTGCGAGGCACTTTGCCGATCGATGAACGCGAGATCTTTGACAGCTACAATCCGAGCGGCCCAGTTGATTTTGCCCTCCGAATCACGAGACCCGTAGGCCGAGAAGACTCGCCTGACTTCAGCCTCGATGTGAACCTGCGCGGTTGCACTGCTGAGCCGGCTCTTTTTCCATACCAATTGGAAGACTTGCGTGGTCACCTGCTTTTCGGCGGCGCGGAAGGCACGTTGATCAAGGCGATCACTGCTCGCCATGAGGGAGCTCGGTTTAATGTGAACGGGAAGTTAGACCACCATGTAGCGAATGACATCGATCCAGTAGCCTATGATCCTGAGGTCTCAGTCGGTGAACCAACTTACGACCTGGAAATAGCGGTCGAAGATCTTCCAGTCAATGAAGACTTGTTCAAGGGCATTGGCCGAGAATTTCCAGAGATTGCTGCCGAGCTCCGGCGTTACGGATTCTCAGGCATTGTCGACTTCGATTGTTCCATCAAATCCGAACAAGGCGGCGCACTGAATACCTACCACGCCGAAATGAAAGGCCTCGATTTCTGCTACGAACGATTCTCTGACGCCAAGTGCACCAATCTCAAAGGCGAAGTCATTGTTGAAGGAGACAAGCTGCGATTTAATCGCACGACTTTTCAACTGTTCGGCAATGAGATGGATGCCAATGGTTGGCTGAATATCGGATCGGATCCGGGTTACGACATACGGATCGGCAGTAAGAACTTCGCGGTAACAAAAGAGGCGATTGATGTCGCCTTGGATGTGGCACCCTCCATTAGCGACATCAGTGATGAAACGAACCTCGCTGGAAACATCAGTCTTGGCCTCTTGCTTCGCTCTGGTCCCCAGGGCGAGTTGTTTCAAACCAATATCACGGCTCAAGGGCTGAGTGTTGACATTCCCAAATACCGGATCAAGGCGAGGAACGTCTACGGTTCGGTTGAAATTGAAGGCGACGACCTCAATCTTCATGGATGGACCGGTGTTCTGCCCTACGGCGATGCCGGAGAAAAAGCCCAAGAACTCGTATTCAGTGTTAATCGCGGCCACCTGAAGATCAATGAAGAAGGAAGTCAACTGAACCTTCACGACATTGGCTTTGACAACCTTCTGCTCGATAGCCGCTTGTGGAAAATGCTGCCAGAAGAAATTGCACTCGAATTCGATAAATTAAGGCTCAGTGGTCGTGTCAGCGGCAAGATCGATAGTCTTTTGTTGGCCAATGACACGGTCAGGTTGAGTGGTCAGGTCAATCCGAGAAATGTGAAGCTGGATCCTGGCGTGCCCTTGGCAATCAATCACGGCACCGTGATTATTGAGGACGCTCGATTCGGCCCAGAGTCATTTGATGTCGAAGGTCGTCTCGAAGATTCGGATCTGGTGATCGACTCCTTCCCAGTCACTTCCAGCGCAGCAATTTTCCAAGTAGATCAAGATTCCTTCGGTCTTCGTAACTTTGAGGGTGACTGCCTTGGTGGCCGTGTGAAGCCAATTCAAAGCCACTTCACTTTGAATCATGGTGGCGATGGCACATTCGCATCGTCCTTGTCGGTCAAGAACATTGATCTCTCGCAATTTGCCATCACGATGGGTGGAAACGCCGACGACACGATTGGCAATGCCAATGGTTGGGCTGAGATGAAGGGCAAGTTGGATGATCACTCGACCTTCGTTGGCAAAGGTGAAATCTGGATCAAGGGCGAAAAACTCTATGAGCTTCCAGTGCTCGCTAAGATCTTGCACTTCGTGAACTTCGACTTCCTTATCCACGGCAGTGGCCAAGAGCAACGAGCGCACTTCACCGCGAAAATCGAAAACGAAAAAATGCTCATTGAAGACGCGCGCTTCGAAGGGCCTGGTATTGCTTTGGACGGTGGCGGGCACGTTGGCTTTGACGGCGTTGCTCAACTCGAATTCACACCGACCATTATCAAGCTCCTCGACGGCATTCCTGTCCTTGGCGATATCGTGAATGTGGTGACCGGTTTCTTAGTTAGTAAGATCAAAGTGTCTGGCCCGATGGAAGACCTGCGCGCGGAAGGTGACAACTACTTCACGGAATTGTTGCCCAGCGCAAAAGACACCGGCCGCCGACTCAAAACAAGACCCCTGAAAGTTGACGATCGTAAGTAATGGTTGAAAAATATTGCGTCATCATGGCTGGTGGTTCCGGTCAACGATTCTGGCCTGCAAGTCGTAAGTCACTCCCCAAGCAACTCCTTTCCATTGAACCTGACGTGACCTTGGTCCAAGCGACATTGGCACGTGTGCCGAAGGAAATTGGGCCAGACCGTACGCTCATTGTCACTAATGCATCCCAAGTTGAAGCATTGCGAAGTCAGGTTCAGCTGCCAGCGAAGAACATCATTGCTGAGCCGGTTGGGCGCGACACCGCTCCTTGCATTGGTTTGGCTGCGAAAGTGATCGCTCATCGTCACCCGGGCGCGATCATGGCGGTCATGGCTGCGGATCACGTGATTAGCCCGACGTCAGCATTTCAAGCTGACATGGTAAGGGCCATGGACTTTGCCGCTGAAAATAACGCCATTGTCACCCTTGGCATTAAGCCGACAGAAGCCGCCACCGGCTACGGCTACATCCAACTGGGTGACGAAACAGAGCCTTCTCTTCACGAGGTGAAGGCGTTCCAGGAGAAGCCAGATCAAAAGACCGCTGAGCGTTTTCTTGAAGACGGCGGCTACCTGTGGAACAGCGGCATCTTCATTTGGCCAAGCGCTCGCATCCTGAAGGAAATTGAAGCCCACTTGCCCCGGTTGGCCGCTGGGCTCGAATCTATGGCACCACACATCGATACCGAAGAATTCGCGAGTTGCTTAGCCGAAACCTTCCCCACGCTGGAGAAGACCAGCATCGACAAGGGTGTGGTAGAGCACGCCAAGAACCGGTTCTGCCTCAAGGTGTCTTTTGAGTGGGATGACGTCGGTTCATTGGCGGCCTTGGCTCGACACAACAAACAGGACCAACAAGGCAATACGAAGCTCGGTTCCGTTGTTGCCCTTAATGCGAAGAACTGCATCGCGGACAATCGTGGTGATGGAGTGCTCGCACTTTTGGGGGTGGAAGATCTTATTGTTGTCAGGACAGGCGACGCTGTTTTGGTTGCTAAACGCGGCCAAGAAGAACATGTGAAAGACCTGGTCAAGAAACTCGAGGCTGATGGCCTGAGCGAGTTCCTGTGATGCATCGCATCCTAGCTTTGGACTACGGTGAGAAACGGATTGGAATCGCCCTGTCTGATCCTCTCGGCATTCTCGCCACTGGTCATTCAACTTACGAACGTAAACAGCTCCAAGACGACTTGGCCTACCTCACGAGTATCATGGAAGAACAGGATGTCGTGACCTGGGTGATTGGCTTACCGCTCAACGCCGATGGGAGCGAAGGCGAAATGGTCGAACGAGCTGAGCGTTTTGCCAACGTTCTCAGTGAGCATGCTGGTCGACCATTTGAGTGGGCTGACGAATCCTATAGCTCGTTAGAAGCAGATGAGATTCTCAAAGAGAAATACAAGGACTGGAAACGCCGCAAAGCGGAGCGCGATATGGTCGCGGCCCAGGTGATCCTTCGTCATTATCTCGAATTCGGACCGAGCCCCCGCCGGACTTAGTCGTTGCCTCGATTTGGCAAAAAGACGGAGCACGGAAAAGGGGAATCCGTGCTCCGGTGGCAAAGAAGGCGCGAAGTGCAGTCTCATTCGGCTATCCAAACAGAAGCCACAAAATGCGCCAAGGCAAATTGGTTCAAGCGCTCGCTGACTCCGACCTATTAGCGGTTCTCGCACCTTGAATATCGGTCAAGGTCGGCGCACACGCTCTTCGTGCAAGTCATCTCGACTTGTTCTTTTTGGTCGAACAAATTTTCAGCTAAGCGGCTAACCGATTCCAGCCACAGCGGTATGCTGTTACAACATTAAGCCGAATCGGTGCGCTCACCTCGTTTCCGAGTGAACGTATTTAAGACGTTAGTTTCTTTGGCATAGCTAAGTCAAGGAATCTGAATTCTATTCCGAGCCATCCGGAAGTTGTGTTCAGAGGAGCAAGATCGTGAGACGATTCCTTTTTCTTATTTGTACCGCTATCTCATTGTCAGGTAACGCCTTGGCGCATCCTGGCCACACGTTCTCCGAGCATTCGCATGACAAATTTGATGTCGTGTGGGTCGCCCTCATCGGGGGAGCTATTCTATTGTGCTTGAATGCCGTGAAGTCTCGAAATGAGCGGCAAAACACAAGAGAAGTCAAACCTCATTAGGATGGGACGACTTAAACCCCAAGAAATGATAAGAGAGTGGTCGATAAGCTCAATCTCTTTCGGTCGTCACAGTCGGCGATTCGAATAACCAAACACGAAAAATTAGAGGAGTCTTAAGATGTCGAAAATGTCCAAAGTCCTTAGTGCCTGTGGTGTCCTGTTGATCGTTTGTGTCTTGGGGGCTGCTGTTGCAAAGTCCACGACTGCAAGCAAAGGTCCATTGAGCAATTTCGGTGTCGAGGTTGGAACTTCGGTCATGGTCTTCGACCAAGCATCCCATATTGGCACCAGCAAAGGTCACGCCATCAAGATCCATGCAATCGACGGCTGGATTGTCATGGGCCACTTGCCAGGTCGTAAAGATATCAAGGGCGGCAACCGTTTCGTTGTCAACTTAGAAGACACCCCCTTCCAAATCACATCTGGCGGCAAGCCACTGAAGAAGAAGTAGACTAACGCTGTCCCATGTACTTCATGGCGTGGACTTCATCTTGCCAATGAGGAAAGTCCGCTAAGAGTGCGATGAGATGCGATGCTTCACGGGGATAAAGTTGGCCGTCAGCCATGGTTGCCTCGAAGCGTTGCCGCAGAGTGTCTAACGCAATCGGGCTCAATTCGTCGTCGACGAGTTGGGCCCGTGCTTTTTTCATGCGTCTCAGAAGATCCTGACGAAGCCCAGGCTTGAGTTCTCCGCAGGCTTCCACCAACCCTTGCTCCAGGGTCTCAAAGCGACTCATTCGCTCCTGTTTGCTGATGGCTCGGCAGCCGAATTTGCCTCCGACCAAGGAGAGCCCAATCAGGGCGATGGTGATTCCGATGCGCTTGATGGCCATAGTCCAACTCTGTCCTGTGGGCGATCACCCGACAAGATCTATCTATAGACCCCCTTTGAAGCGTTGGGGTCGGGGATGCCCCCTGCTATAATCCCTCGATTCCACCAAAGATATATTCGGGGTACAGCCCTAAGTCTGTGTTTGGTAAAAGCTTAAGTGCGCGATGAGGGTTTTTGCGCATAGGCACTATTTACTTATTAAACCCAAGAAATCTCGCGATTGGCTACCTCTCGCTGGGAACTCGCCCAAATTCTGTCCGTGGTCTCATCCGTTTTAGGCGGATTACGGTCGAAAAAGGGGGTTCTCGGCCCGTTGGTGAATCAACGCGGGTGGCTCCAAGTTCTCGTCTGGAGAACGGAGCACATCGGATCTCGAAAGGACCCACACCGATGACTGAGACCACGCCACAAAAAAGTGATGTCATTGCCGAGTACAAGAACCATGACGGAGACACAGGATCTCCCGAAGTTCAGGTCGCGCTATTGACTGCGCGCATTGCCCACCTCACTGAGCATCTGAAAATTCACAAGAAGGACAACACTTCCCGCCGCGGCCTCCTGAAATTGGTTGGTACGCGCTCGAAGCTCCTACGTTACCTCTGGCGGAAAAATCCTGCACGTCACGACGCTGTCGTCGCCAAGCTCGGGATTCGTCCACACGCCCACGCCCGTAAGTAAGAAACGGGCTCAGGAGCCTTCAGTCCGAAAAAGAGAAATATATGAAAACAATATCCGTTCAAATGGATCTGGGCGGCCGGACCCTTGCCCTGGAAACAGGCTATCTGGCCAAGCAAGCAGCAGGCAGTGTTATCGCCACGTTAGGCGACACCAAGTGCTTCTCCTCTGTCTGTCACTCAGATCCACGACCTGGACTCGATTTCTTCCCATTGAGCGTCGATTATCGCGAAAAATTGCAAGCTGCCGGTAAATTCCCGGGTGGCTTCATGAAGCGCGAAGGACGTCCAAGCACCAAAGAAATCTTGACCATGCGTCTCACTGACCGCCCGGTCCGCCCGATGTGGCCAGAAGGCTACAAGGACGAGATTCAAGTCTGCTCCTTCGTTGTGCAGATCGATCGTGAAAACGATCCAGACATGGCTTCGATCAATGCGTCATTCGCAGCATTGCACATCGCCGACCTCCCGTTCCAGGGCCCAATGGGTGCTGTTCGCGTTGGTCGTTTCGAAGGCAAGTTGGTTGTTAACCCAACTGATGGCGAGCGCGCCGACAGCGACCTCGACATCATCTTTGCCGGCACCGCAGGTGCCATCTCCATGGTTGAAGGAACCAGCGCTGAAATCAGCGAAGATGACTTCCTCCAGTGCCTCGACTTTGCCCACGGCCACATTCAGAGCATCTGCAAATTGATGGATGAGTTGTTGGCGAAGACCGGCAAGGTCAAGACGGCATACGTGCCAAAGGCGAAAGAAGCCCACCCAGTCTATGACCAAATCATGGACAGTGGTAAATACGACGCGAGCCTGAAGGCAGCCTTGTTGACAACTGGTAAGCACGAGCGTGACACAGCCGTCAAAGCTGTGCGGAACGAAGTTGCTGCAACGCTTGTCAATGCTGGCGACGACGATGCCAATGAGAAGAATGGCGCCATCAAGAGTGCATGGCACGATCTTGAATCCAAAATCGTTCGCAACATGTTGCTCGAGGGCAAACGTGTTGATGGGCGTGGCCTCAAGGACATCCGTCCGATCGAGATCCTCGCTGGCTGGCAACCTCGCCTTCATGGTTCGGCTGTCTTCACGCGTGGCGAAACTCAAGCTCTTGTGGTTTGCACCTTGGGTACGCTCAAGGATCAGCAAATTGTTGATGGCTTGGCCGAAGAGTACTCCAAGAAGTTCGACTTTCAGTACAATTTCCCACCTTACTGTGTTGGTGAAGTGAAGCCGATTCGTGGCGTGTCACGTCGCGAAATTGGTCACGGCAACTTGGCAGAGCGCGCATTGATGGGCGTCTTGCCAGAGCCAATTGACTTCCCATACACAATTCGCCTGATCTCCGACATCCTTGAAAGTAATGGCTCATCTTCGATGGCCAGTGTTTGTGGCGGAACGATCGCCATGATGGATGCCGGTGTACCACTCAAGCAACCAGTTGCGGGAATCGCAATGGGCTTGCTGAAAGATGGTAAAGACGTTGCGATCCTCTCCGACATCTTGGGTTCAGAAGATCACCACGGTGACATGGACTTTAAGGTTGCCGGTACAGGTCGTGGTATCACTGCTGTCCAGATGGACATCAAGATCATGGGCGTGTCGAAAGACATCATGTCGAAGGCACTTGACCAAGCACGCGAAGGTCGCCTCCACATTTTGAAAGTCATGATGAAGACTTTGGATCGTCCTGCGCCTTCGATCTCCGAATACGCACCACGTCTCCTCTTGATGAAGGTTCCGGTTGAAAAAATCGGCCTTATCATTGGTCCTGGTGGCAAGATGATCAAGCGCATCCAAGAAGAGACCGGTGCCAAGGTCGAAATCGAAGACGACGGTTCGGTGCATATCTCCGGACTTGAGGCTATGGGTGCAGAAGAAGCACAACGGCAGATCCAAATGCTCATTGCTGAAGTTGAAATCGGCGCGATCTACAATGCTCGCGTTGTTTCGGTTAAAGACTTCGGTTGCTTCGTTGAAATCTTGCCAGGTCAAGAGGGTCTCGTTCACGTCTCCGAGTTGTCCGACGAATTCGTCTCCAATGTTGGAGATGTTGTCAAGGTTGGTGACAAGATCGATGTGAAGGTGATCGCTCGTGACGAGCAAGATCGCATCAAGCTGAGCCGCAAGGCTGTCTTGCTGCAGAAGAAAAACTAAGGTTCAATTAGCCGTTAGTTTTAGTGATCAAGATTGGGCGGCGTCGTAATTTACTATGGCAGCCGCCCTTTCTTTTACGCAACCAGATTACGGGAATACTGAAGATGGCCCAGGACATGAAGCCAACCGTTGCCGACCTAGAAGCGCAGATACCACTTTGGGAAAAGATCAAAGACCTGATCGATCAATGCATTGACATTACATTGAATCATCGCCAAAGCGGCCATCCAGGTGGTAGCCGAAGCAAGGTTTATCCCATGGTCATGACGACTTTGTCCGGCGCGATGCGTTGGGATATTCGTCACCCGGAGAAGCGTTTCGCTGATCGTTTCGTGCTGGTTGCGGGTCACACGAACCCAATGGTCTATTGCACCTTGGCTGTTTTCAACGAAGCTCTAAGAACGCGCTACAAGAAGACCGGTGATGCCAAGTACTTGGTCGAGAACGAAGCTGAGTACGCCCTTTATCCGGAAGACCTTCTGACCCTGCGACGTCGTGGCGGTTTGCCAGGCCATGCCGAGATGGAAGGTAAGACGCTCTTCTTCAAGTCGAATACTGGTCCAACCGGCCACGGTAGCCCCGTTGCTCTCGGCCAAGCCATGGCGCTCAAACGCGCCGGCGTGAGTGGCGTTAAGGTCTTTGCTTTCGAGGGTGAAGGCGGCCACACGGCCGGCGCCATCCATGAAACCAAGAACTCAGCTTGGGGCTTGGGCCTCGACAACTTGGTCTACGTCTTAGATTGGAATGACTACGGCATCGACAATCAGGCGGTATCCGACGTTGTTCCGGGAAATCCACAAACTTGGTTCGAGAGCTACGGCTGGAAGACCAGGGGGTCGATGAAGCTCGATGACTGGAAAGAAAAGATTGGCGCTTTCCACGATGTAATTTGGGGTGACAGCGAAGGAACTCCTCGTTGCTTCTGGTACAAATCTCGCAAGGGACGTGGTTACGGTGTCTATGACGCCAAGTCTCATGGCGCCGCTCACAAGCAAAACTCTGAACCCTATTGGGTAACCAAGAAGGAGTTTGCCGATAAATACGACGTCAACTTCGAGGCATTTGGCAAAGGCAAACCTGACTCGGCTGATGAGGCCCGACGCCAAGCCGCAGTCAACCTTGAGCGTGTGATGGATGTTCTTCGCAATGACGAAGAGCTCCTCAACTACCTGTCAGACCGATTGGTTGATTTGGGTGACTCCGTGCCCCAGGACATCGCTACCTTTAAGTTTCCAACAATGGCCGATCCACTTGCTGATCCAGCGATTGCCGATTTTGAAAACTACCCAGAAGCTGTCTTTGCCAAGCCGGGAACGAAGTCGCCAAACAGAGCAGGGCTTGCGGCCTTCGGGGCCTATGTGAACTCCTATTGCAAAGAGAAGTATGGGCGTCCCTTGGTGGTGGCTTGTGCCGCTGACCTCGCAGACTCCACCAATATCTCTGGTTTCGCCAAGGACTTCGAAGGTAAAGAAGGCTTCGGCTGGTACGACCGCAAGACCAACGTGGATGGTGCACTCTTGCCTCAAGAGATTACCGAGTTCACCAACTCCGGCTTGGTCTGCGGTATGGCCGGCGTCAACTTCTCGGATAAACCTTATGACAATTGGCGCGGTTTCATTGGCGCCTGTTCGACATACGGATCTTTCAGTTATTTGAAGTACGGCCCCATGCGCCTCTTCAGTCAGACGGTTCAAGATAGCCAGATCAAGATGGGCAAGGTTATTTGGGTGGCTGGACACTCAGGGCCTGAAACTGCCGAGGATAGCCGAACTCACTTCGGTATCTTCTCGCCTGGTGTGACGCAGCTTTTCCCTAAAGGCCATGTCATCAACTTGCACCCTTATGATCACAATGAAGTGCCTGTGATGATTGCTGCAGCGTTGCAAGAAGATTGCGCTGTCATTGCTTTGCATCTGACTCGCCCTGGAATCGAGATCATGGATCGCGAAGCCATGGGTGTTCCTTCTTATAAGGCCGCGGCCAAAGGCGCTTACGTCGCAAGAGATTTCAAGGAAGGCCAACCACAACAAGGCGTTGTCATTGTGCAGGGCACGAGCCCAACGATGGGAGTGATGGAAATCCTTCGTGACGGCACGTTGGATGATGCCGGACTTAACGTCAAAGTTGTGTGTGCTCCTTCTTACGACTTATTCATGCGTCAAAGTCAGGCCTATCGGGATGAGGTTCTTCCAGAAGGCCAATGGCAAGATGCCATGGTGGTCAGCAACGGTGCCCGCTGCGTCATGCACGACTGGATCCCGAATAAAATCTCGGCAGAATACGCTGTGACACCAGACTTTGACAACAACTGGCGTACCGGTGGCAGCTTGGATGAGATTCTCGATGAATCCCACATGACAGCACCTTGGGTCATGAAAGGCATTCAGAGGTTTGTTGATGATCGTGGCATCCGTCACGAGCGTCTGCGAGCTGGCTTGATCGGCTAAGAGGCGATAGGCCCAGACAAAACGAAGCCCAGGTTTGAGATGCACTCAGACCTGGGCTTTTTTCTAGTTCACTTGGAAGGCAAGAAGCGTGACATCATCGTGGGTGAGTTTGCCGCCACCATGATCTTGTGCGGCTTCAACCAAAGACCGTCGAATGTCGAAAACGCTGGCGTCTGAACAGCTGTGGTTCAGGACATCTGCGACCCCATCTTCGCCAAACAGAGAGCGCGAAGAATCGGGCGTCTCAAGAATGCCATCAGTATAAAACACGAATTGATCGCCTTGGCTCAGGCCAATTTCTGACTGGTGGTAATGAGTGTTTTCCAGAACGCCGAGGGGAATGTTGGCTGGCCCGGGACGTTTGCAGTCCATTTCGGCTCGCTGCCAAACTCCGCGTTCTTTGCGCTTGACCCAGCCCGGTGGATGCCCGGCATAGGAAATCGACATGGCGTTCGAATCAATGTAGTAGCTCACGACAGCTGCTGTGGTTAAGGCCTTGATTCCATGCTTGATGGCGACGTGATTCATGTCCGAGAGAACTTCTGATCCTTTGGGGTCGTTCATGTGGGAGCGAAGCGACTCATAGAGATCAGAGCTCGTTTGGCTCACCTGTTCACCGTGACCGACGACATCACAGATAGCGATACGTGTAAGTCGGTCACCGCCACAAACCGAAAAGTAATAGATGTCTCCACCTTTGCCACCATCGCAGGCCAAAGAGAACAGGCTCGCGGTGATGCCATCACTTTGAATGTCTTCTTCAAGACTCTCGATACCACCCCAGACTTCTGAGCAATTAATCTTATGCATGGCCAAACCTCTCCCGTGTTCAAGTCATGCCCATAATGACACACTTTTACGGGAAAATTAGGAGGAATACGGCATCGGAAAATGTTTCTTGAGGCGGTTGATGGGAGCCTCAAGCAGATACCAGCTGACGGTGCCAAATAGCAGCACGAGGATGAGCCTGACGGTGTAGTCATTGAAGTTGCTGAGGGTCGGATATTGCTCGTAGAGCCAGTCGCCTAAGTCAAACATCGCCATGTGCATCAAGTAAAGGCCATAGCTGATCTTACCCATGTAAGCGATGGGTCTTAGTTGCAGGAAGCGCGACAAAAGCGAGTCGTCGTCGAACCAAAGGCCAACGATTGTGGCCATGATTCCGATGGCAAAGAGAGTCTGCATCTTGCCGGGAATGAACTGGAAGAAGCCTGTTTCCATATGGGGAGCTGGGCTTTGCGCAAGAATCAGGAGCAAGGCGGACCCACCATAGAGCCAAGCCGATGCTGGCCCGAACCGGAGTCCCTTCTCAGTCAGGACGCTGGCGAGGCAGCCCCAGAGAATGTACTCGCCGCAAATCGGCAGAAGGGCACCACAGAGCAATTCCGGATGGTTGACCTGAAACCACAACCGGAGTGCGACGGAGGCAATAATCGACAAGAACAGGACCTGTGCTCGCCAGCTCTTTTTCGTCTTCAACAAGAGGATCGGATAGAGCAAGTAGAACTGCTCTTCAATGCACATGCTCCACAAATGCATCTGGCCAAAGTCCCAGTTCTTGAACACCTCGTGGAATCCACTGCCATCACGATCAAGACTTAGCCAAAACAGATGGATGTTGAAGGTGTAGGTGAATTGAGAAAGTGGAAACAGAAGGATCCCGAAGAACCAACAGGCGAGGGTGACAACATAGAAGACCGGTAGGATACGAATGGCGCGCCGGATGTAGAACGCCTTCATGAAGCCTTCTTGAGTCTGGAGATCTCCTCTCAGCAAGATACGGGTAATGAGAAACCCACTCATGACAAAGAAACATGGCAGCGCATAGGTCAAGATCCACAACGTCACGTTGTGGTGGTAAGTGAATACCGCCAAGAACAACATGCCCCGAAATCCATCGAGCTGAGCTTTATACATCCGTTAGGTTTTCTTCTCGGGACGTAGCCGTTCATCGTGGCGCGCTTCTGACTTAACAGGCGGCCACATGAATCCGCGTTTACTCTGGGTAAGATAGAAAGATCGGATCAAATCCAACTCGACTTGACCAAAGGGCTCAGCGAAGAGTGCTAAGACGTCCTTTAGAGACCCCCGGCAAGCAAAGATCTTGTTGTAGAGTTGTTTGATGGCAACCCGAGTCCGGCCATCGATCCCAGCCCGTTTCATGCCAATGTTGTTGAGCCCACGAATTTGGGAACGCCCAATCACCGTAGTGAATGGAGGGGCATCTTGGCCTGCAGCTGAAGACCCACCCAGCATGCAGAGCGCGCCAATCCGGGTAAATTGATGCACGACAACATTGCCAGAAATGAACGCACCGTCGCCGACGCTCACGTAGCCAGCCAAGACAGTATTGTTGCAAATAATGACGTCATCGCCGATCACAACGTCGTGAGCGGCGTGGCTGTTGACCATAAAAAAGCCACGGTTGCCTATTTTTGTTGAGCTACCTTCGGTCGACGCACGGTGAATACAGGCGTGTTCCCGAAAAATGTTGTCGTTGCCAATTTCCAAAAAGCTAGATATCTCTGCACGAAAGGACTTGTCTTGGGGGTTATTCCCTAGGACCACGCCAGGGTGGACCTGGTTGTTTTCGCCCATCCGGCAGGAACTCATGATGTGGGCACGAGCCATGATGTTGCAACCGGAACCGACTTGAGCGCCAGATTCGATGATGGCAAACGGTCCAACTTGGACACCCGTATCGAGTTCCGCAAGCGGGTCGACAATTGCTGTGGGGTGAATTTGAGTTTGCATTATGTCTGGCCCACGTAATTCATGGCGTGATATTAACCAAGTAACAATGCGTGTCGAGATTTAAGCAAGAAGGGAGAATTTAAGGGGTTTGAATGAAGGAAACATAGCCAAGGAAAAGATTTCAGGCGTAGAGAGGAAGGAAGGATTTTTTATGTGTATGGGACACAACCCCGACCATGTTTCAACACCACGATAAGTTCCAGTCGCACCAAATACAAGCAATTCTCAAGGCCAACTTCGCACTACCGGGAGTTTGACAAGAAACGGTAGACTCTTGCCTCGAGCCTCGTACGGCAGAAAGATCATTTCACAAACGTTCTCATAATGGGACAGCCTTGAGCTAATGGAAGACAATTCGCCGAATCTATTTGAACTGCTGACTTCGGCTCAAGCCGGAGACCGAGATGCATTGACTAAGCTCGTTGAAATGCACGAACCGATGCTTGTCAGGTGGTCTCGAAAGCGACTCGGATATCCCCTCCGTACGCTCGAAGAGACGCGCGACATCATGAACGATACGTGGATGGTTGTGATGCGGAAAATTGGCAGCTTCGAATACGAAGACAGCCGTTCGTTCGCGCGTTGGCTTCGTGGCATTGTGACCCGCATTGTCTTACAAAAAGCCAACGGTAGTCATCTAAAGCGGCGCTTGTTGATGCCTGAAGGCGTTGAAGTTTCTGATCTCGCCACCACTCCTTCGACGCGTGCCAGCCTCGGCGAGTTGCAACGACTGCGATACGCAGAATTACGCCAGTTTGAAAAGACCGATCGAGTGATCTACCGCTTGCGAATGCGAGGATTCTCTTCAACCCAAATTGCTGACTTGGTAGGCATGTCGGATCGCGGTGTGCGGATGCGCTTCGCGAAAGTTGATGCCCGTCTAAGACTCCGACTCAAGAAACTCTTAGATGAGCCGTCTTGATGGGTGAAGACGAACTCCCAGCAGCACCTAAACCTAAGGCTACCGCGGACCAAGTCGATGAGTTCCTCGAGGCGGTTCTCTTCCATTACATTCTTCGCTGCGAAGAAGGGCAACCACCGGATCCAGATACTTACCTAACGAAGTACCCCAAGTACGCAGAACAACTCGCCATGATGATATCAGGAGGCGTTGATGCACCCATCGTGCCCGATGCTCCCGGCACAGCAACGCGCGAGCGCCGGCGCGGGTGGACGCTCAAGGCGATTGGTCACTACGATATTCAATTTTTGGCAGCTTCTACGGGCAGCAGCCACGTCTACAAGGCCATTCGCCAAGGCGAGACTGAAAGCGTTGCTCTCAAAGTTCACCGTCGTGATCAGCATGTTGACCAAAGTGAGGTAGAGAGGTTCAGAAGAGAGGCGCGCATCTTAGGAGACTTGAATTTCTCGGGGGTTGTGCCCTTGATCGATGTCGGCGAAGAAGAAGGGTCGCTCTATGTGGCGATGCCCTGGATTGATGGCATCACTCTCTTGGAGGCAATTGAGATTCTTCGTGGGGAGCGGCCTTCAGGAGCAGTCAACCTGCAACATCACACCCCTCAGTCAAAAGCCCGCGTAATCCAACAGGTCGCAAAGAGCCTGATCGAAGTTCACTCTCGTGGTATTCTTCATCGCGACCTCAAGCCGTCCAACATCATGCTCAATGGCGAAGGTCAAGCCATCTTGATTGATTTTGGTATAGCTCGTCGCGAGGGCGATAGTGGCCTGACGCAAACCGGCGACCAAGTTCAAGGCACCCCTCGCTATTTGGCTCCAGAGATTCTCAATGGCGAGGCCTTGTCGACAACGGAACAAGGTGAAGTTTATGCGCTCGGACTTACTCTCCATGAGTTTCTATTGGAGCGTCCGGCCTACGATTGTGACAGCCGAAAGACTCTCTTTGAAGCCATCCTCAAAGGGCCACCTCAAGAACCTCATGCCGTCGACCCTCGTGTTTCTCCGACGCTTTCTCGCGTAGTCATGAAAGCCATTCGCCAAGACTCTCAAAAGCGCTACCAAGACATGCGAGAATTTGCCGCGGCACTCGACCGAGCGATTGAGACGCCTCAGTCAGCGCATTCAGGTTCTTCTCAGCGCAAGGTGCTAGTGATCGTCTTGTTGGCGATCTTTATCATCGTCGCCACTTGCCTGTTCTTGTTCTCGACCTTCGGGTCTTGAGCTGAACCAGAATAGGACGCCGGTAGTGAGAATGGCTACCCACCCGAGCAAGCCATCGTAGAAACGATCAGTGCCGAATAACCACTCATGGTTGCCCTCTAAATCTTCGCCCAACTTCCTCGAAATGGTGCGTACGTAATACCAACCACCGTGGACTCCCATGGCCAACCAGATGTTATTTGTTTGACGGCATAAGAGAGCCAGGGTGCCCCCGACTAAGACCAATCCAAAAATCTCAACCGGACGACTTGTGGCGGCGGCGAGCGATTCCCCCATGGCTCCAAGTGCTTCCCATCCAACCAGCCATTCGGGGCTTTGCCAATGAAATTGTTTGCTGGGCGCGAGGAAGTGAGAGACGGCGTAAATGACAACGGCCAGCGAATATCGGCGCCCGAGGAGGGTCGCTAAGAATCCGAAGAACAACATGTCTTCGAGAAAGCCAATGATCAAAGCCAACGGCATGTATTTGGTCACGGCCCACCAGAATTTCCCCTGGTTCTGAATTCCCTCAAATACGCGCTCATCCATGATCGTCAAAAACACAACATATGAGGCCAAGGGAATCGACCCCATCAAGAACCCTCGGAACCAAGTTCTGAGGGGGTTGCCAGCGATTCGAAGCCCTGCTTCGGATGCCAACCCGGGGCCGGACCGTCTCCAAGTCACCGCAGCCACGATGAGGAAGGAAAATCTCAGGGCCGTAATCGAGGCTTTTCGCGGCGAGGCGCCAAAAATTTTGGTGAGAATTGGGGTGAGCGTGATCACGGCAAAGATGGCTGAAACCGTGGTGAGGCAAAGCCGACGGGTCTGTACCGATTCTGTCGAAAACGCGTTAGAATAGTTGACCTGGGTCATCGGAGTAAGTGATTTGCCTTCGCTGGTTTTCGAGGTGATAAAGAAGTGATGCCCCGGTTGGAGTCAGCCGACACCGGGCAATGCCCACGTTGGACGATATTAACTGAAACAACGCTTCAAGACAGAAGAGGATCGTTGAATTGAGCCAGGACTCGCTAACAAGACAATTTTGGCAGACGCCCCGATTTCAACGTCGGGCTGCCATCACCTTTCTTGTCGCTGCCCCGATTTGTGCTTTTGCGATCCCTGGGGCTGGTGCCCTTACCTTGCCGGTCGCATTCATTCTGATCGGGATCTTGCTTTGGCAAAAATCAAGACCGGTCAAACTGTCTTTGGATGAAGAAATCTCTCAGTCCTTGAAGCAATGGATGTCAAAAGTCCCTGATGGTCGTTCGATGGCTCCACTTCGAGAGGCGTTCCAGGATCATTTCCAAGGAATCAAGTTGCTGGACGAGGATCCAGCCGAAGGTGCGCGCCGCCTTCGGGTCGCCCAAATATCCTTCGAAAATTTTCTGGAAGAGAATCACGACAAAGGCACCTCCGGCAAGGGGAGCTTGAGCGGGCTTGCTGCCACAGCGACATTCCACCGCGCCAAGACGGCCTATCACTTGGCGCTCCTGTCAACGGATCTCCCAGCACAATTACGGCAGCTCCGAAGCGTACTCCACGACTTGGAAGGGTTCGAGAAGGAGCATCAGCAATGGCAAATGCTGACCCTGCCGGCAATCGCTTTGCGGATCGATATCCATGTGCGACTGAGTGAGCTGGACGAAGCCGAAGCAGAACAAGAGATACTCGACGCTCATGCCATCGGTGTGAATCGCGAGCCTGAAATCATCGCTACCCGCAGGGTGATCGCCGATGCCATGTGGGAAGCCGCATCGACGCATGTGAACGACGAAATTGCCAGCGGGTTACGGTTCCGAGCGCTCATCCAC
>JBLINQ010000103.1:0-17979 GCA_047639315.1 Planctomycetota bacterium
CCGGGAGTCCTTGGGTGAGAACATAAGCGCGACGAACTGAGCCCAAGACGTATTCTTCAGCACAGATTACCGGGATCGGGGCCTGCACACCCAGCTCTTGCATGCGCATCAAGGCGGTCCATTCGCAGCCAGGTCGCGAGTGAGAACCCTGCCCGAAGAGCTTGTGCTTCACGGCGTTACGCATTGACACTGAGAACGTTCGTTTGAGGAAATAGGTGTGGCCATCACTGAGGACCAAGCGGTGGACCTGTCGGTCTTGGAGAACCGTCTTGACGCCTTCTCCGTCCTCACGTGACATAGTCGCCTCAAAATCCAGCAGCCCATCTTGCCCCAATCCATCGAGAATTGGCTGATTCACCCGCACACGGCGATTTGATGACGAAGACCCCATGAAAGAAAGATAGCCCGAGGCCGTAGAAGAACAAGGGGCTGAAACCATGTCTACACCTTTCGTCCTTTGCGCTATACTGGCCGAGGTCCCACAATGAAGGAATCGCTCATGCTCGCACTACGAATCACTCTCTTGGCCTTAATTTTTGGTTTCATCTCCATCCCCCTAAGTGCCCAGGGTCCGCCTCGTCGGTCGGCGTATGTCTCGGAATGTGGCAGCGGTGTCAATTGGGCCGAAGACTATGAGGAAGCGCTCAGTCTCGCCAAAAAACTGAAGAAGCCAATCTTCTGGTATGTGCCAACCGCGATGCGCACGCCAATGGACAGGCGCCAAGAACTGTATTGGAACATGATGGCCGGTCCATTCTCAGATCCTGAGGTCGTCAACTACATCAACCAACGATACGTACCACTCAAGATCGGTTTCAGAAGCCTCATTCGCCGCGGGAAGACTCTCAAGATTGCCGACAAGAAACTCGCGGAGAAGTACGAGCTCATTCAAGGAAAATTCGTCGAACCAGGATTCGTACTGCTCGATAAAAAAGGCAAGCTCATTCATACGGTCGATCGTTTCCTTCTATTCCAGCGCACCTGGTTCCTTCAGCGTTTGGAGTCGATCGCCAAGAAAAACACAAAGGCCCTTAACTACAAAGCCAAAGACAACGCGAAATCGAAGCTACCCATGCATGATGTCGATTCGGCGCGTGCTGCCATCGGCACCGGTGACGTTGCGAGCGCTGCCAAAACTCTCGGATTAATCCCCGGCAGCGACGATCGCTATGCTGAATCAGAATGGCTGTTGGGCGTGTGCCACCACATGCAAAATAAGACAACGGCCGGCAACAAAGTTTGGCGGGCCCTCGCGGCCAGCCACAGCGAGAGTATTTGGGGCCAAAAAGCCAAAACAGAACTGGATGGATGGGGACCATTCATGAATGGTTTCGAGAGCTACCGAGATTTCCCTACGCGTGTCATGGCGCACAAAGAGATGCGCCATAGCCGGGTGCCAGGAACTGCTGAGGACCAAGGACAAATGGTCGCTCGCGGTATCATCAGGTTACTTGATCTCCAGCGCGAAGACGGCTCGTGGTCTGATTCTCGTTACGATTTCGGCGGCATCGACTCACTGCCCAATGTTCATGTTGCGGTCACAGCCATCGCTGCGCGAGGCCTCCTTGATTGGCGCACGTCAGGCCCGAAAGACCGAATCGAAAAAGCCCTTCAGCGCGCTGTCGTCTACTTAAGCGACGACACACATCTGAATCCGAAGGACAAAGACGAGTTGATTTGGGCCTATGTCTATCGCATCAACTTCTTCAGTCGCTTGCTTGAATTAGATCCGCAACAAAAAGCCAAAGTCATGCCGACCCTCCAGAGGCTCGTCACCGACATGGAGAAATTGCAAATGCAAAGCGGCGCATTCCGTCATGAGTACGCTGCCGCATTCACGTCGGCCAGCGCCATGCATTCGCTTTACGTCGCTGCCGATGCAGGAGCCAACGTATCCATGCCCAAGCTCAAAGCGGCCACCAAGGCCGTCCTCGGGGCTCGCGTAGAGAAATCTGGAGCTTTCGGATACGGCATGCGCAACCGTGGCGGCGTGGAGCAGGCCGGCGGCCGCATGCCTCTGTGCGAACTAGCGCTTTATCTCGGTGGCGCATCTTCGTCGAAGAAGCTCTCAGGGGCCGTTGCTGAAGCATTCAAGCAACACGGCAATTTTGAAACGGCTCGAAACTACGATGATCACATGCGTTCGCTCTATGCCATTGGTGGGTTCTTCTTCTGGTACGACATGCATGGTCGGGCCGAAGCAATCAACCGCTTGTCTGGCAAGAAAGCCGGCAAGTGGCGCGAGGCAGTACGCAAGATCGTATTCAGCACCAACGAAGCCGACGGTGGTTGGATCGACTCCCACGAACTAGGCAAAAGTTATGGCACAGGCATGGCACTGACGGTGCTTCGCCTGATGCAAGACCTCAAACAATAGATCACTTCAGCACTAATTGAGGTTCAAACGCGGTGCAGCCACGATTCATATTTTGGCTGGCCGCCTCGAACCGCCGACAAGTAAGTCGACTGAACTTCCTTTGAAATAGGTCCTGGCGAACCGGTTCCGACTTGGCGGTTGTCAACTTCGCGAACCGGTGTCACCTCTGCTGCGGTGCCACACATGAAGATCTCATCAGCGATGTAGAGTTCATCACGAGTGATGGTGCGTTCGACCACCTCATGCCCCAAGTCATTCAAGATGGTCATGCACGACTCGCGCGTCAGTCCACCGAGAACACTTGACAAAGGCGGCGTAGACACGACACCATTGCGAATGATGAAGAGATTCTCGCCACTCGCCTCAACCACATGACCGGTGGTGTCAAGCATGATTGCTTCTTCGTAACCACAATCAATGGCTTCCCGCTTGGCCAAGATATTGTTGACATACATGCCGTTGATCTTGCCCTTCAGCATGTGAGAGTTCACATGGCTGCGGGCGAAGGACGAGACCTTAGCCCGAATTCCATTCTTCATCCCATCGTCGCCGAGGTAAGCACCCCATTCGAAAGCGGCGACCATGGCCAAAGGATCGTTGTGGATCGAGGCCAAGCCAAGTTCACCAAAGCCGACGCACAGCGCTGGACGGAGGTAAGCGGACTTCAACTCATTGACCTTGATGATTGACTCGCAGGCAGCCACCCACTCTTCGTGACTGTGGGGATTATCTAACTGAATGATATGGGCAGACTCACGGAGGCGGCGCACATGTTCGTCCAAGCGAAAGATCGATCGGCCGCCGTCATCCAGCTCATAGCACCGAACACCTTCAAAGACGCCAAAACCATAGTGAATGACATGACTAAGGACGTGCACCTTGGCATCGTCCCAATTCACCATCTCACCATTCATCCATATTTTCTTGACGGCTTTCACAGTTCTCTCCCAGCAATTTCTTCGGTGGTCATGACCTTAAGGCAAGAAGCCAATTTGGAGACCACCGAAACTTCGATTTCGCCCAAGGATCTGGCGCTTTTTTTTGGTCTCGATCTTGGCAAATCAGAACGGCCAGGGCACTGGCCCCACCTGTCAGGGCAAGGCTCCCATGCCCCAGTATCTTAACCAAGCTCAGGCAAGGAAAGGAGTTCCGAGAATCGAGATCCCCCCGATCAAAAAACTGCATTTGTGTTCTCGGCCATGGTGAGGCAAAGTCAGTCTTTACACGAGGACTCTCCATCATGAGCGCAATCGAGACCTTTGACAATCCCCACCCACAGCGGGACTACACGATCCAGCACGAAGTCGAGGAATTCACCTCCGTGTGCCCGAAAACCGGACACCCAGATTTCGCCGAAATGACCATTGTCTACGGTCCTGGCGCCCAGTGCGTCGAGCTGAAGAGCATGAAGCTCTACCTTCAAGGATATCGTAATGAGGGCATTTTCTACGAAGATGTCACCAACAAGATCCTTGGCGACCTCGTTGCCGCTTGCAACCCTGTCTGGTTAGAGCTTGAGACGCGTTGGTCGAGTCGTGGGGGAATCAGCTCCACCATCAACGTATCCTACGCTCAAGACGACACTGACGATTAGTCGCCTCTCGTCATACGCCACGATCGGAGCGATTGATTGTCAATCGCTTCAGTCGTATCGCCGCGAGAGAAAATATCAGGGCATCAACGAGCGAATAGTATCGCCATGAAACTCCCTAGAGCTGGTGACATTTTGACGCGGCCCCTCTTCTTGGTGGCCGCATTTGCGTTTCTGGTGACCGCTTTTCTGCCGCAGGTAGGATTCGGGGTTCCTCTTTGTGGGTTCTATCAGCTCACCGACTTGCCCTGTTTTGGCTGCGGTATGACTAGATCCCTGACTTGCATGGCCAGATTCGAGTTGGAGCAGGCTTGGCAGTACCACCCTTTTGGCCCAGTCACTTGGCCCTTCATGGTCGTTTTCGCTGTTGTCGGCGTCAGGAAGACCTGGAGCCAAGCACTCAATCACCTATTTCGAAAGTTTGACCGAGTGGTAACGCCAGTGTTTTGGGGTGTGCTCTTCTCATTCTTTGTTTTTGGGATCTGGCGCATGTGCTTCATGGACTCCTTCTTCGGCCAGCCTCACCTTCAGCTGCACTAAAGGGCCTCTCTCGGCTGACTCGAGTATCTGACGGGCCAATCGGGAAGAAATGTCCATTTTTGAAAAGTAGCCTCTTCGATCTCTCGCCACCGTCGTATCGACAACATCGCTACGTCGATGGATGATCAGAATAGTAAATCGAAAGTGGTTCCCATGAAATTGATTCAATTTCGAAGTTTAGCCCTCGTCTTGTGTTTGGCGCTCGTTCCTGGATGCGCAATCGGCAACACAAGGTACGTGACAAGTAAGAGTCATGAAGCGGCCTTGTCTCAAGAGGGTGAGATGGAGTTGGCCGGAATAGACGGCCAAATCACGATCAGAAATGCGGGGCCTGGGATGGTCCAAGTAACGAGATCGGGCCCAAACGGCGATGTGCTTGAGAGTGTCGATTTGCAACCGAAGACGGATTGCATGCTGACATTGAGAGCCATTGACAGGTTGAAGATCTACAACCCATCTGACGCCAAAACGACTATTGAGACATTGACCGTCGATTAAGAGCTGGGGCCTAAGGCCTCAATCCTTGATTCTTGTGGGGTGGCGTTATTCTGCGGCTTTGCCCAAGAATTCGTCGCCCCACGCACGTAAGCGCCGATAGGTAAAGATCCCAGTGGCATGGGCATCTGTGAAAACGATTGAGAAGGCATAATTGCCAACTTGCTTCATGGTGTCGACCCGAACGTGCGCCACATCCTCAGGCTTGACCATCAGTGCCCCTGTCCATTCTTCGACGCACGAAGCACATGGGCATTTAGCCCGGAGGTAGTTCATCGGAATGGTTGTCTCGACACCATCAGCCCACTTGATTGCGACATGGTCGCCATCGGGCTTGGAAAGCCCCGTCGGAGTGTTCTTTTCACCGTAGCTCATGATTTGGTCTTTCCAGGCAGATGGGTTACTTCTACGGAGTCATGCTAACTCCTCCAGCCACCAGCTTCTACGGTCGCCTCAGCTACAAGCGGCAGCTGTGGGCCGAGATTCTCCTGGCACCAGGGTCTGAGACCGCACTCCTGGGGATTTTTCTTCTCACCAGAATTTTTGATCCAAGTCGTCTCGATGTGACCCTGCTCTTCGCATTAAATCATGTTTCCTTCTTGGCGGCACCCTGGATCACGGATCGAATTCGGTCGTGGCCAGCAGCCCGAGTTTGCAACTTGATCTTGCTCCTGAGCGTCCCGCCACTTCTCTGTGCCGCCCTCGTGAGAGGTTTTTGGGGCATCGGGCCGTTGCTCGTCTTGGCCAATATCGCCTTCATCACGGTTATGGTTCCCCTTCGCAACCGAATGATGCGCTCTAATTACACCGATTCGGAACGGGGCGCGTCTTACGGCCAGATCAAATCAATCTCGACCGCCCTTTTCTTCGGCGTTGCCCTGGCTGGCGCATTCCGATTGACAGAGCACCCAACCAGCATCTACTGGATGCTGCCGGTCATTGGCGTCTCAACATTCTTTGGCGTTCGACTCTTGAGTCGGTTTCCAGTGCGCGGAGAATCACGCGCCTTGGCGCGTGAAAACCAGACGCCACGAAAAAGCACGGCCAAGATCTACGGCGAGCTGTTCCAGCTGTTTCGTAACCACCGTCGCTTCCGCATGTTCGAAATCGGCTTCATGATTTATGGGTTGGGCTTCATGCTGACAATCCCGCAGGAAATCTCGGCTGTCACCAAAGAGACCAACATCCAACCGATCGGCATCGTCATCGGCATCCATGGGATCACGCCCTTCATCAAGATGCTCTTCATTTCATTCTTTGGGCGACTCTTGGACCGCAATGGGGTGGCTCAAACGGCCTCGTTGGCTTTCCTACTGCTGGCGCTTTATCCTCTCGCGGTTTGGGGCGCTGTGGCATTTGGCAGCATCGGAGCATGGTTTGTCGCGAGAGCTGTCTTTGGCATGGCCATGGCTGGGGTCGACGTTTGCTGGTCCTTAGGACCCGTCATGTTTGGTGGCGCCGATAAGGCTGCCAACTATTCTGCGGCTCATATTTTCGCTGTCGGCATTCGTGCAGCGATCGTTCCGATTGTTGGTTACATGGTTTACACCATAATTGGCAGTGGAGTCTACGCCGTAGGGAGCGCCGTCCTGATCTTGGCAGCGATGCACATGGCCACACTTCATCGCCAAGACAAGAAAATTGCCTACTCGAAATCTGGGTGAGCGCCGACACTTCGAATGTGGTCCGCGTCCCAAACCTCGCACTTGCTCGAGTCCGACTCCCGCAAACGACAGCCTTCAAGATTGCACGATGAACAATGTCGAGGGAGACAAGGGTCGACGTGAATGATCGCCTCGAGGTCATCGTGAATCGCTTCTTTGAGAGCGTCTTCGTAGTCATCAATGCGCTGGTGAACTTGGGTGAGCTCCCAAAAGCGCGGCAGGAAAAGATGGAAGTCGATGCTCAACCGCGACCCTGCCCGACGAGCTCGCAATTGATGCGGCTGCAAGTCTCCTGGCTGCCGGGTCTTATTGAGTGTTTCGACGATTTCACCCAAAACCTCTTCGTCGGCTTCATCCAAGAGCTGCCCCACTGAGGACCGAACCAGTTTGTAGCCAGAAACCAGGATGTTCGCACCAAGGAGGATCGCGATGATGGGATCGATGATATTGAGACCAGTGAATTGGACCGCCAAGAGACTGACAATGACTCCAGCTGAAGTGACCACATCAGTGATTAGGTGAACGCCATCGGCTTCAATCGCTAAGGAGCGCGATTCCTTACCAACCCTGATGAGGTAGAGTCCGAGGACCGCATTGACAACGGCTGCCAGCCCAGTGATCGCCATGCCGAGGCCAATTTCAGAAATTTCCGGTGGCAAGAACAGCGCCGGGATCGCAGCCGCCATAATCACGAGCGCCGCGCCAACAATCAGCGCACCTTCAAACCCGGCAGAGAAGAACTCCACTTTGCCGTGTCCATAAGGGTGATTTTCGTCTGCGGGCATCGCGCTGACATGGATGGCAAAGTATGCGAAAGCCGCGGCGAAAACGTTGATGATGCTCTCTGCTGCGTCAGAGAGAACGGCAGAAGAACCCGTGAGGCGCCAAGCCAAGAACTTGGCTCCGGTGAGCATCGCCCCAACAATGAGGGATAGCCTAGCGGCGGACAGTTTTCTCTTATCGTTTTGCGAGATCATCTGTTCAGAAGCGTCAAATAGAGAATCGAGGCTACCAAGAGGACGACAACAAGAAGCACGATCTTCTTGTTGCTTGACCGTCCGTTCGGCAACCGCATGCTAACCCAAGCGCCACAAATAGCACATCGCTCCGAATCATCATAAATCAAGGCACCACATTCTGGGCATGGAGCCTCGACGTCAGCTTGGGAGTCTTCGTATTCCAAGGATTCCGATTCCGCACAATAAGGGCATTCGTCGAGAAATGTTGGCAGCAGTACGCCACACCCCTCACAGGCCATTTGACCATCATCGCCATCAAATTGCACATCAACCATGGCCAGATTCTATCATCGATGCTGGCATGGAGGGAACCTAGAGTCACAGCAAGATCGGGTTGATTCCGAGCACGAAGTCGGGGAAGAGGCGGCCAACTTGGTTCGCCAAAAGATCCGCAGCCTCAAAATCCTCACCGTCAAAGGCGCATTTCCAGTCAATACGCCTCATCAATGGCAAATAGCTCGACGCCGTTGGCAGGAAGCTCCAGTGCCAAGGTTCAGCCATGAAACCGCGACGATGCTCATCGTAGGGGCGGACGAAGCCAAACGCCGCGGCGTGATTCGAAAGCCACTCGGCGGCCTCGCTGCAGCTACCGCCACGGTGCCAATCCTCAGCCTCTAACCGCGGTTTTTCGCGCAGGCTGCCGCCAACCAGATCGATGTCCGTACCCCAATGATGACGCGACCAACCTGGTGGAGCGCTATATTCCATCACTTGGCAAACAGCTGATTGACGATCACCGAATTGTTGAATGCTCGCCTTAACCTTTCGGCTCCAAATCCTGGTTTGCCGTTCGACACTTCGAAAACCAGAAACCGGAACGAGTTCGACTCCAACGGAAGCAGCTGCCGCCACCATGTGAGCAAAGGGGGCTGCTACAACTCGCAAGACCCGAACTTCGTGCTCGGGAGCTCCAGGAATCAGAGTTAGATTCTGATCTTCAGCCTCAAGTCCATATTGGTGCAGAACCGACTCCAATGTCATTCCTTGGCCTTCCCGTCTGCTTCAGCAATCTTCAGGATCGTCTCGTAGATTTTCTTGGCGCGTTTGTGATCGGGAAAGCGCTCGACCACTTGCGCCAACTGCAGTCGCGCACCGTGGTAATTGCCGGTTTCAAACAAACAAGACGCGTAAAGATAACGGGGCTCAGCCGTGGCGGGAGCATCGGCAACACACGCCGAATAGGGCATGGCAGCATCTTCGAAGAGCTTGTGCTTGTAATAGAGATCAGCCAAACGACGGACCAGTGGAATCTGATCTGGCTCCAATTGGAGAGATCTCTTGATCTGGCTGATCTCCGACGTCGACTTCAGGATTGTCCGATGGCGTTCGCGCCATAGTTTCGCCGCGTCTCTGTTCTTGGCACGACCATAGGCCAAGGCCAAGTTGTGCGCCGCGGCATGATGCAAGCCATCGAGGTCCAAAGTCCGTTGTAAGCTGGCGATGCCAAGTTCGAGTTTCTTCTTCTTCAAATAGGCAAGGCCAAGACGATAGTGCGCCTTAGGAAGACGAGAATCATGCCCCAAAGCAGCCTTGAAAAACTTGATAGCAGCATCAATTTCTCCACGATGCCAAGCGATCAGACCTTGCCCGAAATTGCCGTTGGCTTTTAAGCGACCGTTGCTTCCCTTAGCCACAAGAATTTTGGATTGTTCCTCAGCTTCATCCAACTTGTTGCATCGAATCAGGGCCAGGGGGTAATGAGAAACTCGCCCCGCCAAGTCTTGATCGAGCCAAACTCCGTCCTTAAACGCCTTGGCCGCTTCGACCCAGCGCGACCGAGCAAAGAAGCACTCACCGAGAAGAAGACGAATCTCGCCGTCTTTTTCAATGCGCTTGCAGGCGCCCTGAAGATAGTCAATGGCCGCTTCATAGTTGAGGCGAGCCATCATCCTCTCAGCGCGCTTTTTGACATATCTTGGATCACCTTCCAATTGCGCAGCCGAAATTGATGTGAGCAGCAGGAGTGCAATTACAATTCTCATTTCTTTCCAGATCCTTCTGTGAGCTTGTTGTATTTGTTCTGCTTAACGTCGAATCTCTCTTGCTTGCCACTCGGCCAGGAAACCACAACTTCACTGATCTTTCCGGCAAAGATCACGCGCCAATCATTCGATGATTGAAACGAAGCATGGCGGCGAATGGAAGAGGAAGCTTTCCCCTGGTCGATTAAGACGACGGCTCCTAATCCTTGCGAGTTCCAACCCTGTGCCGCGCATTCGATCCCAACAAAATCAGGACCGGCGTTCTTGGAGCGCGTTCGGTTCTCAATCAGCGTCGGCCGATCTCCTAAGTTGCAAACCAAGACGTCAACGTCACCATCGTTGTCCAAGTCGCCAAACGCTGCGCCTCGTGAGACTTTTTTTACAGCCAATCCTGGGTGATCAATGCGGGACAGGAGTTCAAAACGATGATCAGGCTGAGCGCGAAACACTTGATTAAATTGAGGATAATCAGTGCCGGTGCCGGTTTTCGCAGCCTGAGGATAAACATGACCATTCGCGACGAAGAGATCTAACCTGCCGTCGAGGTCAAAATCGCGAAAGGCCGCGCCCCACCCAACGGAAGGAAGACTTGCCAGAGCAATGCCGGACGTGGCCGATGACTCAAGGAAGTAACCGTCTTCGGTACTCAGGAAGAGATTGTTGACCTCGCCACTGAAATTGGTGCAAACAAAATCTTCTTGGCCATCACCATTCAAATCGGCGGCATCGATCCCCATGCCTGCTTGCGGAGCACCATCTTCACTAACAGCCGTACCGATGTCCCAAGCCTGATCAACAAGCTTCTTTTTCTTGGCGTCCCAAGAGAGATGAAAATTCGCCATGCCATCGTTGGCGACATAAAGTTCCTGGGCACCATTTCGGTCGAAGTCGCCGGGCATGACGCCAAGGCCGTAGGACGGAAGAAGATCGGCGATGCCCCACTCCTTCGTCACATTACGAAAGCCACCCTTACCTTCGTTGCGATAAACAACGTCTTGTTGTTGTGGCAAACCTTTCGGCCCGCACATCACTTCATTGCTTTTCCATTTACACGAGAAACCTGGATCCCCATCCCTTGCTGGATTCGCAAAGTCGAACTCAAGGTAGTTGCAAACATAGAGGTCAAGATCGCCATCGGCATCGATGTCGGCGAAAGCTGAACTTGTTCCCCAACCCGCATCATCAACACCGAACTTTTTACTTTGATCGCGGAAGACTCCATCTTCGTTGATCAAAAGAATGTTGGCGCCGATCTGGGTAACGTAAATGTCGTCATCGCCGTCACCATCAACATCAGCGCAAGCGGGGGCGCAGGCCCAACCCCATTTGACAGCGTTCAGCCCCGCCTCCTTGCTGACGTCCTCAAACTTCAATCCACCTAGATTGCGAAAGAGGCGAACGCCGAAGCCAGCTTCGTTGGCTCGCGTTCGGTCGATGGTGGATCCAGCGACAAGGACGACATCAAGCAAACCGTCGCTGTTGTAGTCAAGCAAGCCAACCCCCGTTGACTTCACTTCACAGATAAACTCTTGTCGAGAAGTGCCACTCTTCGTCACAAAGTCGAGACCGCTCGAGGGCGTCGCATCCACGAGCTGAAACTCAGCTGGTAACAAGACCTCTGTTTTCTCTGGCTTTGGCTTTGGCTTATCAGCGCAGCCCATGACAACAGTCAAAACAAGCAGCGCGCAGAATCGAATCATCATTGAACCGGACCTCCAATAGGAGGATACGGATCTGGGCGTTCATCGCGTAGCCTTAGCGCGAAAATCTATGGTGGAATCGTGGAGAAGAGCGGCAAAATCGATCGAATGTGACCTGGGGCGACTGGAAAGCGTTAATTCAGCTAGAAGGTCACCTGAATCACGTTGGACGCCCGGAAAGAATAATTCGGGAGGATCTCAAAGGCGACGGCCTGCAGGGTGAGTCCGGGAGGCAATCCGATGGTGCCCCAATGAAACGAGCCGCTCGAATTGGCGCTGTAGTGAAAAGGGATCACTCCATGGGGCGCGCTAAGAGTCTTGAAGGAATCAAATCCAACTCCATAAAGCGGCCCTGAACCGATGGGATTGAAAATCTGAGCAGAAAAGCCGATGAGCCAGCGGCCGAAGGGCTGCATATTGTTGATGTCAACAATGATGTCCGAATTGCCGGTGGTTGTGATTCCAAGACTCAAAGGGTCGGGCAGAGCGTCAATGGCGTCAACGACGGCTTGTTCAGCGTTGAGCCGACCATGCCCATAGAGAATGCTGTGTCCCACAGACGAATAATTGGCAGCACTGGCCTGAACCTGATCAGCACTGTTGCGCAAAATATTGCCAACCTGAACCCAATTGAGACTGGGAGCGACCTCAAGAACCAATGCCGCGGTCCCGGCGGCTAAAGGAGCGGCTGACGAAGTGCCGCCAAACGCGAGGGTCGTGGTGCCACCTAAATCAGTGGTGTTGATTGAGCGGGATCCGCCAGATGACGGCGCCATAAGATCAAGTTGAATGCCGAAGTCACTGTAGCTTGAGCGAACGTCATAGTTGTTAGTTGCGCCAACGGCGATCGTATAAGAACTACTGACATATTGATCGGGCCCAATCGTTTCATTGCCGTTTCCGGCAGCCCAGAAGATCGGGCAACCAAGACCATTGCGTCCGACATTCGTGGCGTAAGCAAAACTCTGCTCGACGAGGGTCGGGAGTGGAAAGGGGATGCCGTCAGGCCCCCAGCTGTTGGTGATGACATCGGCCCCTTGATCTGCTGCCCATACAAAACAAGCGGCCTCATCGGTTGGCGTACCGAAGCCGCTGGCATCAATCAGACTGATGGCCAAGACTTCAGCGTCATAGGCAATCCCACATGTTTGGAGATTGTTGTTGCCAATAGCCGCCGCCACCCCAGCGCACCTTGTTCCGTGCCCCAGGATATCGTTGCCGTGATTGACTCCCGCGCCCAAGAAAGGGTCATACCCAAAAGTCGCGAGGTTCAAATCGGGATGCGTCGTTTCAACGCCGGTATCAATAACGGCGATCTTGACGCCACTTCCAGTCGCGTAGTCCCAGGCGGTCGTCGCTTTGATGTCGGCACCTAAGGCGCCACCACCTTGGCCCGTATTCGATAGGTGCCACTGATTGCCAAACAGCGGATCATTGGGCACGGTGTTTCGAAGACCTAAGAACCTGAGCCAGTTTGGTTGCGCCCAACTGACGCTCCTTAGGGCTTCAAGATCTTTCGCAACCTTCAAAGCATCGGCACCCGCAGGCACACGAATGAGATAAGCACCAGGAAGCCAACGGATCGGTGTGATCAGTTGACCTTCAAATCGATCTAAGTCTGGTTGGATTTGATTGACGTTGGGAGTCCCAGCAAATTGCACGATGAGTTGATTAGTAAGCAGATACCACCCACGGCGCTGTGCCTCTATAGCAATATTGTAGACCGGATGGGCGAAGCGAATATCTCGGCGTTGGCGGAGCCAATCGACGAATGCACCTTGATGCTTCGGCTCGCAATCGATCACCGCAGTGCGACGCCCGGGAAAATTCTCACGCAAGACAACTCCAAACCGCTCGGCATCTTCCATGAAGATGTCGCGATTGAAGTGACTTCGAAAACCAAAAACCACGGATTCCTGACTGGCTGTCAGGACGAACTCCTCGCCCCCCATGATCGTCGACCGGGAGCTCTGCCCAGCTGCGAAGACGCAGAGGCTCGTGATGGTAACTATCAGAACGATGGACTTTGGCATCCCGGACTCCTGTTGAAGTCTCTATCGGCCAAATCCCATACTCAACTTGCCTTTGTTTCGGCCAGCTTGCCATTCTTCTTGGGTAAGACTCACAAGCAGTGAGGACCACCATGAAGAGCGAAGCGGCCTTGGGCCTAAAGAGGGCAAAAAAAAGGCGGCGACCAAAGAATGGTCGCCGCCCAGGAACTTCGGATTTGAGTCATCAAGCAAACAGATCAACAAAAGATCCAATCTGGTCAGAATGACGACCAGTAGCCTCTTGCGCCTCAACGGCTGCTTCCTCGCCCAAGGTTGGTCCGCCCGGTTTCACCACAGGTTGACCTTCCACCTCAAAGAGGGGGGCTTCAAAATCCCCATCTTTGCTCGGAGCTCGGAACTTCACTTTGGCCCGCGGCAAGCCTTCTTCGGTTGCGTCTGTTTTAGGACGCTTTCCGTCGCGGCTGTCGTGCGCTTTTGCTTTTTGACCCACCGGATCACGGCTGCGTTGCCGCGATTCCGTCGCCTTATCGGCGGAATCCTGACTGACTGTGGAGGCCTCGCCTTTGCGAGAACGCGAAGAGAGATCTGAGACGCGCTTGGTATTTGACACACCAGTCACGCGAATTTCACTTCTCGACGCCACTCCTATCGAGATTGGATCGAACATAATTAGCCCCATGTTCATTTGCAATCCGACGAATCGGATTGGACTCAAAAGGTCCGTACCAAGCGTACCCCAAGTTTGAGGTCGAGGCTTAAAAATCAATTTGGGATTGCCCTCAAATTTCAGTCGTGGACGACCGAATAGGGATGTAAGGACCCGCCTGTCCTTCTTATCTGAATACGAAATCGGAAGGGTGTCGAGCTAATCTCGACCCAGACAAGAGCTTAGTCACGTTGGGTGAATTTCACTTCGAGCGGGATCAATTCGTGAGACCAGAAGCCGGCGGTGCCACATCCAGACAAACATCATCAATTCCTTGAGTGGATTGAGGTCAGATCGCGGCTGGTAGGGGTCGACAGCTTGCTGCTCTCAGCAATGAGATAGAGCCGCAACTAAGTATCTGTGGTATGATGATGGACTGACGTTCGGGATTGGTCGAGATGAGTGCGCCTGCTCCATTTGGGGGCGAGAAGGTGTCGGTTCCTTGATTGAAGGAATCGCGGCCCGCTCATCTGACCATTCCTTTTCTTATCGCCGCCAGCGCTTAATGCGATTACGGACAATCTTGTCTTTGGTGTAGAGCGGCGCCCATGCCTTGCGCATTGACTTCCCAGAAACTTTCTTGCTCTTGGCGCCGTCAGTTTCTCCACCCATAGCACGCTTAGCAGCACCTGCAACCATGAGAATTTGGTGGTTCTTTTCGCCAGCAGTCATGGCATCGACCTGAGGGATAAGCGACGTATCTTTGGACGTGAGGTAAGCAAAGAGGATCGCCGTCCGTGCGGCCACACCCTTCGAATCTTTCTTGAAGCGTTTCTGAAGGAGTTGTTGCACGTCTTCTTCATCGAGGAAATGACCCAGAGACATGTAGGCTGCCAAGCGCATGGGCTCTTTCTTATCGGTGGCGTGAGTCATCAACAGCTGCTTAGCTGCCGGGTCGCCGAATCCACATGGACCAAGAGCGCGCAAGATGTCTTTGCGGAGTTCCTTGCTGTTCTTCTTGGTGCGGTCGAAAAGATCGAGGAGGGACTTGGTCGCATCTCCTGCTTTCATCTCTTCCAAAGTCACGACGGCGCAGTTCTTGATGAAGTCTGACTTGTCTGACATCCACTTCATGGCGATCGGTGAGGCATCTGTCAAATCATCGCTGCCCATGGCGCGGATGCAAACAGCACGGTCTTCATCCTTCTTCAGGCCTTGAATCGTTCGGTAGAGGGTTTCTGTTTTTTCGGCATTCTGAAATTCGAGGATTGCTTTGACAGCAGCCTCTTTTTCTTTGACGTTGCCTTTCTTCACCTTCCGGAAGAGTTCTTGGGTTGCGCCGTCCATGCCATCGACAGTCTTGCTACCGAACTGGACGAGGGCACGGTCAAGAAGATCTAAGAATGCGGGCTTCTTCAGCTCATAGATCTTCTTCATGAAAATCGCGCCGTCAATGCCCACAAAGATGTGATTAGGGACTTTCACTTCGGCCTTCTCAAAGAACATCTCCTTGACCGCGTGCTCATTGCGCATAAGTGTTTCGCAATCAATCGTGCGGAACATAGGACTCACCATCTTCTCTTCGCCATCGATTGATTTCTTGACCTCAGCGTGACGATCAAAACAGGTTGGGAGAACAACGAAGTCTTTCAGCTTGGCAATCACGTCGACATCGGAATAGAGGTTGCCCAGCATTCTCTTACACGCGATTTCAGTGCTGGTGTGCATCGATAGGAGTAGTGGCTTGTTCTCGCTCTTGGCGCGGGCCAAAGCCGCATCCAGGTTCGTTTCCCACTGAACGCCGCTCGTTTGCGCCTGCCCAGTTCCGGAGAATGTGGACAAAAAGAGCAAAACGATCAAAGCAAAATGATTGCGCATGATGAGGACCTTCTTCTTCAACTCGTGGACTACATAGAGAGAGCCGTAGCGTGATATCTTTAGAACACGCCCAACCGCTTCATGTTACGAACCGATTTCCTCATTTATTCGGGACAAGTTATGATGTTTCGCACGATCCCAATTGGAGATGATAAATGTTCAGAAAATTCGCCCGACTTGCTCTAATCGCCGCAACAACCACCCTTTGCGCTCACGCCCAAGACACGCGACCAACAACAAGCCCCACCTCCCAACCGAGCTCACGCCCGGCGAAAAGTGTGGTCGCCAAGAAATGGCTCGATGAGCTCGCCAAACCAATCAAAATTGGCCGCAATGGGAACTGGGCGGAATATGGTGGCTCGGTCACCATGTTGAGCCAAACGTCCCTGAAAGCCGTAGCCAACAACCCAACGAACTTCAAAGACAAGACCATCCTCTTGCGCGGTACAATCGACAGTATCTGTGTCAAGAAGGGCTGTTGGATTCGCATGAAGGACAACGGCGAAGAGATCTTTGTCAAATTTAAGGACTACGCCTTCTTTGCGCCTCGCCACCTTTCAGGACACGAAGTCACCTTGGAAGGACAAGTGACCTATAGCGTGGTCAAAGAAGCCGAGCGACGTCATATGGCGGAAGACGCTGGCAAGACCCCTGAAGAGATTGCCAGGATTAAAGGGGACGAGAATGAACTGCGCATGATGGCCCGTTCGATGCGGATCATCGAACCCAAGAAAGACCAGTCCTTCAAAGTGACGCTCATGATCGGTGACTTCGACAAATCGAACAAAGCCCACCCCGTCGATGCGGTTTTGAAGTCAAAAGCCACCCTCGTCGATGAAGTCATCGACGTCAGCGGCCAGGTCGTCTCGATCACCAGAACCGGGTTTATTGTCGAATCTAGTGGAAGACGTTTGGTCTTGCAGTTCACGAATGACAAAACTGTCGCAGAGAAGCTGCTCATGCAACTGAAGGCTTCACCGAAGACCATCATGGCACAAGGACATGGCCGGTTGCTTGAAACCGAAAAGGGCCTGTACCTGGCAATGAACAGCGTCGCGATCACTTATTAGTTTGAAGAGGTGCGCCTGAGTCTCTGATCACCAGGGACTTCAGGCGCTCACCGCGCAAGACGAGAGTCTGTTGGGGGTAGAATTGCCCTTGCCAGGTGAGATCACAGACTCCAAACCCACCACCCTCTTCGACCCGGTTCGCCCACCAACGTGGGACGCCCAGCTCGAATTCGCCAATCTCGTCGGTCTCCACATCGAAACTGGGCACCGGCTCTGCCCCAAATGAGGGCAACAGCCGAACCGAGACACCTGCCAATGCTCGCCCCTCCAGGTTCTCAACGCGCCCACGGAGAGTGACAGCATGAAGGAGTCGGATCGAGCTCGATTGAAATGAGCGGGCATTCCCCTCAAAGAAATCTCCTTGCCCAGTTTGAAGGTCCGTTGTAATCACCCTCAGAAAAGCGCCCATTGGCACATCTTCGATCACGCAGTCAACGACCTGGTCTTTGGCAGTGATCAGTTCTTTAGCTACCCGGCCCGGGGGCGAGAAATAGGGATGAGGAAGGTGCCACCTCCAACTGACAAGGAGGTGGGCGTCACGGTCACACCGATATTGAATCTGCACGTCTTCTCGGCTCAATTCTTCAATCAGGGGAATGACCAGGGTATCGGCACTCAAGAGCCAAGAACCCCGCATCCGCCAATCGATGCCCTGAAAATCTGCATGATCACCGCGAAGCCAATACGGAAAATCTTCTGAGATCAGGCCGGAAACTGGGAAACGACCATCGGTCTTGGTTCGGCCTCCCCACATGGCCTTGCCAGGTCCGAATAGGGCAACCTGCACTCCCGCGATCGGCGCCTGGGTCGACGACGACACGAATTGGAGCTGGATGGTCTCCTCGCCACCGTCGCCTCCATCCTTGAAATTTCGGAACCCGGCACCTTGCTCAGGGGATCTAAGGCTCAAGTCGCCCAACCAAAGAAACCCCAGGAGCAAGACAAGAGAAACAGCCATCTTTCGTTTCATGCATGAAATCCCGCTCTTAGGGAGTATTACCCAGA
>JBLINQ010000104.1:0-17948 GCA_047639315.1 Planctomycetota bacterium
CAAAAAACCAAATGCCACATGGAAGTCCGGCACGCCTGATGATCCTATTGAGCCATCAAACCCAATAGGACTGCCAACATGTGCCTGGCACCGTATTAGCCGCCAAGCCCCCATCGACTTTCGCGCACCCAAAAAGAATGCCGGCGGGACGCCAGCGCTCCCAGATTGGCGGTCAACCGTTCTCGCTGTTCGAAAACGACGTTGGCCCAAACCACCATGACGCACTAGCCAAAAAAAAATCCCCTGACACTCATGCGTCAGGGGATTTTGATATATAAAGCCCGGCAATAACCTACTCTCGCGTTTTTTGCACTACCATCGGCTCTAAGGTCTTAACTACTGTGTTCGGAATGAGAACAGGTGTGGCCCCTTAGATAAAGTCACCGGGCAACTATTAAGGCCACCATCAAGGTGGCCCGTTGTAAGAAGAATAGTGAGAACGGAGGTTTCTGCGCAGCATGCTCAGATTTGAATCGCAGCGATTCAATAAGCTTCTCTCTAACCGAGATTAAAGAGAAAAAATTGGTCAAGCCAATCGGACAATTAGTACCAGTCAGCTGAACACATTACTGTGCTTACACACCTGGCCTATCAACGTAGTGGTCTTCTACGGTCCTGATAGGGAAAACTAGTTTTGTAGTGGGCTTCACGCTTATATGCTTTCAGCGTTTATCCTTTCCGAACATAGCTACCCAACGATGCCGCTAGCGCGACAATTGGAACACCAGAGGTTCGTCCATCCCAATCCTCTCGTACTAGGGACAGCTCTACTCAATTTTCCTACACCCACAGCGGATAGGGACCGACCTGGCTCACGCCGGTCTAAACCCAGCTCGCGTACCGCTTTAATTGGCGAACAGCCAAACCCTTGGGACCTTCTTCAGCCCCAGGATGCGATGAGCCGACATCGAGGTGCCAAACCTCCCCGTCGATATGGACTCTTGGGGGAGATAAGCCTGTTATCCCCGGGGTACCTTTTATCTGGTGAGCGACGGCCCTTCCACACGGGACCGCCGGATCACTAAACCCTGCTTTCACACCTGCTCGACTTATAGGTCTCGCAGTCAAGCACACTTATACTTTTGCGCTCTACGCACGATTGCCGACCGTGCTGAGTGTGCCTTTGGGCTCCTCCGTTACTTTTTGGGAGGAGACCGCCCCAGCCAAACTGCCCACCTAACACTGTCACGAGCCCTGATTCAAGGCACTCGCTTAGAGCCTAAATACAACAAGGGTGGTATTTCAAGGACGACTCCACGATGACTAGCGTCACCGCTTCAAAGTCTCCCACCTATCCTACACATGCTATACTCAGACCCAATATTAGGCTGCAGTAAAGGTCCACGGGGTCTTTCCGTCCTGCTGCGGGAACGTGGTATCTTCACCACGACTGCAATTTCGCCGGGTCCATCGTTGAGACAGTGCCCAACTCGTTACGCCATTCATGCGGGTCGGAACTTACCCGACAAGGAACTTCGCTACCTTAGGACCGTCATAGTTACGGCCGCCATTCACCGGGGCTTCAGTTCACAGCTTCTCCCGAAGGATAACCGCTCCCTTTAACCTTCCGGCATTGGGCAGGCGTCAGTCTGTATACGGCGACGTTAAGTCTTAGCACAGACCTGTGTTTTTAGTAAACAGTCGGTTGGGCCAATTATCTGCAACCCAGAAATGCTTCATAAGTAAATTATTACACACGTCCGGGCACCCCTTCTCCCGAAGTTACGGGGTAAATATGCCGAGTTCCTTAACGATGGTTCTCCCGAGCGCCTTAGAATACTCATCCCACCCACCTGTGTCGGTTTGCGGTACGGATACACGTAACTCCCCAACGAGGATTTTCTAGGAAGCATGGAACCAGCGACTTCGCCAACAAAATGGGCTCGTCTCGGATCTCAGCCTTAATGAAACTCCGGATTTTCCTAGAGTTTCAGCCTACGTCCTTTCACATACACAACTAACGGTATGCTCGCCTTACCTTCTCCGTCCCCCCTCTGGGTCTTGATCGATTACGTGTAGTACAGGAATATTAACCTGTTGTCCATCGACTACGCCTTTCAGCCTCGCCTTAGGTTCCGACTAACCCTGGGCGGAATTACCTGCCCCAGGAAACCTTGGGTTTTCGGCGAATAAGCTTCTCACTCATTTTCTCGCTACTCATTCCGGCATAATCACTTGCACGTCGTCCAGCACTCCTTACGGTATGCCTTCAACCTAATGTGCAACGCTCCCCTACCAACTAAAAATGTCAACGACATTAATAGCCTCGCGACTTCGGTTCTATGCTTAGTCCCGTTAATTATTGGCGCAAACCCTCTCGACTGGTAAGCTATTACGCACTTTTTAAATGATGGCTGCTTCTAAGCCAACATCCCAGCTGTCATAGAGAATTCACTTCCTTATTCACTTAGCATAGATTTGGGACCTTAGTCGGCGATCTGGGTTGTTTCCCTCTCGACCGCGGAGCTTATCCCCCGCGGACTGACTCCCGTGATAAGGTTAATGGTATTCGGAGTTTATCTAGGTAGGGTAGGCGGTAAGCCCCCCTATCCCGAACAGTATCTCTACCCCCACTAACTATTACACGAGGCTAGCCCAAAAGCTATTTCGGGGAGAACCAGCTATCTGCAAGTTTGATTAGCCTTTTACTCCTAACCACAGGTCATCCGAGCAGTTTTCAACCTACACCGGTTCGGCCCTCCACGAGCTTTTACACCCGCTTCAGCCTGCCCATGGTTAGATCACTTGCTTTCGGGTCTGCCGCACCCAACTTAATTCGCACATTTCGCACTCGGTTTCCCTTCGGCTTCGGACAATATGCCCTTAACCTTGCTGAATACGACAACTCGCCGGATCATTATGCAAAAGGCACGCTGTCACACATTCCCCGAGGGGCATAGTGCTTCAACTGCTTGTAGGTATATGATTTCAGGTACTATTTCACTCCCCTAACAGGGGTACTTTTCACCATTCACTCACGCTACTTTTACGCTATCGGTCGCATGGGAGTACTTAGCCTTAGGGGGTGGTCCCCCCAGATTCACACCGGATTCCACGTGGCCGGCGCTACTCGGGATAATACCGAAAGAGCTTCTCTTTTTGCGTACAGGGCTATCACCTTGTTTCGCCAGACTTTCCAGACTGTTCAGCTAAGATAGGCCTTTGTAACTTTCTCGAGGAACTGTAATCCCTCATGGTATTTCCCACGACACCGCATACACAACGCTTACAGGCTTACATGTACACGGTTTAGGCTGATTCCCGTTCGCTCGCCGCTACTTAGGAAGTCGAGGTTTCTTTTCTTTCCCGGGGTTACTTAGATGTTTCAGTTGTCCCCGTTCCCTACCGTACCCTATATATTCAGGCACGGTTGTCATCTGTATTACATGACAGGTTTCCCAATTCGGAAATCTCCGGATCAAAGCTTGCTAGTCAGCTCCCCGAAGCTTATCGCAGACTTACTACGTCCTTCGTCGGCTCCATGCGCCAAGGCATCCGTCATATACCCTTTGCATCTTGACCAAATTCTACTTATTCGCTCACGATTAATATTCTAAAGCATGTTTTCTTTGCAGAAACCACGTTCTCACTATTCAATTTCAAAAGATCGATATTTACGAGTCAGCACCAGGCCGATACTCGTTGGATCCAACCAAAAATAGGTTGGCTTCCTTCTTATTAGTTTGTGCGACGTGTGACATCCGAATACGGATAAAAAAAGTGGAGGTGAGGGGGCTCGAACCCCTGACCCCTGCCTTGCAAAGGCAGTGCTCTCCCAGCTGAGCTACACCCCCATTTAGTTCAATCATAAAAGGAGTGGGCCTAGGTGGACTCGAACCACCGACCTCACGCTTATCAGGCGTGCGCTCTAACCAGCTGAGCTATAGGCCCTTAAAGGATCTACGGCTTACCGCCAGTTGGAACTATCGGCTTGCCCGTCGGATGTCTGTCGCGAACTGAGTACCGGCTTCGGTCAAATACCGAAGCCGGCCCAGGTTATAAGAAGGATGAGATACATGAGAGTGTGCTGACATTCCATTGGAAACTTATCGCTAAGAATCCAAGGTCTAGTCATCCCTAGAAAGGAGGTGATCCAGCCGCAGGTTCTCCTACGGCTACCTTGTTACGACTTAGTCCCAGTCACCGGTCTTACCGTCGGCGCCTCCCTCCCGAGGGTTGGGTCAGCGACTTCGGGCACTACCAGCTCCCGTGGCTTGACGGGCGGTGTGTACAAGGCTCAGGAACATATTCACCGTGGCATTGCTGATCCACGATTACTAGCGATTCCAACTTCAAGAGGGCAAATTGCAGCCCTCTATCCGTACTGAGACGAACTTTATGGGATTTGCTCCACGTTACCGTATTGCTGCCCTTTGTATTCGCCATTGTAGCACGTGTGTAGCCCCAGGTATAAGGGCCATGAGGACTTGACGTCATCCCCGCCTTCCTCCGTGTTAACCACGGCAGTCCCGCTAGAGTGCCCGGCATAACCCGCTGGCAACTAGAGGTAAGGGTTTCGCTCGTTAAGGGACTTAACCCGACATCTCACGACACGAGCTGACGACAGCCATGCAGCACCTGTGCAAGTTCCACGGTTACCCGCGTCACGACCGTTTCTGGCCGCTAATCCATGCATGTCAAACCTGGGTAAGGTTCTGCGCGTTGCTTCGAATTAAACCACATGCTCCACCGCTTGTGTGAGCCCCCGTCAATTCCTTTGAGTTTTAGCCTTGCGACCATACTCCCCAGGCGGAGCACTTAACACATTAGCTACAGCAGGGAGAACGTCAGAGTTCCCCCTACCTAGTGCTCATCGTTTACGGCTTGGACTACCGGGGTATCTAATCCCGTTCGCTACCCAAGCTTTCGCACCTCAGCGTCAGAAATGAGCCAGAGAGTCGCTTTCGCCACCGGTGTTCCTTCTGATCTCTACGCATTTCACCGCTCCACCAGAAGTTCCACTCTCCCCTCTCACCCTCTAGACCAGAAGTTTCGGAAGCAGTTCCGGGGTTGAGCCCCGGGCTTTCACAACCGACTTTCTGATCCGCCTACGTGCCCTTTATGCCCAGTGATTCCGAACAACGCTTGCCCTCTCCGTATTACCGCGGCTGCTGGCACGGAGTTAGCCAGGGCTTCCTCTGAAGATAACGTCAAAGTACCGACTATTAACCGATACTCGTTCTTCTCTACTGACAGAACTTTACAACCCGAAGGCCTTCTTCGTTCACGCGGCGTCGCCCCGTCAGGCTTTCGCCCATTGCGGAAGATTCTCGACTGCAGCCTCCCGTAGGAGTCTGGGCAGTGTCTCAGTCCCAGTGTGACCGGCCAACCTCTCAGTCCGGCTACCCATCATCGCCTTGGTGCGCCATTACCGCACCAACAAGCTAATAGGATATAGACCCCTCTCCGAGCAGAAGCAGAGCTACCATTTACTAATCAGGCCATGCGGCCCGAAAAGACAATCCAGTTTTACAACCCGTTTCCAGGAATTATCCCGATCTCGGAGGTAGGTTATCTATATATTACTCACCCTTGTGCCGCTTTACTCGTCTCCCGAAGGTGACTTTCTCGCTCGACTTGCATGCCTAAACCACGCCGCCAGCGTTCGTTCTGAGCCAGGATCAAACCCTCAAGTTTTTGAAAGCTGATTCTAAAAGTGTCGCTCTCGACTAAACAACAAAAAAATTCACAGGTGATCAAGATCACATGAGAACGTATTTGGGTTCAGCCGGGCGTTAATAAATGGATCCAAATGGGCCACTTTTAAATACCCGGATGGATCCGTCACATTCTCACGTATCTCATCCATATTCGATTATAAGAGATCAGTGCGCAACGAGTCGGCGTCTGCTGACTTCGTTGGGCCGCGCATTCTTGCGCGATGTCGCCTCGGTTTCAAGTCTTTTTCAATAAAGGCTTTGATTGTTTCCGGCGATCCCCCCCCTCCTTTCAGAGGGCACGGATATATCGGGCAGTGGGTGCATCGGAATCCGGCTGTGGCAGTGGCAAGTATGGTTGTTTTCATGGGGTTGTCGGTGACGGTCGGTGTGTTCAATTTCAATGGTGAGGAAACCAAGAAGGTGCCTGCGCTGACAGAAATAGCGCGTGAGGAGGCCCGAGACTCCCGCATCCTTCATGAATCGAAGCAGGAGACGATTGCCCGGGCTTTAAAAGCCCAAACAAGACGCTCTCAAGGAACGGATAGCTGCGCTCACTGCCGAGGCAAATAGAACGGGAGGGGCTTGATGCGGAACAATAGAAGCGACAAGCAAAGGATGCAGCCTTAAGAGAGAAGCACTTCCCTTGGCAAATTTAGAATGCCTTGCCGAAGTGAAGAAGTTTCAAGAAACGTCAGCAATAGCAGACACACTCTGGCCGGCGAAGATTGAGGACATCGGCGATGTGGCTTCAGAAGTACAAGGAGCTTGTGCAATCATTAGCGGTGCACCACACATCTGAACAGGTCTACTTGCAAAGACGTGTCCCCCAGCTTTTCGCATTTTCTCCGGCTTGCGGAGCTCACCGATGGTGGCGACATCAACTCTCTCACTGGAAGTCTTTCCTTACCGGGCGGAGTAGGTCAGGCCACAGCAAGCCTGGGAACCATCGATACTCTGTTCTTCGCTTTCTTGCCTCTTTTCGTCGACCCAGATCTTTTGAAGCTCTACTTTCAAGGCGACGCCAAGTGCCGATTTCAAACGGACAGACCCCAAGGAAGTAGACATATGTTCGCCGGTCACGCTTCAATTCCTGGGCGCGGAGCTGCTCGAAAGACATGGAGGCCGGCGTCCTCATGACTTCGCCGGTTCGAGTTAGGGTGGCACCGTCCCCGAGGTCATCTTAGGCCAAACCTAGTCGAGCAAGCAGGCGGAACCGACATCCCTAACCATGAATTTACCGGGCTAAATGTCGCGATGAACGAGGCCCTGTTCGTGTGCGGCTGTAGGGCCAAGGCAGCCGATTCGATCTAATAGACGGAATTCATGATGGCGTCGCTGTCGGTGCTGGAAGAGTCGCGGCGCTTCGAAAAGTACGAGCCAGGTCTAATCCCTTTAGTAGATGAGGTGGCTGTTGGCACCTGTGTGAAGAATAAGACAGGCCAGGGCATGTCATTGCGAAACACCCCATCCGGAACTCATAGGTGTTAAGTGGCCAGAATCCTGTTTGTCAAAGTTACTGCGCCAAATTGACGATGCCGAAGTATCGAATCAGGTGTGAATCTCTTGGTAGAAATAGCGAATTGTGATGCTGCGTTCTGCCAATGACAGCGCGAAGCGACGCGATCAAACCTGGTACCGTACATGCTGGTTGGTACCGTACATGCTGCATTCTTCATGCCCCAGTCGGCTCCTATCGAGCAAACGCCTTGGGTCTTCGCGACATGACGGGGAATGTTTGGGAATGGTGTTTCGATTGGTTCATTCGCTACGAAACTAAAACCGATGATAGGGGGATCCGAGGCAGTTCAGATTTCTCTGTACCCCGTTCTAACCGCGGCAGCTCCTTCGACGATGATGCTGCCTACTCCCGGATCGCAGTCCGCGGCACGAACACGCCAAAGACTCGCCTCCCCACCGTCGGCGTACGTCCTGCCAAGCTTGTCACTTTTTGACATATCTTGCGAATGCCTGGCTTCTTCCTGCCAGAAGCCGTTCTAAGCTTGAAAAACGGAAAAGGGCTCTGACGGGAGGGATGAGTTATGATTGTGGTATTGGACCCCGTTGTGAGGGTGATCAGACACACGATATTGGAATTCGGAGTATTAGCTCATGTTGCGCATCTTCAGCATTGTTTCTTTTGCCTTGGCAGTTGGTCTTGGTCTTTCTTTGAGTCACGTTGTTCAAGCTGGTGAGGATCCGTCGCCACAGGAATTGCCGAAGGACTTCATGAAGAACGACAAGCTTCAGAAGACTCGGGGGGAAGTTCACGCTAGGTATGCTAAGCAGGTTGGCAAATGGAAGGTCACGTCGAAGTGGAACCCGATGTACTCCACGACCGTTGATACAGCCATGGTCAACATGAAGCTGACCCTTGATGGGAACTTCTTGATTTCAGAAGGAGCTGGCAGCCAGATGGGTGCGCCGATCAAGACCTTTGGCATCTACGGCTATGACACTCTTGCCAAGGAGTACATTGCCATCAACCTCAACAATCAATACACCGCGAGCTACGAGATGCGCGGCAAGATGCGCAAAGATGGTGTCATTGAATACAAGGGAATGATGGTCGATGCCATGACTCCTGCTGGGCGTCCTTACAAGGTTGAAGAGATCACCCACAGTGAAGACAAGTTTGAAATTGCGATCTACAGTGGCGTTGGACCTCAGGCCGTGAAGCTTCTGACGATGATGCACGAACGCGTTAAGTAATTTCTGACCAGCGAGGCCCGAGATCGTCTTCGGTTGACAATCTTGGGTCTTTCTCCATCAACACAAACATGGCGAAGGTAATCGCGTAGGCACCAATGACATCGATCGTGTAGTGGAGGTGACTGAGAAAGACGCTGGCGGTCACCAGGAAATGGGCGATTAACGCCCAGACTCGGAGGCTCTTCTTGGGCCAGACGTAAAGCACGACCAAGAATGTCGTCGCCACATGGCCTGAGAAGAATAGGTCTTTCGAAAGATAGACGAAGGCCGAATCTTCGACCAAGGCACTGAAGGGATTGGCCACGGCCCAAATACCTGCCAGCCGGTCGGCGGCGCTCATCCCGGCATTAATATCTTCACCGCGCGGTGGGCCGAGGCCTGTCGCCATGATACAGAGCCCACGGATAACGCTCAGGATGCCCCCGGCGAGGAGGAGGCGATAGGCCCGGAGCGGACGGCAGCAGAGGAGCCAGATCGTCAAGGGGGCCCAGGCTATGATCCACAGGTAGTAATTCCACCCGGAGACCCAGTCAACGAACGGAACCCGGTCGATGATGGCGTCTGGCAAACCAGGAGCGGGCCTGGCCTCGGACCAAACAGCCATGATCGTCATGACCAAGAAACCGAGATAGCGGACACCCCATGCCCCGACCAATTTCAAGATCAGATTTTTCTGGCCGGAATTGATCATGGAGGTTCTCATCCTTGCTTCGATTTGAATCCGAATAGCGAAATCTGGGTCAAAAAGGACCGGAAAGGCGACTCCCTGCCTCTAAATGAGGCCTTGGCGTCATCTTCGTCCCATTCGTTCTTTCACTCCGGCCGCATCATGCTAAAAACTCCTAAGAAAATCGAATCGAGCTTTGATTAGCTCCCCATGATCAGGGGCAGCAAAAGCGTTAGACTCGAGCATTCATCAATTGGACTATCTTAGGACTGAGAAAGCGCAAATGAAATCGACCGAGGCCAATAGCACACGCCTGCCGATCGTCGCCGCTGTGATCTACTTGGGTGCCCTTTTCCTGGCACTCGTCGCCGACCCATTCGGTGGCCCAGAAAAGCTGCCACGTAAGTCCAAGAATGACGCTCCTTTTTCCGAAATTATCGGCGACAATGAGGGATTCGGCTGGGCTGCGGCTGGCGGAGCCGATTTCGATGGCGACGGCGTCTTTGATCTCCTTGTTTCCAGCCCGATGGGAAACCAAGAGAGCCGATACCATGGCCAAGGCCATATCCTCTCCCCCACCAAAAGAACCGCCATTCACCTGCCCATCACAAGCCCATGGCCGTGGCATTCCAATATCGCGTCGGTTTCTCTCCTGAGTGACCTCAACCAAGATGGTTCACCTGAAATCGCCTTTGGATTCCATGGTTTGACAAACAATGTTCGTCGTAGCTGTGTCCAGGTCGTATCAGGGATCAATGGCCAAGACCTCTTCACTTTGGCAAACAAGAACCGAGGCGAGCAATTCGGCAGATCAATTTGCTCGATTGGCGATATTGATGGCGACAAAATCGATGATTTAGCCATTGGCGCGCCCGGATCCAGCAAGAACAACCGGCCAGGAATGGTCTATTTGTATTCTGGAAAGAACGGTCGAACGATCGGCAACATCATGCCGTCTAATCGTGCTGGCAATCGATTCGGATATTCCCTTGCTTATATTGGCGACACCAATAATGACGGCAAAGGCGAGTTGATGGTCGGCGCTCCAGGAACCAGCAGTAACGGATATCGATCAGGAACAGTTTTCGTCTACACCCCAGCCACGGGTGAACTGATTCGCCAACACAACGGCGGCATGGACAACGATCACCTCGGCACCGCCGTCGCGGCTTTGGAAGATCACGATGGCGACGGTGTCAACGACTACGCTTTCACCTCTTGCAGCGATTTACGAGAGAGCACGGTTCGAGTGATCTCCGGCGCGAATGGCCAAGAAATTTTCGCAGCAGAGAGTGCGGCGAAAGGTGACCAATTTGGTTTCTCACTTTGCCTCGCCGGCGATATCAACGGTGATCAAGTTCGAGACTTAGTTGTTGGCGCCCCATTTGCGGCCCACGGTGAGATTCCAGGAGTCGGATACGTCCGGTTCATTAGCGGTCGCGATGGCAGCTTGCTTAAGCACATTCGTGGAACCGAAGAGAACGAATATTTCGGATTCAACGTGGCCCCTGCTGGCGACCAGAATCGTGACGAAAAAGCTGACGTCTTCGTAACTTCGCCGATGTCAGACGGAAGAAAAGGCCGGGTTTCCATTTTCGGAATCGGCCAAGCCCAAGAAAGGTAGACCATGATCAAGAATTACTTTGCTATTTGCCTCCTTCTCGCCAGCCTCTCTCCTTTTCTTGGAGCTCAGGAATCGAAGCCCGTCACTGTCACGATGGGACCATCATGGAGTAAAGGTGATGGGATCCTCCTCACCAGAATCAAAGAGAAGTTCGTTCTTCAACAAGGCAAAGCGATTCCTCAGACCCGGGCCGAAAGCACGATCAAAATTGAGGTGCTTGAGAAATCAGCGAAGAGCTCAACCATCGCTTGGACGACAATCGGAACGAATGTTCAGATGTCGGGGCAATCTGAGATCAACAAAGTCATCAAGAAATTGGGCGAATTGACTCCCGACGTTCGTGTCGTGTTCACAACCGACGAACGTGGCCGTCCAAGCAAGATCCAGAACGTCGTTGAGGTCAACAAGATCTACAAAGACCTGGCGACGAACTTGGAAACCTGGATGAAGGCCAACTCGATTTCTCCACAGATGCAACAGGGAATCCTGGCCCAATTGGGCGCCTTCTCGAATCCCGAGACTCTTGGTTTCGTCGCCCTTCGCGACCCAACACTCTACTTCGTGCGCTTCGACCCGCTGACACTTGGCAAACCAATTGAAGAGAAATTCGACGTGCCAATGGACCAGAGTGGCCAAAGGAACCTCCCTGCAATCTCAAAAACAAACATCGCGAAGATCGAAGGCAACATGGCCTACATCGAATACCAGCAGGTGCTTGATCAAAAGAAAGTCGGCCCGATCCTCTTGGACATGATGCAGCAACAAGCCATTGCTACGGGCCAGCCGTTGCCAACGTTGGCTCAAGTCCCCCACTTTGAACTCCAGAGTCAGATTGCCATCATTCTCAACCAGAAAACTGGATTCCCAGAGAACCTGAGCAACGTGCAAAAGAAAATTAGTGGCCCTCAAGGATCGGTCGATCGAACTTTCTTCTTCCACAAGAAAGACGCTCCCAAGGCGAGTCCAACCAGCAAGCCTACTTCCAAGCCGACGAAATAACATCGAGAAGCCGTCAACATCAGAGGCCCTGAAACATGCACATCTCCGCTCTTCGCAAACAACTAACTCAGAGTCTCGCTGACTTCCGTTTGTCGCGACGTGAAAAGCAAGAGTTACGAGATTTCATCGAACGTGAGGGTTTGGGATCGGACGACTTAAGAGAAGTCCGATCCATAGCCTTCGAACTGGCTACTGTTGCCTGCGATGAGCACGCTATCGGCTGGCTCGACGATGTGACTCATGTGTTGGCAACTGCATCTCGTTCGCAATCGATTCAGAAGCCCGAGATGTTGTTCAGCCCGCGAGATGACTGCCCAGCCCGCATCCAATCGATGATTCGAAAAACAAAGTCATCCTTGGACATCTGTGTTTTCACCATCACTGATGATGTGATCGCCAACGAAATACTCAACTGCCACCAAAAGGGTGTCGACGTCCGCATCATTAGTGACAACGAGAAAGCCGAAGATCGAGGCTCAGATGTTTTTCGTATCTTGAATGCCGGTGTCCCTGTCGCCTTGGATCGTGACGGTCATATGCATCACAAGTTTGCCGTCTTCGACCGAGAGCTTAGTTTGACCGGAAGCTATAACTGGACACGAAGTGCGGCACGTTACAATCACGAGAACATTCTACTCAGCTACGACCCAGAGATTGCCGCAGCTCTGCTTAGGGAATTCGACGCTCTCTGGCGCAGCTACTCTCGTTAAGAGCAAACGCGTGTTCCAACGACGCCGACTTTAGTAGCCTCGCATCCACTTCGGCCGACGCGGCGCCAAACCAGCTCGTACTTCATCCACTTCGCGGACGAGCCGCTCGCGATCCTTTGGCAAATTCCCTGCTAAGGCAAGCGCATTCGATGCATGATTCGAACGAAAGATCACCGGGCGCGACGGATTTAGTCGATCAAGAATTTCACGCTGCTCCAGGAGCATGCCATCGTCATCCTGAGCGACGAACTCACCCTTAAAACGCCCAATGAATTCGGCCTCGACATTACTCGCCAGTCCCAATTGAAGTGTCGAAAGGAAGTTTGGTGGCGCGCTATTGATGAGCTGAGCCGTACCTTCGACATGCTGCTGCCAAAATTTCTTGCCACCCAATCCGAGAATGACGGTAGCTGAAACTTTCATTCCAGCAGCGCGCGCCTTGTCAATGGTCTCAGCGTGCATCTTACCATTGGCGCCCTTGCGGATGCGACGCAGTAATTCGTCGTCTCCAGACTCGAGCCCAACGTAGATCAGTTTGAGGCCGGCATCGCGTAGTTCTTTTAGCTCCTCGGGTGACTTGTTCAACACATTCAACGGCCATGCGTAGCTTGTGATCCGTTGCAGGTCCTTGAAGTTGTCTCGTAAGAGTTTGGCAATCTCAAGCAAATGGCTGGTCGGTGCTCCAAGAGCATCTCCGTCGGCCAAGAAGACCTTCCTCGCACCAGGATCTATCTGGGCCGCCAATTTAATCTCAGCTGCGAGTTCATGCAGCGGACGCAGCTCGTAGGCCTTGTCTCGATACATCGAGCAAAATGAGCAGCGATTGAAGCTACACCCGAGGGTGACCTGAAATATCAGATTCTCAGCTTCGGAGGGCGGACGATAGAGCGGAAAGTCGTATTCAAGCATGATTCATACTATCCATTCAAGATACTTCAGGACCAGGTGGTACTGGAGATGTGCAATCGAGGCTTTCCTCCTGGATCATCTCATCATACTATCATCAAAAGAATAGGAGCTTCGGCATGACGCAGGACGAATTCTGGGCCTTGATTTCCTTGTTAGATCGCGATCAAATGTCCTCAAAATATGATCTGGACGGCGCAGAAGATCTTGTGTGCACCCCACTGATCAACGCCCTCGCAGAGCGCAACGAAGACGACATTAGAGAATTCGATGACATCTTGAGTGGGTTACTCTTCGAATTGGACGGACAAGCCTATGCCTTCAATGCGGGCGTCTGTGGCCAATATGAAGATCTCTTCCTTTACTGCCGCTGTGTTGCGGTTGCGAGTGGTCGAGAAGCGTACCACCTGATCGCAGCCGATCCGGCGGCAATGCCAGAAGAAATGGAATTCGAACCACTCATAACGGTCGCTGAGCGAGCATGGTTCAAGAAAACCGGCCAAGAATACGAACACGAAACGGTATTCAGCGTTGAGATGTATGCCAACAAGACGAACTGGCCCGATTGATCTAAGTGATTCTTGCTGATTTTGCTTCTGGTGCCTAGACTGTCCGACATGGAAGAATCACGACAATCCCTACATGCGCTTGCCAACAATATTGCAAGCGTGTTCCTTGGGCACCAGCGGGCGATAAAACTCACTCTAACAGCGCTTCTTGCACGCGGTCACCTCTTAGTCGAGGACGCACCTGGAGTCGGCAAGACCCTGTTAGCTCGAGCAGTCGCTCAATCGCTAAACCTCGACTTCAAGCGTGTTCAATTTACGCCAGACCTCTTGCCGAGTGATATTACTGGCGTTTCCATCTACGATCCTTCAGATCGTAAGTTCGATTTCGTGCCGGGCCCCGTGTTTACCAATATTCTCTTGGCCGACGAAATCAACCGAAGTAGCCCGAGGACTCAATCGAGCCTTCTCGAAACCATGGGTGAAGGACAGGTTTCAGTCGACGGTGTGACTCGAGTATTGGACAAGCCCTTCTTCGTCATGGCAACGCAGAATCCCATTGAGCTGCAAGGCACCTACCCACTTCCTGAAGCACAACTCGATCGTTTCTTGCTCTGTATCGATTTGGGTTATCCCAAGGCCGAGGATGAGGCGAAGATTTTAGAAAGTCATCGATTGTCCGAGCCCATCGATGAGTTGAAGGCCGTCATGGATGCCGACGCTTTGATGAAATGCCAGGAAGACTCGGCCAGCATCCAAGTCTCTCCCGAGATGCGAGACTATATTGTTGCGATCGCCAATGCGACGCGAACTCACGAAGGATTACGACTTGGGCTGAGTCCCCGCGGCAGCTTGGCGTTGATGAAGTCGGCGCAAGCATGGGCTTACCTAACCGGAACTAGTTATGTGAGCCCCGACGACATCAAGGCTGTCGCTAAGGCCGTCTTGGGGCATCGCCTCATACCCGATGCTAAGATGGAGTACTCCGGTGGATCGATGAACGACGTCATCACAGAAATCATTGATAGCGTTCCAATTCCAACGACGTCTCAAGAACTCTCTAGCTGAGAATCGCATGCGTGATTCAGTCACTCCAAGTTGCGGATCTGGTTGGGTCCTCGCCGTCATCGGTCTTATTTCGACCTTTGCCGGCCTACGTCAAGACTCAGCGTCGACCGCGGCATTCGGGTCGATGCTCATTTGTTTCACCTTCTACCTCTCCTACGTTGTACGCCACGCTTCACGAGAAGTCGTATTGACTCAAAGATGTCCGGAACGAATCTTTGAAGGGGAAAGCGTCGAAGTAAGAGTAATCCTGACCAACAAGAGCCTCCGCCCGCACGTCCATGCGCGCTTCAGTGAGTGGCCAACGGTGGCCCCTTCGTCGCGGCGCCGCCTCGTTTTTTCCGCCGCCTTAGACCCAGGCGAGACGACCGAACGCAGATACGAAGTTCGTTGTGAAGTCAATCGCGGACGATACCAAGCCAGCACGGCGCTCTTGAGAATCAGTGACCCCTTTGGACTGTTCGAGGCACGACGACACTTGGCAACCGATAACGAGATCATCGTCTTGCCGAGCATTCACGAGATCCCTAAGAGCCTCCTTCTCGCAACTGGCCTGGCGCGTATCGGTGTCACAGAACAACATCGACGCTTAGGATCATCGAACGAATTCATGAGTGTTCGAGAGTATCGACGCGGCGATCCACGGCGCCGAATCTTGTGGAAGCAAAGTGCACGGCGCAACGATTGGGTGGTGCGTGAAAATTTCGCCGAATCCGAAGGTGGCCTCGTCATAGTGATTGATCGCAATGTCTCTGTCGACGCCCCGGGCGTAGGGACAGGAATATTAGATCAAGCCGCAAGACTTGCAGCATCACTGTCTCACCGCGCAAACAAATGTGGCGAGTCGATTGCCCTTGTCACCGGACCTGATGAAGGTGGCTTCTTGCAAGCCGGGCGATCAACCGAACACATGTTCCAGCTCATGGAACGGTTGGCCGATGTCAGCTTGAGTGCTTCTCAAACATTGCCCATCATTCTCTCTTCTCTTCACGAAAGAGTTGAGCCGAATTCTCAGATATGCGTGATTACGACACTAAACCACGCCCAACGCCAACAATCAAACGCAGTCATGCACAGGCTTACGAGAGAAGGCCACCGTGTTGTTGTTGCCGTACTCCCATCGCCAAAAGAAGAGCCACTTCTTAGCACTGGCATGGGAGACATGATCGATGGCATTCGTCATGTCTGGGTGGGTTGGCCATCATCGATGGAGGAAGTCGCCTGATGGGTAAAAACCGCAATCAACTTGGGGCAAGAAGCGCCGAGACAAGACTCTTCCTCTTGGACTCTGCCCTGAGTGCTTGCTTAGCGCTTTTCCTAACTGCCGTTAGTACATGGGAAAATCCTTGGATCGACGGCTCTCTGCTCGTGATGTGGGCCTTGACGCCCCAGGCAGTTGCCCGTTTCTTTCGTTCGCGACCATGGCCTAAGAGTGCCGCGGGGAGCTTTCTGCGTTGCCTGGCCTTGGTTGGTTTCGCCATTGCTGTTGGTGTCACTGGCTGGCAATTCATCTCTGCCAGTATTGATCTAAATGTTGGAATTGGGCTCGAAGTAACGATCATTTTGCTCACCAGCTGGGCTTCCGGATTTTTCCTGTTTCAAGTCCAGACCTATCGGTTGCATGATGCGCTCTCGTTTGGAGCTTTGAGCATCGGGCTGGTGGATGGTCGTCCTGATGGCCTCTTATGGGGGGTGTTCTTCGTTGTCTGCTTCTTTTCTGCCGCCCCAATTCGACATCAACTCTTTGACATTCACGCGTATACGGCGCGTCCACGCCTCAATCTCCGTCATGGCGGCCCTCTCATTGTGGGCACCCTGATATTCGCACTGCTTGTCTTCGTCGGAGGCGAAGCTGGAACACGAACCCTCCTCGGTGAACAAGGAAGCGGTTGGGGTGAAATGAGAACTCCAACGGACACCTCCAGAGAAATTGGTTGGAACTCTATCCTAAATTTATCTGAATTGGGACGCGCAAAGAAAAGTGCCGAGCCACTCTTCGCCATCAAAGTCATCGACGGAAGAACAAATTCCGCGATTCGCCCACCGGAGAACAAGAAGAAAAATCGCACCCTCCATTGGCGCATGCAAGTGTTGGATCAAGTTCTTAATGATGGTTCGAGTTGGCGCGCTTCAAAGAAAGAATTTCGCGCCATCATCAACGCCAAAACAGTGCGCTACAAGCCATCACGAAACTACAACGAAAGCGCTCGTTTCGAAGTCGAGCGGCTATCCCCATTTAATTCCTTAGTACCCCACATCTATCGAACGACCCAGGTCACGCTTCTTGAATCGGAAACTCCAAACGTCAGCCTGGGAAGGAACCGCCGTGGAGAATTGGCCGCCTTTGGAGGCAGCCGGGCCGCAGCCGTAGAAGGAGACCGATTCCTCATCGGTATGTCAAAGGAACCCTTCACATGGGGAATGGGCGACGATTCCGATACTCCCAATGACATGCACCTCGAACTTCCGTCAGAAGAGGACTTAGGTTTCGATATTAGGGCGGAGGCCGATCGTGTTTTTGGTGTGGCACGATCTCTAAGTAACAAAGTCCGCCACTTAGAAAACTACTATCGCGAGAGCTTCACCTACGACACGGAAACCACTTGGGCTGAACGGCGCCGGCGTGGTGATACTCTTCTCAAGCACTTCCTCCTCGATCTCAAAGTTGGCGATTGTTCCTACTTTGCAACATCGGCCTGCCTGCTGCTGAGGGCGGCAGGCATTCCCGCACGACTGGCGCATGGTTTCTTAGGCATGGATTGGGACGAAGAGAGAAACAGCTACGTCATTTATGAAGGAAGCGCCCACGTGTGGGTTGAGTATTATCGCCCCGAGAAGGGGTGGTTCTGGTTCGATGGCACAGAATTCGTCGACAGCCGTAATGTGCGCGACGCAGCGAACTCTGACACACAAGACTCAGGTTCGCTTAGAAATCCCAAGGACGAACCAAAGACCAAGAACAAAGGGATTTTAGGGCGACTCTTCGGCAATGTTACTGACGAATACAACCAATCACGTTTGCTCATGCTCCTCATTGGATCCATTGGCGTCATATTCTTCTTGGCGTTCTTGAAACGCCCACGAATCGCACCGAGACGGAGC
>JBLINQ010000105.1:0-17892 GCA_047639315.1 Planctomycetota bacterium
TAGCACCTTCAATGCGGATCTGAAGCGCGTAGTTTTCACACATCACGGTGAGACGCGATTCCGCTTCGCGTCGGGAGAAGACTTTTGTTGCTTCGAACAACGCAATGTTGTGGTCGGCCACAAAATGGGGCAATGCCGTTGCCGTATCCTTGAGGTTAGGCAAGCCACGTCTTTCGGCTTCAGCCGTCCACTCATCGGCGTAGTTATCACCGTTGAATAGGACGCGCTCATGTTTACGCAGCGTTTCCACGACGATGTCATGCACGACTTCCGTCAGGTCGCCGTTCTCGCGCCGAGCTTCGATCTCGTCGGCCAAGTACTCTAAAGAATCAGCGACAATGGCATTCAAAACGGTGGTTGGATAGGCAGTCGATTGCGACGACCCAACCGCACGGAATTCGAATTTGTTGCCGGTGAAGGCAAATGGCGACGTCCGGTTCCGGTCAGTGATATCACGCGGTAGCGGTGGCATCGCCGAGACACCAAGCTTGATCTCACCCACATGAGCTGCCCCCAAGGATTCGCGGCCCAAGAGAGAATTGACGACGCCTTCAAGTTGACTACCCAGAAACATCGAGATGATCGCCGGTGGCGCTTCATTCGCCCCCAAACGATGATCATTAGCAGCGCTCGCCACGCTCACCCGCAGGAGATCGGCGTGACGGTCAACAGCACGAATCGTGGCAGTCAAGAACAGAAGGAACTGGAGACTGTCTTCAGGCGTTGAGCCTGGATCGAGCAAGTTCCGACCTAAGTTGTCAGACAACGACCAGTTGTCGTGCTTGCCACTGCCGTTGATGCCATTAAAAGGCTTCTCATGCATGAGGCATTTTAGTCCATGGCGCTCAGCGATGATTCGGAGCAACTCCATGATCACCATGTTCTGGTCGACGGAGACGGCCGACTTCTTGAAGATTGGCGCCAATTCGAACTGTCCTGGTGCCACCTCGTTGTGACGGGTCTTGGCGGGAATACCGAGCTTCCAGAGTTCGTACTCCAGATCTTGCATGAATCCGAGAACACGCTCGTTGATGGCGCCAAAGTAGTTGTCTGCCAACTCTTGACCCTTGGGTGGATTGGCACCGAACAATGTTCGGCCGCAACTGAGAAGATCGGGGCGCAAATCTGCCAAGCGGCGATCGACCAAGAAATATTCCTGCTCAATTCCGATTGTCGAGTAGACGTGGCTGACCTTTTCACCGCCGAGCATGTTCAACAGGCGAACTGCTGCGCGATTGACCGCCTCGTCAGAACGCAGGAGAGGAGTTTTCTTATCGAGTGCTTCACCAGTCCAAGAGCAAAATGCTGTTGGAATGAACAGGGTGACGCCATTGGGTCCTTCCCGCAAAAATGCTGGGGAGGTCGGATCCCATTGGGTGTAGCCACGAGCTTCAAAGGTGGAGCGCAAGCCGCCACTCGGAAAAGAGGACGCATCTGGCTCACCGCGAATCAGAGCGCTACCAGAGAAATCATTAATGATGTGCTCATCGTCGGTTAAACTCAGGAACGAATCATGTTTCTCGGCGGTTTGACCCGTCATTGGCTGAAACCAATGAGTAAAGTGAGTGGCGCCATGCTCAACCGCCCAATCACGCATCGCCGCGGCGACAGCATCAGCGATCGAGGGATCGAGACTTTGCCCCGTCTGCATGGTGTGACGAAGCTGCTTGTAAGCAGCCTTCGGGAGCCGCTGGCGCTGGCTTTTTTCGTTGAATACGTTGCTGCCGTAGATTTCGGTGAGAGGGGCGCGTGCCTTATCTACTGGTTGGATAGGGCCTTGAGCGGCGATAGCCTGAATAGCGGCGCGCCTTGCGCTTGATGGCATGGACTGTCTCCGGATTTGGTTCGGCGAACCGTCACGAAAGCCTGATCTACCACAGACCGAAATGACCTCGTACGGCACGCATAAATTAGCAGCAAAGAGTGACATTCCCAGGCCTTGAAAAAAGGCCTTCTGGACAGATTGGCATCAAAAAACGACTATGGGCCCAGTCATCGAAAGGAATCACATGAACGCACAGATTTTTCGCCGTCGCCGGGACGAACTTCGGCAAGCGGTAGGTAGCGGAATCCTCTTCTTTCCCGGAAATCCCCTCATTCCGAGGAATTACCCGGACAATGTTTATCCGTACCGTCAAAACAGCCAACTGCTCTATTTAACGGGCATTAGTACACCCGGAATCGCTCTGGTTATGGGCGAAGGGTCTGCAGAAGACAGCCTATTCGGCCCTCCTGCAGATCTGGATGATTTGATTTGGCACGGCCCTCATCCGTCGCTGGAGGAATTGGCTGCCGGAGCGGGCATGAGCGATGTCCATAATATCGCCGAATTAGGTCCGTATTTGTGCACACGGAGGGCCGATGGAGCCCAAGTGCGATTCTTGCCGCCATATCACGAACGAGTTTTGACCTGGATGTCTCGCATCTTGGGAGACTCGACTGAGGAACTCAGGGTTGGAGCCTGTGCCAAACTCGCCGAGGCCGTGGTCGCCCAGCGCCTGATCAAAAGTCGCGAGGAAATCGACGAGATCGAGAACGCACTTGAAATAACAAGGCTGATGCACCTCGAAGCGATGAGGATCGCCTGCCCGGGAATCAAGGAATCTGCCATCGTGGGAGCGATTCAGCAGATCGCCATCGAGAACGGCCGAGCGCAAGCCTACAACCCGATTGTTTCCGTTCGTGGCGAAGTGCTTCACAACAACACCTATAAGAACACACTCGAAGAGGGCGATCTCTTACTCAATGACTCGGGCGCAGAATCCACTGGTTTCTATGCATCAGATATCACCCGCACTTTTCCGGTCACCGGTAAGTTTGACTCGAGGCAACAAGCTATCTATGAAGTCTGCCTTCAGTCTCAGCTTGAAGCGATTGACATGATCAAACCCGGCGCTTCCTATCGTGATATTCACATTCATGCCTGTTCAGTCATCACTGCAGGTCTTGCTGAATTGGGGCTCATGACAGAAAAGGCTCGCTTCAATGTTGGCGATGCCGTCGATGCCGGCGCCCACGCGCTCTTCTTTCCTCATGGTCTCGGTCACGCCATCGGCTTAGATGTTCACGACATGGAAGACTTAGGGGACGCAGTCGGTTACGGCGATAGCATGGGACGTAGCGACCAGTTCGGTCTCAACTTCCTTCGCTTCGCCAAACCACTCGAAGCTGGACATGTGATGACCGTCGAACCAGGAATCTACTTCATCCCAGCACTCATCGATCGCTGGGAAAAAGAAGGGATCAACTCCGATTTCATCAACTTCGACGTCGTACGAGGCTTCGTAGACTTGGGCGGCATTCGAATTGAAGATGACGTCCTTTGTACGGAAGAAGGCAACCGTGTATTAGGCGAGCCAATTCCGAAGACGATTGCCGATATTGAAAACGCTTGCGCGTAAATAAGACGCCAAGATAGAAATGAATGCCAAAGGCCACTGACGAAAGTCAGTGGCCTTTGGCGCAAGTGAACACCGGGCGCGCATCGTGGGGTGCCTGGCACCGGCCGTAGGATGAGCTACGGTTGTTGCTATCACGGCGATTAGTACGGTGTCAGGCACATGTCAGCAGCCCTATTGGACGTTTTGCATCATTGATCTCTCGGGCGAAGGTAACCCGTTGAGGTCGTCCGCCGTGTTAGGCGTGGACTACAGACATGAGCCAGACACCAGGGCAAATAGCGCGCGCGGGGATGGTTGGTTTTCTGGGGGAAGGGGACATCTTTTGCGCACCAAAAGGTGCCTGGCTTCGTTCGCAGTCCTCCGTCACGACCTCATCCACAAAAGATCGCATCCCTTGCCAACAATCGATCTTTTCCCTTCGATCCAAAAGGGCTGCGATAAGATGCCTGGCACCGTTCTACAGTTTCGGCTTGGCGTGAAAACTGCTGGCTTCAATAAAGACGTGGGTGGCATCCGGGGTGATGCTGCGAATTCCATCTTCGATTCGCTGGATGGCATTTTCGACACCTTTCGTGCGCATGGCGTCGTCGAAGTCGATCTTCAAGGCAATCAAAATGCTATTCGGCCCGCGTTGAAGCGTGAGTAACTCGAGAAGTCGGTCAACGTCTTCATCGCCCTCAACCAACTCCCGGATCAATTTTTGGTCATTCTCACTTGCCGCCTCGCCAACTAAGAGACTGTGGCTCTCGCGGGCTAAGAACCAGGCAACACCGACCAGAATGACACCGATGACAATGGTTGCGATGGCGTCATAGGCGGGGTTACCTGTGTAGTAGGTAATAGTCACGCCAATCATTGCAACCAAGAGCCCGGTGACCGCCGCAGCATCTTCAAACAACACGGTGGGAATTGTCGGATCTTTCGTCTCGCGCATCACCTGAAAAAGAGGACCGGGGTTCTTGGCGCGGATTTCTTGAAACTCATGATAGGCAACGCGAAGGGCATAACACTCAACCAAGATGCCGAAAGTAAGCGCCCCATAACTCCAGGCAACGTTGCGGATCGGAGTTGGGTCGGTCAACTTGTGGATCCCCTCATAGAGGGCGAATGCGCCACCCAACAAGAAGATCAAAATGCTAACCATGAACGCCCAGAAATAGCGTTCCATCGCATAACCGAATTGATGCGATTCGGTGGCTGGCTTGGCTGATCGCTTGAGCCCAAGCGCCAAGAGTGCTTGGTTGCTCGAGTCCGCTAACGAGTGAATAGACTCGGCAAGCATGGCTGAACTGCCGGTGAAGAAATAGGCAACACCCTTTGAGATCGCCACCAGCATGTTGGCTGCAATACCAGCGATAAGCGCCTTGATAATGCCGGCGTTGTCTTTTCCACCCATGGACATAATTAGTTCTTCGGCTCGTAGTTGATTTCGAAGGGAGGCATTCCTTTGCCGTCCTTTTTCAGGAAACGATCAAACCACCGCATTTGACGAAGACCGTAGTCGAGCCGTGCAGCGGATCTTCTGTTGCCGTGTTGTTCACGTGGATAGAGAACCAAGCGCGAGGGGACTCCACCCTTCATCTGAAGAGCGCGATACAATTCAATACTCTGCGCCACTGGCACACGAGGATCTTTCTCACCATGCATGATGAGAATCGGGGTTTGCGCACGTTCAATGTAATAGATCGGACTGGCTTCAAGATACTTCTGCCAGTTACCCCAAGGACGCATGCGCCAATGAACGAGAAAACTTTCATTGGGAATATCCGTCGTGAAAATCTTTGACAGCTGTTCTGAAATGCCTACGAACATCACACTCGCGGCAAATCGTTTGCTGTAATAGGTCGCGCCCCAAGCGGAAGCGTAACCTCCATAGCTACCACCCGTGATGCCGACGCGCTCTTTGTCGACCAGACCTTGTTCGACCAAGTAATCAACGCCGTCGACAATGTCATCAAACTCACCTTGCGCTGATTTGCCTTGGCCAAGTTTTGAAAACTCGACACCACGGCCGGTCGACGAGCGGTAGTTGGGATGAAAGACGAAATAGCCTTTGCCGGCTGCTACTTGCCCTGGCATGGAATACGCAGTCAGCCAAGCATGGGAGTAGTGCGCTTCTGGGCCACCATGAATCATGCAAATGAGCGGATACCGAGTGCCTTTTTTGTAGCCCACAGGGTAGATCAGTACACCTTCAATTTCGATGCCATCTCTGGCCGTGTACTTCACACCAACTTGCTTGCCTAAGGCGGCGTGTGGTTTTCCGTCGGCTCCATCCAAAATGCCCGGGTTCGAGAATGTGATCCTCTTGCCGTCAATAAACAGTTCTTTGGGATGGTTCGCTGATTCCGCAACGGCAACGAAGCGAGATGTTCCATCTGCGGCCTGCTTGACGTCTAAGCTACGCCAAACCGCGGGAGCGTCCTCAGACTCGTCAACATCGACAGATTTCGTCATGTGGACGATTTCTCCACCCGCTGCAGGCTGATACATGTAATAAGACTTAAGACCTTGATTGACCAAGAGAACGAAGCCGTCCTGGCCATCTTTCCCCTTGATCCAATTCATGTCGGCGATATGACCCAAGAAGTTCTTTGGTGTCAAACGGTTGGTGACGATCTTTCCCGAGGCGGTCCCCAAGTGTGCCACTCGCAAGACGCCTTCCTTAGGATCATTGATGTCATCACCGGAGATGAAAGCGATTCGCTCACTTTTCGGGCCCCAGTGCATTGCACCGACTTTTCCTGGAAGAGGGGCGACGACTGTTGGCTTGCCGCCTTTGGCGTCACAGGTCCACAAACTCCTAGCCATGTAACGGTCGTCAATGCTTGCTGACGGACTGGCCCAAAAAGCGAGCGTCTTGCCATCTGGGGAGAACGCTAATTCCCAAGGCGCTCCCTCGACCGGAATCTGAGTTTCTTCCTGAGTCTTCAGGTCACGAACTCGAAGTTGGACACGGTATTTCTCAGCGCCATACTCGAATTGATCAAAACCGCGCTTCTTCCAAGGGCTCTCAGTGTGGGCAACATTGCAAACATATGCGATACGATTGCCGTCGGCGCTCATGCTGTAATACCGAATGGAGGCATGAGGAATGAAGAGACGATTAGCTTCACCACCGTCTTTCGAAATCGAATAGAGCGAGGTGAACTTGTCATCGGTTCTCTTCGAAGTAAAGAGAAGGGCGCTACCATCTGCGCTCCATGACAAGTTGCCGAAGGAGCTGCTCAAGAAACGACGACCTTCCCCAGCCCCGCGCTTTGTGAGCCACAATTCTGAGCGGGCAGTGGCATCCTTCTTGAGCGCATCATGCGGATAGCTTCGGGTATAGGCGACCAGCTCTCCAGTCGGATCCACCAAGGCCGTGCCAATACTGCTCAATTCACAAACTTGATGGGTCGTCAGAGTCTTGGTCTGGGCGATGACCATAGGACTCATGGACAAGAGTATTGCAAATACGAGTGGAATGAAGCGTCTCATGATGACTCCTTCTCAGTGGTAAGTCGGGTTGTCAAACGCAAGAAAGGCAGGACTTGCCTGCCTTTCTCGTTTAGTCACAGATGGTTATTGCGGTGCCACGTTAGCGGTCGGCAAGCGCAACAAATCCTCTGTGGCCTTCACCAGTGTAGATTTGCCTTGGGCGGCTAATCCGTGTCGCTGGATCTTGATTCAATTCGCACCAATGTGCCATCCAACCAGGAAGACGTCCAAGAGCGAACATAACGGTAAACATGTTGGTTGGAATACCGAGAGCGCGGTAGACGATTCCACTGTAGAAATCGACATTGGGGTAGAGTTTTCTTTGAATGAAATACTCATCGTTGAGGGCAGCTTGCTCAAGCTCAGTCGCGATGTCGAGCAGGGGATCATTGATGCCAAGAGCCTTGAGGGCATCGTCACAAGCAGTCTTGATGATGCGCGCACGTGGGTCGAAGTTCTTATAGACGCGATGTCCAAAACCCATGAGACGGACGCCGGACTCTTTGTCTTTGACCTTCTCGATGAATCGCGCGCAACCGTCGCCACTGGCTTCGATCGATTCGAGCATCTCGATCACTTTTTGATTCGCACCACCGTGGAGAGGACCCCACAAGGCGCAGATGCCGCTCGAAATCGATGCGTAAAGATTCGCTTCAGACGAACCAACAACACGGACTGTCGAGGTACTGCAATTCTGTTCGTGGTCGGCGTGAAGAATGAGAATCTTCGTCATCGCCTGAGCCACATCTGGATCGACAGTGTAGTTGCCGTCATCGTCAGCAAACATCATGTGCAAGAAGTTCGAAGTGTAATCCAAATCGGTCTTTGGAGCGACAGGCTTCTTGCCCTGAGTGTGACGAAACGCTGCTGCGATCAGAGTCGGTAATTGACCGAGCAACCGGCGCACTTCTGTCTGACGTTGATCGGCATCATTCGGATTCAAATGCCCTTCGCGGAATGTTGAGAGAGCAGTCACCAAGGAAGACAGCACTGCCATTGGATGACCGTCAGGCGAAACCGCGTCGCACAACTTCGTGATTTGAGCCGGGATACCAGACTCTGCCATCACGGCGTCATTGAATGATTTGAGAGCCTCGGCATTCGGGAGTTCGCCATCGAAAAGAAGCTGTGCGACTTCAAGGAAAGTCGCTTTCTCAGCCAAGTCTTCAATGGGATATCCGCGATAGCGCAAAACGCCATTTTCGCCGTCAACAAAACAGATCCCGCTTTGGCACGATCCGGTGTTTACGAATCCAGGGTCCAAGGTGATGTAGCCTGTGTCCCCACGCAGTTTTCCGATAACGATACCCTTCTCGTTTTCGGTTCCTTCGATCACTGGCAGGCTCATGTCCTTACCATCGATGTTCAGCTGAACGTCGTTCGCCATCTCATCCTCTTCGTGTTGATCTAAGTCTTGGTCGCAGTTGTCACAAAGTGAGTCTCTGACAGGCCTTCGAAACCCCCAAATGCTCACTTTTGAGGTCTTCCTATCCTAAGGCGTATTGACGTTTGGCAAAACCACCCTGCACAAGAACCGAAAAATTGACCAGGAATAGGCTCGAATCACGGCTTCAGACGCTCCTGAGTGCCCGGAAAAACGAGAAAAAATCCCAATCTCGAGATCGAACTGCCAAAAACCGTCAATCGAAGCCCAAATGAGGCCTCCAGAATGAAGAGGATTGAGCGCATTCACCCTGGCTCTGCCGACGCCCTCTATCTGCATTTCCGGCCATATTTGTGGCGGTCAAGTCACAAAAAAGGCGGCCTGGGAGATAAACTCTCAGGCCGCTGGGCATGGATCTTAGATTGATTACAGGATCGTCAGAATTTCCGACAATGCCTCGGTCCGCTGAAGATAGTTGTTGTTCGCGGAAACCACAGACAAAACCGGGATGTTGTCCTTGTCGCCAAGAAGCCCCAAGGCCACGGCGGCAAAGGCCCTCGTTACGTCCTGATACTCATTCCGATCACGAACAAATTTCACCAAAGTTGGAACCGCACTGACATCGCCAATGAATCCCAGGCCCTGTGTGATCGCGCCATGCACAGCCTTGGTTCTTGTCGAGTTGGCAATCTCTTCTTCCAAGATCTTCAACGCTCCACGATCGCCAAGCAAACCTAATGCAATGGCTGCGGTCCGACGTAATGCAGTGTCACCTCCGGTTGTGACTGCTTCGCGAATCTCGTTGGTCGCCAGATCAAAGTTCATCAAACCAAGAGAAGTACAGAGGTGAGAGAGGAGGGAGGCTTGGCCACCTTTCTTCAGCACCTGCAAAATGTCGTGACCGGCGTTTTGGTATCCCATGATTCCTAAAGCGATCGCACTGGCGCCACGAATTTCTGGGTTCTTCTCGTTCTTGAAGAACTTGTGGAGCCGACGACACACTTGCTCTTGCTCAGACTTGTCATCACTCTTGTCCATATAGATTGCAAGACCAAGCGAAGAGAACGTCCGCATGAAGCTGTTGCCTTTTTTGGACATCCGATTGAGTTCAGCAAAGTTGTTAGAGCCTCCGATTTCCGCCATCGAGATGATGGCAAAGTTCTTAGCACCAAGGTCAGGGGAACTCTTCACAAGTTTCTGCAATGACCTGACAACTTTCGCATCGGTTGGTTTGGCTAACAAACCAAGAGCGATTGCCGACGATTGAGTCACAGCTTGATGACGATCTTTCAAACTCTTGACGAGGGATGGGATCGCCGCTTCGCTCTTCAGCTTGCCAAGGGAAGTCGCAGCATAGGAACGAGCGATCGCACTTTGCGACTTGTCGTTTAGGAACTCGATGAGGAAGGGAACTGCTTCCATATTCCCCATCAGTCCTAAGGCAACGATTGGTGCAACTTGGTTGTCACGATGAACAGCCTTCAAACCGATTTGATTCGTCAATGCTTTGAACGCAACGCTATCCGACAGATCTGCATGACGGGTCCCAATTAGGCCAAGGGCGATTGCAGCGAATGCTCGTGTACGATGCAGCGCTCCATTTTGACGCCCGACGAACTTACGACCTTTCTTTGAGTCCGTCATAACCTCGATCAATGTTGGGATGGCTTCCTTGTTGCCAAGAATTCCCATTGCCAAACATGCTGACTCGCGAACGACCTTGTCTTTGTCATCCAAGAGGACCTTGATGTCAGCCAATGAACCTTCATGACCAGTCTTCCCCAAGGCAATGAGGGCTGCAGCACGGGTATCGTAGTGGGCATCCTTCAAGGCAAACTTCAAGACTGGATTGATCTTCTCCCGAATCGTCTTGGCATTCACACCAGAAATTTCGTCAGTTGCTTCGTAGTCGCCAGTGAAGAGATCTGGATTCACGGTACGGTTTCGTTCATCTCTTAACTTCGATTTAAGGTCAATATAGCGGTCATCATTAAAGAACCACCATGCAGCCCAAGTGTAGTTGGCATTGGACCGTGAGTTCTTTTTTCCCGTACCAGTGGATCCACCAGGAGCGCCGGGCGCGCCAGGAGCACCAGGCGCACTAGGAGCCCCTATTCCGCCACTAGGTGCGCCACCGGTTGTCCCGCCCGTATTGCCACCAGGTATTCCATTACCGCCTGGTGCTCCGTTGCCGCCTGGTGCGTCACCTCCTGGGCCACCACCTGTGGCGCTACCGGCAGGCGCAGGACCTGGGCCTGGACCTGGAGTTCCACCGCCGCTAGGTGCAAAACCTCCGTTGCTACCTTCGCCACCGGGACCGGTGTAGGTACCGCCGTGTCCATATGCCAAACTTGCAACGAGCAAGAATACGCCTGTGAAAGAAATCAAACATGTGATTTTCTTCATTTCCATCACTTCCTTTTATTTACTGAAACCGTCGCTGACAGTGACGCCAAGAATTTGGAATCACGTCACGGGTGTTTCGCGCTGAAATAACTACGGCTTTCACCGTTGCCATGGACAGCAGTCATTTCGCAAGGGAAGTGCCAAAGTGGACTTGAGGAACTCGAATTATGTAAATCCGTCAGCAATGGTCGTACTCGCAGCGTATCGCTGCTTTTGAGACGAATTATCTTTGGCGCAGGAAGCCAAATCCCGTGTTACTGCCTTGGGCAGGCCAAGGTGTTGTTCCCCAGAGGTAACGTCAGTAACAGGGCTCCAAGCTAATCTTCGAGCGTTACTCACATGAGGCGGAGCATTTTGACTACCGGGACCGGTATCAACTCATAGTGGAGTTGCGACAGGAGAGGGGTGAAGAAAGGGCGTGCCCGACGGTCTAAGATCTTGCCCTGTGCGACAGCGGCGAGTGCACGGTTAATGTTCATGATTTTCTTCTGATCGGTTGCGAGACCAAGTCAGGCAACAACACTCCCATAGGGTTTCGTTTACACCAAGGCGTTGGCTCTTATTTGACGCAATGACCGAACGCCGTCGAGGGCAGAAAATGTGGCAACCAAGAAGTCGGCGTTCTGTTGATCACTGCCCAGCAAACCAACAGCAATGATTGCATCCTCTCGCATTAATGAGTCGCCTCGGTCAAATGCAATTTGGCGCATGACTTTTTGAAGCTGGCTGATAGTTCAAAAGACCCAAGGACAGACAGAGCTTTCCGCAGAATGCGGGGGCGCCCCCTCGCTTAATGACTTGCGAGAATATCGACGCAGCAGGGTGATAGCTAAGCTGGGCCAAGGCAATGGCATGGGAAGACTGGACTTGTGGATTCCTTGTTGTCTTGAACGAGCTCAAGAGGCTGGCACAAATTTCTGATTTCAACGGATGCTCCGGATGTTGGCTTAAGGGGATGGCGATCGCCGAGGCAGCAAAACTTCTACAATGAAACGATCTTTCTTTTGGGCGAGACATCAAAAATACCAAGTTATTTTTTCCGCCAATACGCCCCAAAGCAATGAGTGCAGAACTTTGAACCGAAGGGTCTTCGTCATGAGCAACCAATTGGCGCAGTGCCTTGGAGAGATGTAGATTGTTCTTATTCCCACTAAGACCCAACGCAACGACGGACGCGCACTTCATCTCGCTCGAGTCACCTTGGAGACCGGACAAGAGGTGGTCTTCGCTTGACGGCCCGCCAATTCGCCCGAGGGGCAGAGCAAGATCACCCCTAAACGCTGACCCGAGCGTCTTGTCGTTCATCATCTTAGATATGATTGGAATGGCTTCTTGGGCCTTAACTGTGCCTATCGCGACGAGTAGGCCAGCCAACAGCGGCTTGCGACCTTTCGATAGCCCTTGAGAGATTGGAGAAGGCCCTTGTCAACGAACTTTGTGTCCCTTGGGGTCTAAGTCATAGGCATACAATCCGAGGACAACCGCCGCAAATCCCCGAATGTCGGCGGGCACGTGGGGCACACCGCCAAGGAGAACCCTGCCAGCCAGACTATCTGTCATGAGAGATTCAAGTGCGCCTGTTGAGGCACCGCTTCGAAGCATGCCCAGAGCAACCGTTGCCGCCTCCTGCACCGATTGATCCTTGCCCTGAAGAACGCCGATGATTATCGAGAACTCAGCTTTGTCCCCTAATCAACCGAGTGCCAAGACTGCGGTTCTCCGAGATTGATAGTGATGGTCGCCGGCGTTTACCTTCAATACGCTGATCGCTTGAAACCGGAACGAAGAAAGACCCGAAGGCGCGACTCGTTTAGCATTTTTGCTGCCATTCTTCTTGAGCGCCTCGGCTTGCTGCCGATTCTCTTCCGCGCGACGCTGAACGACGCCCCAGGAATGAAAGCGGCACCATTGCTGCCATTTGTGCCTGTCGTATGCGCGGCGTCTTAAGGAGATGACTCCTGAATGGTCGGAGTAGGGGGATGGCTGTGGGTGTTTCAGCACTGACAAGAATGCATAAGACACAGGCGTCCAGTAAGCGATTTCATAAGACTTCTTCCTTAAGCCGGACCAGGCTGCGCCACATTCCTTCATCAAGCTACATGACAAGGACAAATCCTCGCACAAAAAAACGGCCCCGATCGAATGATCGGGGCCGTTTTGAGTCTAACTACTAAGTCGCTTTACAGAATTGTAAGGACTTCACCCAAGGCATCGGTGCGTTGGAGGTAGTTGTTGTACTCGGAGATCTTCGAAAGCACAGGGATGTTGTCCTTGTCACCGAGAAGACCAAGTGCCACGGCAGCGAATGCGCGTGTCACGTCTTGGTACTCATCGCGGTCACGAACGAACTTGACGAGGATCGGAACAGCACTGACGTCACCGATGAATCCGAGACCTTGGGTCACGGCACCGTGGACAGCTTTACTGCGTGTCGAGTTACTCATCTCTTCTTCCAACACTTTCAAAGCACCCTTGTCACCCAAGAGGCCAAGAGCGATTGCAGCGTTACGACGAAGGTCGATATCGCCCTTATCAGTCACAGTTCTACGCACTTCCTTAATGGCAGGGTCGTAGTCCATGAGACCAAGTGCGATGCACAAGTGGGAGCGAAGCGAAGCTTGGCCGCCACCCTTCGTGAGAACCTTCAAGATGTCCGGTCCAGCTTCCTTGTAGCGCATGATGCCCATGGCAATAGCACTGGAACCGCGGATATCCAGGTTCTTCTCGTCCTTGAAGAACTTGTGGAGACGCTTGCAAACGTTATCGCGCTCTGCGTCACCCTTGTTCTTGTCCATGTAAACCGCAAGGCCCATGGCAGAGAACGTGCGAAGGAAAGTGTTGCCTTTCTTCGACATACGGATCAACTCATTCCGGTTTGCTTCACCGCCAATTTCACCCATCGAAATGATAGCGAAATTCTTGGCACCGACATCCGGAGAGCTCTTGACCATCTTTTGCAGACCCTTCACAACGTCAACGTTGTCAGATTTTGCAATGAGACCAAGTGCCATAGCGCATGATTGCGTGACAGCGTTTTGCTTATCCTTCAAGCCCTTGAGCAATGTCTTCAGAGCGGCAGGATCGCCGATCTTACCAAGCGATGTAGCAGCGTAAGAACGTGCCACATTGTTGTTGCTCTTGTTGTTGAAGAACTTCAGGAGTTCAGGGACAGCATCCTTAGCGCGCATGACACCGAGTGCAACGATAGGTGCAACTTGAATATCACGCTGTGTTTTTTCTCTGCCGTTGATCTGGTCAATGAGAGCCTTAACAGCTTCAGTGTCAGACAAGTCAGCATGGCGGGAGCCAATAAGGCCAATAGCCATGGCAGCGAAAGCACGGGTACGGTTCAAGACACCGTTCTTACGACCAACCATTTTACGGCCAGCCTTCGAGTCACTCATGACTTCGATCAATGTTGGAATCGCTTCTTTGTTGCCGAGGATACCCATGGCAAGGAAAGAAGACTCACGGACACTCTTATTGGTATCATCCATGAGTGTCTTCATGTCTGCCAACGCGTCCTGGCTACCAGTCTTGCCCAAAGCAATCAAAGCAGCAGCGCGTGTGTCATAGAAGTCGTCCTTGAGGGCGAACTTCAAGACAGGATTGATCTTGTCACGGATCATCTTGGCGTTGACTGTTGTGATTTCTTCAGTTTGATCTGAATCGCCATTGAACAAGTCAGCGTTTTCGGTTTCGTTCTTCTCGTTGCGGATCTTTGCCTTCAAGTTGAGGTAACGATCGTCATTGAAGAACCACCAGCCGGCCCAAGTCAAGTTAGCGTCAGTTGCAGCTTTCTTGAATCCGCCTGTTGTACCACCACTAGCAGCTGCGCCGCCGGCGCCACCAGGAGCCGCACCACCTGGTGCACCGCCAGGAGCGCCACCAGGACTGCCACCAGGAGCGGCTGTACCACCACCAGATGTGCCACCACCACCGCCGGGACCTCCACCACCAGTGGTTCCACCACCAGCAGGGCCAGGTCCTGGACCAGGAGTACCGCCACCGGCTGGGGCAAAGCCACCACCGGAACCGCTACCACCAGGTCCTGTATAGTTCCCGCCGTGGCCGTATGCAAGGCTCGCGACGAGAAGGAAAATGCCCATAAATGAGGCTAGGAATACCATTCTCTTCATTTTGGATTACCTCCGAATTTAAGAGAGACCACCGATCTCTGGAAATCTCGAACATCTCGAGAACATTCACATGGAGCATGGATGCGCCAATGAGTGATGATAAACCTATCGCAATCGGAGTGCCAAAAGCCCAAGATCCGCTAATGTCACAGCCAAAAGGCATAAGATCTTTGTCAAAAGGAGCTTAGGGGAATCCAAAAGAGCATAACGTACTCAAGACGATGCTCACGAGGCGGTAAATGGACAGAATCCCGTTACAGAAAGGAAACGACGTTTCCTCCTGGTAACAACACATGGATTTTCAACGGCCCCATGAGAACCGCTCCAGTGTTAGAGCGAATGCCCTAATCAACATCATTGATATGGCTAAATAGATATCGAGAAATGAGAGGCGCCACGCACCGGGGAGTCAAACCACCGCTAACTCTGACCAGACCATGGCGAAAAAATGGGAACCGAAGAGGGTGGTTGCCGTTGATCAATGAGCCGTCTGTTGTCTCGGGTTACTTGGACTCATACAAAGGAGGCACCATAACTTACGAAGATCAACATGCGTATTGCTTTAGCCCAGATCAACACAACCCAAGGCGATGTGAACGGAAACATCAATCGTATCAGAAAAGCGATTGAGGTTGCCCATCGGTCCGACGCCAGAATCGTCATTTTCCCAGAGTTGTCGATCTGTGGTTATTGTCCTCGAGACGTTCTGTTTCAACCATCCTTTGTTGCGCGAAGCCGCCGAGCCGCTGAGAAATTGGCGGCGGAAATGCCGAAGGGGATCACCGCCTTGGTGGGTTCCATAAGGAAGCCTGATCCGATCAGCGGACGCCGCGTGCATAACAGTGTTTGCCTCATTGAATCCGGCAAAGTCACCGTCGTGGCAGACAAGCAGTTGTTGCCCAATTATGATGTCTTTGATGAAGCGCGCTACTTTGTCCCTGGCTCGACACCCGACATCATTGACATCGATGGACTGAAGATCGGCGTGACAATCTGCGAGGACATTTGGGGCAATGTCAGCGGTGACCCCGGCATGCCCAACTACAATGTTGATCCGGTTTCTAAATTAGTTGAGAAGGGTGCTCAGCTCCTGGTCAATCTCTCGGCGTCACCATACAGCTTAGGGAAGATTGAGACACGTAAGAATCTCATTCGAAGTCATGCCCAACGCTCACAACTGCCCGTTGTCATGTGCAATCTAGTTGGTGGAAACGACGAAGTAATTTTCGATGGTTCCTCCTGCGCATTTGCCGACGATGGAACACTCATCGCTGAAGGCAAGAGTTTCGCAGAAGACCTCCTCATCTTTGACCATGAAGCAAAAGAGTCGTCTATTAGTAAACCCTTGGCTGAGTACGAAGAGTTACGCCAAGCACTGGTCTTAGGCGTGCGCGACTACGCTCATAAGAGCGGCTTCAAGTCTGCCATCCTCGGCTTGTCCGGCGGTATCGATTCGGCCCTTACCGCGGCCATCGCTTCCGAAGCTCTTGGTGCTGACAAAGTCATGGGAGTCAGCATGCCGTCGCAGTATTCTGCGGCTATGAGTCACGATGACGCCAAAGAGATAGCCGACAATTTGGGAATGCCATTTTGTGTGATTCCAATTGGGCCCGTTTTTGACGCCGCACTGGGTGAACTCACCCCTCATTTTGATGGACAGGCTCCAGATGTCACGGAAGAGAACATCCAGCCGCGAATCCGTGGTATGTACCTCATGGCTCTATCGAACAAGCACGGGTCTCTCTTGCTCTCAACCGGAAATAAGTCAGAACTAGCCGTTGGTTACTGTACTCTCTACGGCGATATGTGTGGTGGTTTGGCGGTCCTATCAGACTTACCGAAACATCGGGTCTATGGACTATCGAACCACTTCAACTCGGCTGGTATCGAGGTTATCCCGCAACGCACCATCGACCGTCCGCCAAGTGCCGAGCTCCGGGAAGATCAGAAAGACAGTGACACGCTCCCAGACTATGATGAGCTCGACGAGATCCTTCGCTTGGCTATTGAAGAAGGTGAAGAAGTTGACGGCATCGTGGCCAAGGGCTTTGATAAGACAACGGTAAAAGACATATTAAGCCGCCTCTGGCGCAATGAATTCAAACGCAAACAGATGCCTCCGGGACTCAAAGTGACGAGCAAAGCATTCGGTATTGGCCGACGCATGCCACTCACCGGCGGAGTCTTGTGGTGCGACGACGAGGACAAGAATTCCTAATGAAGAACGGTACCTCAAAACGCCGACGGGTAGGCATTTGGGCAGTTGGTGTGAATGGCGGGTTGGCAACAACCATGATCGTTGGCGCCAAGATGATCGCCAAAGGACAAGCATCACAAAGCGGCCTCATTACTTCGACTCCTGCCTTTGCAGACATCTCGGTTCTGCCACTGGCCGATATCGTCTTTGGCGGTCACGATGTCCGCAAAACAACTGTGTTTGACAGCGCTTACGAGATCTACCGTGAGAATGGGACCATTCCCCTTGAACCACTCCTGGAATTGAAGGAAGAGCTCCGTGAGGTCGATGCCAATACGCGCATCGGCACCGTGCTCAACTGTGGCAAGACCATTCAGAACATTGCCGACGCCAGCGTTCGACGCAAGAAGCAAACGGCCCAAGAGGCGTTCGATCAAATTCGTTCCGACATCGCTGAATTCAAGAAAAGGAACGATCTCAATCAAGTGGTGGTCATCAATTTGGCTTCAACAGAACCGCCACTAATCCTATCTCGAGATCACAACACGCCGACCGGCATTGCACGCCTGATACGTGAAAATCGCGTGTCAGAGATTCGTGCCTCAACCTTATATTCATTCGCTGCGTTGAAGGATGGACACCCTTTCATCAACTTCACGCCAAGCAACGCCTCCGTGATGCCGGGCCACATCAAACTTGCCAATAAGAACAACGTTCCGATCATGGGCAACGATGGCAAGACCGGCGAGACTTTGGTGAAGAGCGCATTGGCCCCCATGTTCAAGTACCGCAATCTGCCAGTCCTGACTTGGCAGGGTTACAACATTCTGGGTGACCGTGACGGACAAGTGTTGGCCGATGACACCAACAAGGCGTCGAAGATTT
>JBLINQ010000106.1:0-17767 GCA_047639315.1 Planctomycetota bacterium
AACCAAGCGGCCTGCTTGAGGCGATCGACTCGCGCCACAGTTTTGGTGACGACATCTCGCCCTATGAAGTGGTGCAAGCCAAGGACGATCGGGAGCATGGTAAAGCATGCTGTCCACCACCCACCCTCGGCTAAGAGGTTGAGAGAAAAAGATGGCGCGGAGATCAGAAAAGCGCCAATAAATTCGATCGGGATTCGTTTTATACCATCCAGTTCAGGTTCAGGTTCAGGTTCAGGTTCAGGTTCAGTGGGCACCGGTTTCGATTTCCACCAAGCCCACACCAAGATGCCAACCAAGAGGATGCCAATGAGTCCGAACTCAGCGGCGATGCCAAGGTAGCCATTGTGAGCGAATCTCGAGAACGAAGTATTGGTGTCGGTAAAGAGATAGAATGACTCCCCGAACAGACCAGCACCGACTCCAATAGCTCCTTCGGAGCCGATCATCGATAGCGCCGTGATCCAGTAGCCTTGGCGTAATCGAAAAGTTTCAAACAGGCCCTCCAGACTTGATGGGAGGGCACCGTCGATAAGGGAGAGCAGACAGGCGGATAGCCCCACGACCGCGATCGCCAGGAGAACTCTTGCAAGGCGCTTCACGATCAAGTTGCCAGACCATCTTAGGAGGCATACTCCGGCAATGAAAATATAGACCAGCGTCCCTCCCTTCGATCCACTTGCCCACAAGCAAAGAACACTCAAGACGACGAAAAACCAAGACTTCTTTGATCTCAAAGTAACCGACGACATCGCGATGATAAGTGGCAAGAGCAAGAGTAAGAAGCCAGCAAATCCATTGGCTTGGCCGAATGTGGCTCGCGCTCGCGCCGACCCAAAGAAGCCAGCGTATTCTGCATCCGGGGCTTCGAATCCCATTCCGCCAGCTAACTCGCGCAACATGGAATAGAGGTAAAAGCGCTCGGCTAATGCTCTCAATGCCAAAGTTACGAAAAGCAACAGGATTGATTGAATCAATTGTCTCTGACGAGAACATCCACGGGCGCGATTCTTGACAGTGATGCAGCCACAACAACATGCAACCCAAATCGTAACGCGTTCAACTCCTTGCCAGTTGTGAGTTTGGGTTGCCAGAGAAAGAAGGAGCGCGGCCGCGATTAGCCAAACGAACAGGAGCCCCTTTGGTGCCACATCTTTATCTTTTGCTGTTGCCACACAGTCACAAGCGAAACCCGTGAAGGTCAACGTCAGTGCCAGTCCCACCAATGCGATTGGTGCAGTGAATGAGGGCAATAGAACGAGGGCAAGTAGCCCAGTAAGACAAGCCGAAAACGCAACTTGACCGTAGACAGACTCTTGTCTCATGTGCGAACTCCACGAGAACAGGAATAGATTGCTGCGATGACAAAAATCCCGGCGAACAAGAATGCCATCTGTGTTTGGTGTTGCAACACGATTGCCACAGCACTGCACAATAGACCGGCAATCCACAGCCAGCGAACCGCTGATACTCGACTTTGACCGCAGTCGACCAAGCGATGGCTCAGGTGATCGAGCCCAGGTGTCCATGGCGCCTTGCCACGGCCGAGGCGTGAAAGAATGACAAAAGAACCATCGACGACCGGTACCGAAAGGCAGAGCAAGGGAACAATGAATGGTCGTAAGTCAAATGAGTTAGGAGTGTCTGTTTTCGCGTAAGTCAGGAGGGTCGACAAACATGCCAAGAGAAAACCAAGGAACATGCTGCCTTCGTCGCCCAAGTAGATCCGAGCGGGATGGCGATTGAACGGGAGTACGCCGGCGATGGCGCCAGCCAGAGCGATGGCGAATGCGCCAACGAAGAGTTGCCCATTTAAGGCAGCGATAGCTCCCAATGCCAGGGAAGAATTTAATGCGCTCCCGGCTAAGAGCCCATCCATATTATCGATGAAGTTGGTGGCATTGGTGACGAAGACGAGCCACAAAATTGTGATCGCAATTTGAATGGTGGGAGAGGCGATAAACAAAGTGATACGGACACCTGCAGCCACAACCAGACAGGCTGCGAGTAACTGAACACAAAATCGCTTGACAGCACTCAAGTCGTGTTTGTCATCCAGTCGTCCCATGACGAGCATGCATGACGACCCAGCCAAAATAGACACCATCATGACGGCCTTCGAGCGAATGCCCGCGGCATGTGTCTCGAGCAGCTGTGGAGCCCCGTCCCAGGCCAGCCACGCAGCTAACATCCCAAGAGAAAATGGGGCGGCAAAGCCAAGAAGCACCGCCAGGCCAGCGCCATAAGGGATTGGCTCTTTTTGTTGTTTTCGCCCTCCAGGAGAATCAACTCGCCCAGAGTTGGCATAAGCCCGAAGGATTCTTGGTGTGACCCGCCAGGCGACCAGGAACGCGAGAACAAAAATGAAAACGGAGGTCAGCAAAATCACTGGGCGAAACTCGCATCTCGGGAGAGACGGAAAGTTGACATCGGTGTTTTCCTTTCGTCACGCCGGGGGTAGCGTTTTTGGTTCAAAAAAGCCAATCTGAGTGGGTCAAAGTACGAGTACTCCAAAACTCTGACGCGAGAATTGAAGAGGATCTTCCATGGCTTCCTGGACCCCAGCCTACAATACCAACGGATTTGCACACCATCGATTGATCGACGCGATCGAGATCTTGGCTGAGCTGGGCTATGGTGGCGTCGCATTGACACCGGATGTCCACCATCTTGACCCATTTGACGCTGCGCATAGTGACCATTGCCTCGCATTCAAGAGCGAGACGGAGCGGCTTGGTCTCCGGGTGACCTTGGAGTCAGGGGCCCGATTCAATTTAGATCCGCGTAAAAAGCACTACCCAAGCCTGCTGTGCCCACAAAATGGACAAGTCCGTCTCGACTACCTCTCGCGCTGCCACGAAACCGCGCTTGCGATCGGGGCCGAAAGCATCTCATTCTGGTCCGGGCACAATTTTGATGGTCTGCCTGATGACGAAGCTTGGGGTCTTCTCGCCGAGCGCGTGAAAGAGCTTACTGACGGCTTTCGTGGCAGTGGCGTAGCTTGGGGAGTCGAGCCAGAGCCTGGCATGTTCCTGGAGACGCTCGATCAATATCAGCAACTCTGTGATCGTGTCCCACAGCGAAATTTTGGTTTGGCCTTAGATCTCGGACACCTCATGGTGACTGAAGAGCGAAGTTGTGAACAAGCCATTCGAGAATTTGCTGATGACATTGTGGCTGTTGCGATCGAAGACATGAAGCGTGGGGTCCATGATCACCTCCCATTTGGGGCGGGCGATATTCACTTTCCGCCAATCTTCACGGCTCTTAGGGAGATTGGTTACGACGGCCTTCTTGCGGTCGAGCTTTCCCGAGCCAGTAGCACAGCATTCGCCACAGCAGAGCAATCGATTGAGTTTCTCGAACCGTTTTGCACGGCATAGAGTTACATAAAGACTCAGCTCTCGAGTTTAGGGGCGATATTCCGCAATCGTGCCGTTTTTGCCATGAACGGTATCAAGGAAAGACACCTTCCCTTCCGATAGATTGAGGACCATGTCTATTGATACCACTGATGTTAAACGAAAACCTTTGCGCCCAGCGGAAGACTGCGGACCGATTCTGATCGTTGAAGACGAGCCAGCGTTTGCACGTATTCTCCGTAAGCGCCTGGAGTCCAATGGCTTTCAGGTTATCGCTGCAACGGACGGCCAAGAGGGCCTCGCCTTGGCAAAGAAGCATCAGCCCGACGTTATTCTTTCCGATTGGATGATGCCCCGCATGACCGGGGTGGAGATGTGTGGAGCGATTCGCGCGTGTCCGGAGCTGGAGGGTGTCTATATCATCATGCTCTCCAATAAGGCAGATTCGAATCAACGTGTTTTGGGTTTTGACCAAGGCGCTGACGACTACTTGCTCAAGACCTGTGATTCAGGCGAGCTCTTGGCGCGTATCGGTGCTGGCATGCGGATCCGCCGTCTTCAAAAAGAACTCATGCGCCGCGCTCAAATCGATGGCATGACCGAGCTGTATAACCGCACCTACTTCTTCCGCAAGATCGAAGAAGAGCTGAGCCGGTCGTCGCGATACGAACATTCGACGACTTTGTGCATGGTCGATCTCAACGACTTCAAGCACATTAATGATGATCACGGCCACCTTGCCGGAGATGCTGCGATTCTTCGGGTTGCTGAAGTGCTTCGACTCAATTGTCGTAATACAGATGTGGTCGCAAGATACGGCGGCGACGAGTTCGGCATCCTCTTTGTCGAAAGTGACAAAGCAACGGCAGAAAAGGTCATGAGGCGCATCCAAAGCCAGTTGGCCACAGAATCATTCAATTTCGAAGAGCTCAGCCTGTCTGTCAATCTGAGTTATGGTTTGGCTGAGGCCCGCTCTGAGGCGATCCCAAATCCAGACGCTCTTGTTGCTGAAGCAGACGAGCGTCTCTATGACATGAAGAAGCAGAAAAACCAGAAGACAGAGTTGCCTTCCTAGTTCTCTGACCACCTTCAGCCTCGGGCTTACTTGCCCACTCAATCACCAAACCAATAAGAGTTCTCATCGACAACGACTTGATCTGTCGTTATCAAGTCGCCTAGGTAATTGCTGGGCTGAAGCGTCCTCGCAAGCGAAGCCTTGCGAGGAACGAGAAGCGCTAAGTGTTGAGCTGATGTTCTATTTTAGGGAGAGCTTCGACGATTGCATCGATGAATCTCTGGGGTGAGCTTTCGATCTCTGATTTGCGGATCGAACCAACGGCATGACCGCATTCCTGGAACAAGGACTTCGTGTGCTCAATGTCGTCCTCGTCGCTATGCAACAACAAGATCCCTAAATCGCCACGATCGACGATTCCCTTGGCAACTTGGAGTAGTTCATAAAGAGCTGTCCCAGGCGTGTTCATGTCCAAGAGAAGGATCTCAGGGGCATTTGTGGACGAGGTTAGGCTCGGAATCGCAGCCTCTGGATGAGTGGTGAATTCGAGGGAGAAAGGTGTATATCGCAAAGCGTGTCGCACTCTGCGAGGCGAATCGAGTTCGCTATCGACCAAGAGAATTTTTGGCTCTTGATCGAACGCCGCCCGAAGAGAAGAAAGTCCGAGGCGCTCTTCGATATCTCGCGCGCTTACCGGCTTTTCAAGAATGTCAGTTCCCCACCGACCCTTGCTTCCACCGTCTGTGATTCCTCGGTTGTGACCGGTGACAATGCAGTAGTCGACGCTGAAGTCCTCGATGTGATCGATTGCACGACCAAGGTCACTGCCGCTACGCATACGTGGATGATTTTTGTGCGGTAAAACGGCTTCACTCAGGACCCAGCGCGGTTTGAAATCATGGATCAACTCGATGGCGTCCGCAGCATTCTGTGCCACAACTACCTGGGCACCGATGGTGCCAAGTACATCCTTTGCTTTTTCAATGAAGAGGGGGTCTGAATCAACGACCACGGCAGTCGGCCCTGGAAAACTTGTGTCATAGGGGGGCTCGACGCACGGTCCGGAAAGCGGCAGGGTGAAGATGGCCGTTGTCCCGTAGCCTTGGCCAGCGCTCTCTAAGCGAAGGGTGCCGCCCATCATGGACAACAGATCTCGAGCTAGGGTCAGTCCCAATCCGCTGCCACCATACCGGCGTGAGTCGCCACCATCAGCCTGAACAAAGGCATCTAAGATGCGCGACTGGTCTTCCTCCGCGAGTCCGATGCCCTCGTCTTTTATGCGGAATTCGGCAAACCCCAATTCGTCTCTTGTCTTTGCTGAAACCGTGATGGTTCCTGCGTCCGAGAACTTAATGGCATTGCCAACAACAATAGAGAGGACTTGCACCATGCGTAAGTAGTCGCCGTAAGCTTCTCCAGTGCCATCTTGACGTCGAACAACCAAAGGAATGCCTTTGCGGCCAGCTTCTTTAGCTAAGGTCGCTTCAGCCTCACTCAAGAGCGAGTCAATCTCGAATGACTCAGGCTCCATTTGTGTTTGCCCTGAGTCTATTTTCGCTAGATCCAAGACGTCATTAATCACATCAAGAAGGACCTGAGCTTGCTCATGCGCCCCAACGATGAATTCCATTTCTTCTTCGCGATCCTCGGCCATGTCGTCGATGATCAGTTGCAAGTAGCCCATCATCCCCGAGATCGGAGATCGCAATTCGTGGGACGTCGTTGATAGGAAGTTGTTCTTGATTCGGTCTGCTTCGAGCAACTTGTCGTTGAGTTTGCGCAATTCGAAGGCGTGACTTTTTTCTGCTTCTATTGCAGTCTTCAAGTTCTCGGTCATTTCGCCCATGCGTTCGGCTTGGACGGCCAAATGCTCGTGGTTCTTCGCGTTGAAGATTGCCTCTGCCAACAATTGCGCCAGGAGATCGAATACTTCGAGTTGGCTCGATTTGGTGCCCGGCAGCAATGCTAGTTCTAAGACTCCCATCACACTGCCGGCAGCGACAAGCGGGAAGGCCGCACGGATGCCGGTCATGTCTTCGCTGTCAGGGGCGCAGGCGAATAGTTCAGGATGTTCTGCTGGATTTTCGCAGACCTGGTTGGTGGACAGGGTCATGACTTGGCCAAGGAATCCTTCCTTCAAAGGATGACAGATGGCATTGGCTGCGGAGGAACCGAACAATCTTAAGCAATGGCGATCTTGCCGGCACGTCTCGCGGTGCCCACAGGTCGAAGGGCAATTGGCATCCTCTTGCATCCAAATGCGCGCTTTGGCACCAAAGACAACTTCGATCCCGACAACAGCGCGCCTTTGAACTTCGGCCAAGTCGAGTGACTCGACAATGTTCTTGGCGACACGGTGAAGATCTAAGAGTGATCGAACGAATTCGGCACGCTCGGCTTCGAGTTGTTTCATCGGTCGGAGATCATGGTGGACTGCGACGTGGTAGATCGTCTCGCCGCCATTTTCGACCGGTGAGATGGTCACCATGGAAGCCAGGCGTCCACCACCTTGAATATCGATGTTGAGCTCACCAGCGGTACTCTCGCCTTGTTCCACTTGCTCGCACAGGGTGGCGAGGTGTTTTCGACTGGATTCTTCTGAGAACAACCGATCGTATGGTGAGCCAATAACCTGCCGCCTTTCCCACCCGGTCTTCTTGCTGAACGCACGATTCGTGTAGATGACATGATGATCTTTACTGAGAACAATCACAGGGTCACTTGTGCCATCCATGACATGCGCGAGAATGCTCAACTCCCTGTTCTGCAAGCAAAGTCTCTCCGCCATGGCGTTGAAAGAGACCGTCAAGGCGGTCAGTTCGTCTTCGCCTTCTTTGGTGGTGAGTCCGCTGTATTGCCCACGAGCCATCTCGCGTGTCGCCCCAACGAGATCCTCTACATTGTTAAGGAAGAGACGGAGTCGTCTGGTGGAAACTAGCATGGCTGCACATATCGCAGTGAGAATTCCAGCGGCCATCAGGACCACCATACGCTGTTGGATGCCAAAAATGTGACGTAACTCGCTACTGGCATCGAGAGATTCAAGTACCTGGTTGAAGTGGGTGACGACGATTGTGGACGCGACCACGACAATGAGAACGATCGAATTGAAGATGAGCCGAACTTGGGCTGGCAGCGATCGATTTGCCGCCAGAGCATCTTTAGCAATGAGTACGGCAATTGGACTCAATAGGGCACTTCCCAAGATCAATCGCGCTAACAGCACTGAGCTGCCCATATCCGGCCCGCTGGCTCTCAGAAGCATGAATTGCGCTACCGCAGCCGAAATTGCAACGGTAGCGGTTGCCAAGCGCATAGGCTCTTTTTCGTCAGCGTAATGTAGGCAGTGTTTGTGAGCGACATAGGCGAAAAAGACGAGGGCCAGCCCAGTCACAGCCTTGACGGCGGTGATCATCGCGCCTCCTGGGGCCCAATTCGCGAAAACGATGGGCAGGCAAAGGCCCAAGATCCCAGCAAGCATCCTTGCCCGGTTGGCGCGGAAATTCGCGTCCGTCTCGAGCCATTTGTTCTTAAGTTCGGGCCAGACGAGGAAGACAGAGAATACAAAATTGATCACGATGAGGGTCAAGAGCCCTCTCGCGTGGGATGCTTCTGTCCTGCCGGAAGCCTCGGATAGGGAATGGATAGCAGCGGAGCTCTCAGCAACGGCCAAGAACAGAAAAGCGGCGCTGAGCAATATGGGCCCACGACGTCGACGCTGAACCCCACGGCTATACATGACGATAAAGCAAATGCAGGCGAACGCTGCAATCGTTACGCGTAGAATAAGGTCCATGTGAGCCTTGCTACCCTCGCCCTGGGTTTTTACCCAAAGACCAGAGGCGGCAAGGCCGACAACTAATGGCAGGACAAGAGATAAGGCCGCTATCCATAACTTTGTGGATTTGCCTAAGCGCGACACTCTCGAATCGATCAAGTTGATGACTTCTGAATCACGGTTCACAGATCTTCCCCCTGCCCCTATATCGGCCATTTTTTAGTCATTCATTGATCAAATTCTCCTCTTTGAACGCCCATATCGTCGGTGACGATGCTTCCATCTTCATGCCAGAACACCACATATCGCATTTCGGCCCTGTCACCCGAAGGTGAATTCGGTAGGATTCGTCATCATGGCAACACGTATACATCACGTCAGGGATCGATCTGCGCTTGATCGCGCCCTTCCGACCATCGAGGCCTGCAACTTGCTTGCGGTCGATACCGAATCCAACAGCATGCACGCCTACCAGGAGCAGGTTTGCTATGTGCAGCTCCGCGCTGGTGACGACATCTTCCTCATCGATACCGTTGCCCTGCGCGACTTGGACCCACTGGTCTCTATTTTTGCCGACCCGAATCGCGTAACGATTCTTCACGGTGCCGATTACGATGTCGTTTGTATGGCCAGAGATTTTGGCATTCGGTTTGGCAACATATTCGATACCATGCTGGCCAGCCAACTGCTGGACAAACCAGGCCTCGGACTGGCAGCGCTGTGTTTCGAATACTTTGAAGTCGAACTCGACAAGAGTCTGACGAAATACAATTGGGGCCAAAGACCTCTTGAAGACAAATACGTCAAGTACCTCGTCGAGGATGTGGCTTACCTTTATGAGATTCGCGACTACCTGGTCACTGCCGTCGAAGCAGCAGATCTCATGGAAGAGGTCGAAATTGAGTTCCGGCGAACCGCTGACTTGCAGGGAAAAGTTCGAGTTGTCGACCCTGAGGGCTATCGAAAGATCAAAGGAGCCCGCCAGTTAGACGTCGGCTCTGCCGGAGTCCTGAAGGCCCTCTATTTGGTTCGGGAGCGAATCGCGGAGGCAGAGAACTTGCCACCGTTCAAGGTTGCTAACTCTCAGGCTCTCTTGGCCCTGTCACGGGTCAAAAAAGCATCGGCCTCGCAGATTGCCAAGCAACGAGCTTTTCGTCCTCGAATCTGGCGCACCTACGAGGAAGAGATTGTTGAAGCAGTACGGCAGGGCCTCACTGGTGAAATCAAGCCAGTTGCGCCTGAAAAGAAGCCACGCATGCCGAAAGAAATCGGTCTGTGCAACGATGAGTTGAGAGAATGGCGGAAGAAGCCGGCGGAAGAACGTGAAGTGCCTCGTTTAGTGATTTTGCCGAACCACGCGATCAACGAGATTCTCGAGCATCGGCCCAAAACAAAGGAAGAGCTGGCTCTTCTTAAGGGTCTTGGCTCAAAGCGGATTCAACTCTACGGCGATGCAATCCTCGAAATCACCAATCGACTTCTTTGACAAAAAAAGACACACACCCTGCGGTATGTGTCTTTTCTTGAATCAGTAAACCTGAGCTTTACTTCTACTACTTCGAGACGTACTTACCGCCACTGCGTTCGGCTAATTTTCGCATGAAGTCGCGCGCGTGCCCCTTGCCGACACCAATGGTGTGAATCTTGATCTTCCTGAGAGAATTGAGCCCAAGCACCTTATTCAAGATGTCTTCTGGCTTGGTGATACGCCCAGCGGTCGGCTGTCCATCAGACAAGAAGAAGATCGTGTCGAGAGCGACCTCGCCATAACCCTCGTCCTTCGAGCCTCGACCCGCAATGTCAAAAACCTTCACCAACGGCTCGTAGATGTTGGTTCCACCTCCGGCTTTGGTATCTGCGATGAATGACTTTGCGGCTTTCTTGATCTTGGCGTCAGCAACAACCAATTTCTTCTGCCACACGTGATAGTCGGTGGAATAGAAGATGATATTGAATTGTGCATCCTTTGGCAGGGAAGAGATGGCTGTTGTCAGTTCTGCTTTGGCGACCTGAATCTTGGTCTTGCCTTCGTACTCTGCGGGCTCGTTCATACTTCCAGAGATGTCGAGGATAAAGACGATGCGTTTTGAGTAAGTCTTGATGCCATAAAACCGTGTGCCCCCAACTTCTTCGCCGGCAGCCGCTACTCCAGGATTCTCTTCCTTCAACTTCTCGCTGGCTGTTTTGAAGTCAGACTCCGATTTGTCCCACCATGCCGTCCATTCATCATGGGAGTCACCGATTTCTTGAGCGGTGCTGCGGCGTAGTGCGTCGGTCAGTGCTTTGGCAACGCCAGCGGTGCGATTCTTCGCTTCTTCGCCCTGACTGGTGATCTCACCGAGGGCGCGAATCATGGCAGAAACGGATCGCTTGGTGTCGACTTTCTCGTATGCGGTGATAGCGGCTAACATGAGTTCAACGGAGGTTGATTCTTCGGAGAAGATCTTTCGTAACTGTTCCATTTCGTCATTTGTGCCAGTGGCGCAAAGCGCCAGAGCATTGACTGCGTGAATCCGTTCTTTGGGATCGTAGCGCCATTTCACGCCGATACGACCTTCCTTCTCTCGACGTTTCATGCGCCGATTGAAGTCACCTTCTTCGTGACCTTCACGCACTCGCATCAGGCCAACCAGTCTGGCTATGGCCTTCTTGCCTCCGACGGAGCCCATGAGCTGAATCAGCTCTTGACGCTTCTTGGGATTCCATGTGCTGGCAAATGGCTCCATGACGAGACTCTTGAGAGCGGCTTCTCTCACCGTCTCATCGCGTTCCGCGATGGTCTTTCCGACAGCCGCGAGCTCGGCGTCCTCGTCTTCAGTGTTCTCTTTTATTTCGGAGCCCACTTTCGGGTCAACAAGACGGCGACTTTCCTCAGCATTGATGGCAGCCAAAGTAAGGCCGCGCTTTTCCAAGATTCGGCGGGCAGCCAATAAGAATCCATGCGCCTCCATCTTCTGGAGGCCCACAGCCTGGTCAGAGATATTCTCAGACTTCAGATTCTTGACGATCTCCCGCAACTCCTTTTCATTCTCCTTCCACCACCTTTCCCACAGCGTTGTATTCTCGGAATAGTCAACACCCGCGAGCATCGACAAAGTCAGGATAATGTCACCACGAACGCGACCTTGTTCGGCCTTCAGGCGCTGGATGAGAATAGGGATCATGTCGATCGACGCAAAGCGGCGGGCGGCTTCAACAGCAGTGGCGCGAACCTGCCATTGTTCGTCACTCAAGGCGATTTTGACTGCCTTGCCGCCACGATGGTCACCAAGACGTTCGAGGGCTTTAAGGGCGGCGACACGACTCGTGGAATCGCTTGCATTTGCTGCAATTCCGACCAAGCCAATCACGGCTTGGGGATTATGAATGTAGCCAAGGATCTCTAAATAGAGAGCCTTCTGTTCTGTCTTTCTTAGCTTCTCGTATTGGCTAAGGAACAGATTTGTCGCTTCAAGTTGGGCGGACTCTTCCAAATTGGAAATCAAATCACCGATCGCTGTCTTGAGCATCTCTTCGGTTGATTTTTCGAGGCGGAGCTTCTTGTCGACTGGTGCGAGGTCGGCGACCATCGCATCAATTTTCTCTGGCAACTGGCCGACTAAACCCTTGGGGTAGGTCGGCGAGCCGGGATTCTGGGCCAAATAGCCACTGAGTCGCTTGTCGAACTCTCCTCTTGCCTTGGCCAGTTTCTTCAAGAGAGGCCGGGCCTTCTTTTCTAACTTGACGCTTTCTTTGCGGCTCTTGTGAACAAAGGTCAGCATGTCTTTGACACCGCGTGGATCTTGAGTTGATCTGATCCGGCGGATCGCGCTTCGGCGATCGCTTAACTTTTCGCTTCGTATCCCACGCTTGAACTGATTCTTAGCAGCGTTGTAGTCGGCTTGACCAGATACGGAAGTCGAAAGGATGGCGAAGGCCAAAAGGAGAAAAGACGTTGTGCGATTTAGATTTAGCTTCATAGCGTAAGATTCGTCATCAATGGATCGTGACTAGTTTTGCCCCAGAAGTGGGGGCCATCAAAATAACACATCAGGCCCAAATGAGTGTCCAAATAGCGATAAGGCGCCCCAGATTGACAACCGACGCGCTGATTTGGCTCTGAAGCGAGCCATGGATCATGAAATCACCAGAATCGGGGCCGAGTTCAATTTGAAGATGTTTCCGGACCTTGGATCATGCTCTATATTGAGAGGCTCCAAGGCTTGATACGAAATTGAGGGCCCGGGTGCGAAAGCAGAAGATCGCAGTTTTTCCTAGGTCAGGGCAGGGTGAGCGACTAAATCCCAGCCAAGTGAGGAGGCATCTACTTCATGGTTCGAGAAGATCTGAAGAAAAGGAGTTCGAAGAAGGGGAAGTTCTTTGGCTTTCTCCTCATCAATATTCTCCCTATCGGCGGCATGGCTGCGCTGATTTGGGGCCTCAATCAGGGCAAAATTTCCCTCGACGATTTACCTGGCGGGATTGGCCGGAACACCCTCTATTGCGGCATTTCTATTGCACTTCTCATCATCTCAGCTTCACTGCTACTGCCTATGGTTCACGGTATTGCGCGCCATTTCCGAACTACATTGGGGTGGTCTGCGGAGTTGAGATCGAAGGGGGGAGCTCTGCGACGGCTTTGGGAGTACGTTTTGTGGTTGCCAAGGCAGTTAAGCTACCGAGTCTCAGCACTTCTAAGGCTGACCTTGGTCCTCGTCTCTTTCGCCCTCATTCTCTGTGCCGTGGTCTTCATGATTCGCTTCTTGAATCCAGACCTGCTCGAGGAACAATTGCAAATCACTGAGCGCATGTCCCAGTTAGAATCGAGCATTCGAAGCTATCGTTGGTGATTAGTCGTCTTTTGGGCTCAAGTTTCTGCGAATCAGGTAGCCCCGCCGAGAATCCAGGTGATAGTTGTCGGATCTGTAGGAATCAGCCCCGCTGTAGGCGTTTGCCACGAGGCGCGGGCTGTCATTGAAGGCCTTGTCTATGCCACTCTTGAAGTTAACGATGCTGATTCCATTTTCACCCCGATGCCGGATTGAAACACGGCCTTCCACACGGTGATAGGATGCGCCGTCGTCCACAAGAGCTTTGAAATCGAATCGTCGGCTGTGTCGAGACATGCCATCAATTCGGCCATAACGATCAACCGAAAGCGCAACGAGCTTGAGGTCTCCCATGGTTTCACCTCGGGCGTTCTTTCGTTCTAACTCAATGGCGATGTCCTCTTCCGCAGCCCGAAGATCGGAAATGAGAGTTTCTTGATTTAGGTCGCCGGAAACTTGGTGCGCCGCAAGATCAGCTCCTTGATCGATCCAGGAACATACAATCGAAGTAACAGTGTGATGATCCGCCAGGGAGCGTGCAGTCGTCTGATTGTTGCGGATACCATTCATGATCGCGACCGTATCAACGGCGGTAAAGATGATGAGCGCGGTGAGCATGAAGGACACGGTGCCTCGGGTGAAGACATTCACCTTGCGGTTTATGGCACGCAAAATAAGGACACCAAGAAACGCGCCCACAACAGCCAAGCCCATTTCGAAGAAGTTCTCGCCAGTTGCGTTTGCGATGAGGTTCATTCTGCTCTTCCAAGTCCGAATTCGGTTCTTTAGCCTATGCTGATATGGACAACGTTGCCAGCCGAGAAATGGTCGTTCTACTCCGCTTCGGCATGCCCGTATTGAGGGAGGCTCAGATTTAGGTTCGTCGGACATACGCCCAAGAGCCAATTCTATTTTGATATTAAGCGAGTTATCGTGAGCCTTTGCCCAGTAAGGACTTGCACACCGGCCGCGAGTCGCCAAGATGGTGGCACTGGTCCAATCGGAATGAATTACGGCGGAGTTGATGTCCCAGAGCCCTGGATCAAATACGGACGGCAAGAGCGAGGTTGTGCCAGTGGTGTGCGTTTCCTGCCGCTTTGGTACCGGCCCTGATCGCGAATGCAGTCTCATTCTCGACGGCAATTTGACAGAGCTGTTGAGTGAGGGGCCGTGCCAATTGGATCGGCACATACGTAGCCGACTCAACATTATCATGCGTCGCAATTTCCCTTTGGTGACCGACCACGCCGACGACCTATTCCAAGAGGCAATCATGCGGCTCTTGGGGCCAGGGTTGGCTTTTCCTGGTCAACTGCTGAAGACCCTCCCTGCGCTCCGGCGTTGGCTCCCTCGGTTTCTGCGCAACCAAGTTATTGACTATCTCCGTCATCAGAAGGTCATTACTCGACTGCGTTGCGGCGCTTGCGAGAATTTCAGCAGGAATACCCCACAGCGTTGTCAGTTAGAATTCATCACCGAAGATGGTGGGGAGTTGGTGCCGAACCCTTGGTGGGGAGATCGAGTCTCACCAAGCACAGATCCGAGGCGCCTCGACCCATCTTGCTCCGAGTTTGTTTGGCGCCGGCCAGCGACATTTGACATTTTTGACGAAGAAGCCGTGGGCAAGAACCCCGCCGCGAGCAAATCTGAAGAGGCGGCACGGGTCTGCCTCTTGGCCATTGACCGACTTTCTGTGTCTTCCGAGCGAGGCATGCGCGAAGCCGCCGTCATTGCCGCCCACTATTTCTCAAAACGTAGGGTTGCCGATTTGGCCACTCGCTCGTCGGTATCGGAAAAGACGATCAAGCGCCTCCTTTCGACAGGGCGTAAGTCACTGCTCACGATTCTCCAAAAGGAATTCGGGTTGGATAGTCCGGGAGATCTACTTTCTTGAGAATTAATGACCCCGTCATCTCGAGCAATCCGTTTCCCTCTTTTGAAAGGACTCAAAGCTGATTGATGCCGGAACTTGATGGACAAATCGAAGCTCTCGATGCGCTGTTGACACAAGTAGCGGAAGCTCCGTCTATTGCGTCCATTCGTGAGAAAGCGGAAGACTCCGGACATCTCGATGACGACTGGATCATGTCTCTGACAACGGGCTCAGTCACGGGGGAAGAGGAGCGCAACGCGCGCCGTCATTTGGTCTTTTGTGATCAATGCGCCGACCTCTTGTTGAATCGAGGTGGAGAATTAGACGAAGCCGATGACCTTCCTCTAATCAGAGTCTCTCGGCCCGAGCGCAACTCTCCAGCCCAATCGGAGCTGCTGATTTGGGCGAAACCGAGGCTCATTCGAGTGTCATTTGGTGCTCTGATAGTTCTTATTCTGGTCGCGCTTGCCGTCATGTATCTTCCGGATCTTCTCAAGGTAGAAGACCAGGTCGACTCATATGGGATGCGTGGTCGAGAAATGACGGTCGGGGCGCGCGGCGCAGGAGAACAAGAGTCGGGAAGACTCAGTGTGAGCCGATTGGTCTACATTCGGCTCTTGCCACGATCTGATACCCGCCAAGTCTATGCTTATGTTGTGGCTGTTGCCGCCAATGGAGAGGTGATTCGTCTCGAGCCCAAGTCGGGTCGGGCAGAGTCGTTTGATTTCTCAGAAATCCTGGAGTTGCCGGATGAATTTGGTGGCTACGACCTTAAGGCGCATCCGAACCTTGCAGCTGGCCAACGCGTCGGGTTCTTTGTCTTTACCCATTCAGATCGACTTCCGATGTTTGAAGGTGAAATCTTTGAACTCACGGTCAAGCTGAGGATTGTCCAGGAGGCCAAATCTCTGAGCGCCAACCTAGACGAATCAAACTTCCGCGTTCTGACTGGAAAACTGAGAGACATTGGCATTGCTGGCAGCCTCGTCTCAACTTCGATTCGCCTCATTCCGTAATCGAACCCTCTGATCGTAATCGGCGCTGGGGCCCATAAAGAACCGCTCTACTTGGTGGAACACATCCTCTCATTGAGGACGCTTTCTGCTTCATGGCCTTGCGGGCAGTACTCCCAATCTTCGATGTAGCGCGTGTCTGTGTGATAGCGCCAAACGAAGAATCCCTGAAACCAATCTTTCTTGTCGAAGGCATCTAAGAATGCTCGATAGCAGTCGGCTTGATGTTTGTAATCAATGGACTTGTTTGCCTTGGTTGTCCATTCCCACGGTTTCCAACCAGCTTGATCGAACGCCGGGTAGCCCACTTCGGTAAAGATGATCTTGCGATTATGGAGTTGCGAAAGCCCTCGCAGTCTTGCTTGGATGCCAAGCCAGGCAGCGCGCATCGACTGCCTGGAAGCTTTCGGTTGGTCAGCAACAGGGAAGTACGCGCCGATTCCAATGTAATCCAAAGCATCCCAGAATTTGACCTGCTCGTATTCTCGGTACCAATTCGCGGAATAAGTGACTTTGCCCGTATATTTTGCCCTGACACGTTTGGCAATTTTTCGCCACGCATTCGGGAAGTCAACTGTCGAATGACGGTACTCGAGGCCGAGGCAAAAAAGCCCTACTTCTTCTTCTTCTGCCAGGCCGGCGTATTTCTCTAAAACTGTTCCAAGGTTGTCATGGAACTTGGCCCAATCTTCGGGGCTGGTCATCTTTATGTCGCCGCGCCAAAGAGGATCTTTGGCACGAAAAAAGGTCGGACTTTCGATACGTGGAAAGAGCAGAACCCGAAGCCCCTTGGCCTTGAGTCGGCGGATAACCTGACGATGATGCTCGAGGCTTGATGAATCTGTGATCGTCGGCTGCGTCACATCTTCCATTGTCGGCTCGGGCGCGTAAGCCACCCAACCGAAACCAACTTCGCGAACATGACTCATTTGGTCTTCACCGCGCTTGGTCAAGAACCCATCACTGCCATGGATGGCCATCCAGGCTCCGTAGTAATAGATTTCATCCGTCTTTTCTGCCGACCGACTGCAGCCCCCAAGCAAGAGGGCTGCAGTCGCGATGAGCAGTAAGGCGCGAAAATCCACTACTGTCCTCGAAACTCGGAAATGTGATCGCGTAAGAACTCGGCGGCACTCCGCAGACGGAACATGACCTGTTGGTCATCAAGGTCGAGCAGTTCACCAATTTCTTGCGCATCGAATCCCTCAACGTAGTGCATACGGAAAGCGCGCCGCCAGTCGCGAGGGAGTTCGCTGAGTTTCGATTCAACAACGGGCTTTAGTTGTTCCGTGCTTAACATCGATGCTGCCTCAGTCGCGATAGCATCATCTTCGTGATTGATGACCACCTCCCATCCGCCCAATTCGATGGGTTGCGCCGGGGCTGCTGTCGGATCCTGAATACCACTATGCGGCGGTACTGTTTCATCGAGGACGGCCATGGCAGAACGGAACAACCAGCTTCGTCGACTGAGATGCCGTGGCTTGTGGTAAAAGAAATCGAGCGCATGAGTCAGCGTGCGCTCCAAGAGTTCTTTTTCGTTGAGCTCAAGGCCTGGATGTCTACGCGTCAACTCCAACACTTCGGATGAGATCAATGACTCCAGGCTGGTAATGTGTTTACCCAAGCCAGCCTTGAACTTGTCGAGATCCTTATCGGCAACGACTTGCCCAATTGCCAATTCGTCGATGGGCACGCCTGCCTGCTTGTCCGCACGCGCCCTATTGTGCAGGTGCTCCCGGCGGATGAGTTCTTTGTATTCCTTCAGCTGGCGGAGAAGGCGCTTCAGCGCGCGGTCAAAGGAATTACGAAGATGAGGTTCTTCGGCGTGGGCCGAAAGCGCTGAGTTGGGCAAAGAAAGTGTGATGACAAATCGATGAATGCGACCTCTTTCCGCGACCTGCAGAGAGACGTGGAGTTG
>JBLINQ010000107.1:0-17750 GCA_047639315.1 Planctomycetota bacterium
TCATTTCTGCAGTGAATGTTGCTGTTCTTGGTGTCTTCGCTCTCGGTTCGGTCTTGCCTTCGATTCGCAAATTCGAAATTCGCCGTGCAACCGCGTGGGTCTTGGGCGCAGTCCTACTCTTCGGCTTCGGCAGTTCATTTCGCGCTTTGAGCGGTGACGTGGCGTTGGTGGTTAACGAGTATTCTCGCTTCGGCTTCATGATGAAGAAGTCGAGCTTGCGCGAATTGATTCGCCCGGTTGACGAGAGTGGGGCGCAGGCCGCGAACGTTGACTTTGTGGTGCATGGGGAGGGCGAAGGCACTTTGCCGACTCTTGTTCCAGCGCCGCTCGTCGGCAAGAAGCCTCCGATCGTCATCATACTTTGGGATGCCGCTCGCCCCGATCATATGGGCTGCTACGGCTATGAGCGTCCGACGACTCCGAATCTTGATGCCATGGCTGCTGAGTCTGTGATCTTTGAAGATGCCTATAGTGGAGCAACAGCAACCACTTGTGGAGTCAGGCATCTCTTTACCGGACGGTATTCTTCGCGCTACATGCTGAGCCAAGAGCATCACCCGTTCTTTGTGCATGAGTTGCGCAAGAAGGGCTATCGCAATTTCCTGATTACAGCGACTGGGACTGATTACAACGGTGTCAGTTTGGAGTCCTTTAAGCGCGGCGGCCCGCCAGCCTCAGACGACGGCAGTGTCTTTCAACACTTGGCGCTTCATCCCCAAGGACTTGACCGCGAACGCCCCGACGCCGAAAAAACAGGAAACGTCATCAAAGCTTGGCGTGATCTCGTCGAGAAGAACGGCAAGGATGCGCTCGATGGCAGCCTGACATTCCTGCATCTGACTGGCGCCCACTTCCCGTGGCGCAATGCCAATCCACTCATTGACTTTGGCCCCTCGAATATCGATCTCTACGACGGCGAGATGGTCAAAGTTGATGCGCTGTCAAAGCTTGCCTTAGACACGCTCAAAGAACTTGGTGTCTATGATGACGCCATTATCATGCTCGTCGCCGACCATGGAACCGGTTTAAAGGAGCACGGACGCTGGGCTGGCTTTCTGCCTTACCAAGAGCAAATCCGAGTCCCTTTGATCATGAAGGTGCCTGGTGTCACTCCGCGGCGCGTGAAGGCTCCAGTTGCGACGATCGATATTGCTCCGACATTAATGGGCATACTCGATCCGGGCGCTAAGAACATCTTCGATGGCGTGAGCTTGTTGCCGATCGCGACCGGCAAGACGGACCAGCTTCAGCGGCGTTACATCACATCTTTATGTGCTTTCGAAGACGCCTATTCCTTGATTGAAGATAGTGGCCTTAAGCTCCACTTTCATCGGCGGGAAAACTACGCCTTGCTGTTCGATTTGAAGAATGACCCGGAGGAGTTGGTCAACCTCTATGATCGTCAACCGGAAGATCGCGATCGATTGCTTGAAATGATGCGGGCATTCCTCTGGCGTGGACGCGATAGCTACGCACACCCGTATCACTATCGCGGTCGCAAGTAAGGGAATCGCCCAACCAGCGTTTCTCAATCAAGCGTGATCGTAACCAAGGATCGATCTTTGATGATCACCATACAGACTGGCTTGTTGGTCGTCATGGTTCTAAAGGTCACGTTCTTGATGTCACCTTCGATCGCCGAAATGAAAGGCTTGTCATCAAACACAAGTGGCTTGCCTCTATCTTTGCGACCAGCACTCACGCTCAAGATATGGCCACCCTTCGTTGGCACCATCTGAAAGAGGTCGGCGATCCCATCGCCATTCAGATCCTCGTGCAGGATGTAGTTGTTGCGGACGCTCCATTTGGCGTAGTCCGACTTTGGAACGCGATAGTTGGCGGTCAAGTCAGGCTGGGCAAGGAAGGGGTTCTTGTCGTCCTTCTTTGCGATGTAGACGTTGAAGCTCACTTTGATATTGCCCATCGCTCGTTGGATCGCATCTGACACTGATGTGCCATAGGAACCGAAGACTAAGTCGGGGCGGCCATCTGCGTTTAGATCGGTAAGTTGGGGGCCGTTGCCGATGATGCCGCCGATGCGAAGCGCGAAGTCGGGGCGCTTGGCGAATTTTCCCTTACCTTGGTTCAATAGAATGACCAGAGTTGTGCTCATCTTGGTGATGCCACTTGCGGGTGTCGACATCTTGCTGAGAAACAAGTCTGGCAGCTGGTCTTGATTGACGTCCTTCAGCTCGATCTCGGTCTTCTCTAAGACCCCTCCGGAATCACCTCCAGAAAGCCACTCCAAATTGAAGGAACTCTTCTTGGAAATGTCGAAAGTACGAACCGGCCCTTGGGGAACGAAAGAAAGTCCTTTCTCGTCAAACCAACAGATGTCCACGAGTTTATCGCCGTCGACATCCAGGAACGATGGACTTGGATAAGAACGTTCAAAGTCGAGGTGACCTGAACTGTAGGGATCAACTTGTCGCGAGCCGGCCATCGGCACATCGAGCCTTTGATGGAAGCCGCCTTTGCCGTCACCAAAGAGAACTACCAGCCCCTCATCACCCGGCAGATAGAGGTCATCTTTGCCGTCACCGTCAATGTCGGTGTTCCAATGCCAGAATCCGGGGGCCGCGGCTAAAGGGCTACGAATGATCGCTCGAAATGGAATACTTTTGCCAACCGCCGTGAGCTTGCCGTCCTTGTTCTTGCCCATGAAGGTCACTTGGTCGGGTTGAATGAGCGCAATTTGCAGCCCGGGGCCCATGCCAAATTCACCGAGTGCCATGGACACCACGCGACGGTCCATGATTCCTTTTTCTATGACGTACTGATCGCCAACACGGGTGGCAAGTGCATAGGGACGCCCTGATTCATTGAGCGGAAAGAAAGCCATAATCTCTCGTTCGCCGTCATCATCGAGATCGAAGATAAACCAATCGTCGATCTTCGCATCAAACTCGGCGCGCCGAGTTTTCTGACTGGCTAATGTCGATTGGAAGGAGAGCGAAATCAAAAGGCAAACAAAGAGCTTCAACATGCCACGTCTTTCTTTTCAAAAACCAAGAGGCCAATGATTGAGAACAGGAGGGCCATTCCCAAAGGCGCCGTGTAGCCCGCGGAAAGGGGTCCCCAGGAATCGACAATGCCCTGCCTACTTTGATCTTGGCCAGCGAGCTCGGCCAAGAGGGCAATTGGTAGTTCTAAGTACGTTGGGAACAAATAAGGTGCCAAGTCTTGGGAGATGGGGCCGGCAGCTTGCATGGCCAAAAACAAGAAAGTGCCAATGGCGACTGCCGTCCCTTCTGATTCGATCAAGACAGAGATCAGAGTGCCAAAGGCGGCAGAAGCCAAGAGCGGGGCAAGCATAGCAGCGCCCAGCTTCCAGCAAATGGCCTGCATCGCTGCATTGGTAAACACGACCCGAGGTTCTAAGCCACTGATCTCAATCATGATGGCCGAGAACTCGCTCGTCATTTCGACAGTGAGCCACGAGATCCCAAGAACGGTGATGCCGAGGAAGAACGCGAAGCTCATGTTCAATATCAATTTCGCCGAAAGCAAATTCGTTTTTGATACCGGCCTCAACAGAACGGCCCGCAGGGAACCTGCCGCAACCTCTTCATTGAGACAGAGCGTCGCCATGATCATCACGAGGAAACTTGCCAAAGGCATCGAGCGTTGAAGCAGAGCAGCAAAGAGGGCGTAGCTCTGACTTGGTTCAAGGCCATTGTTCTCTAACCAAAGGCTGCCGAAAATGCTGACAACAACACAGACGAAAATAATGACCGGCAAGCGCCTGCCGAGAAGCTTGCGGAATTCGAACTTCAGGCAATTGAGAGTGGGGAAGGAGGTCGCCGATTTCATGATGGCAAGCCCGCCTGTTCATCACCGGTTCTTTGAATGAAGAATTCTTCCAAGGTCATCTTTTCCTCTTGCAAGGTGTATAGCTCAGCATTGGAGAGGGCGAGTGATTTGTGAATGCTCGGAAGTAGTTCATGCTCGCATTCAAATAGGACACCACCTTCGTCACTGTCGGTGATATTCTTCAGTCGTTCATCACTGGTCAGGATCTTCTTAATCTCGCTGTTCTTGTTGCCGCAGGCACGAAACCTCGGTGTGTCTTGGCGGCCGAACGATTCCGGCGGTCCTTCGTAGAGCAGTCTTCCCTTTTCCAAAATCGCGATGCGATTGCACATCAGCTCGATCTCATAGAGTAGATGGCTGGAAACAATGAAGGTCGTCCCTTTCTCTTGGTTGAGACGACGAATCAAGTGGCGCATCTCGATGATGCCGTTGGGATCCAGCCCATTGGCGGGTTCATCGAGGACAACGAGGTCTGGTTCACCGAGAATCGCCAGGCCGATCGATAGGCGTTGTTTCATTCCCAGGCTGAAGTGTTTTGCTTTCTTACTCCCGGAATCACTGAGACCGACGATTTCCAGGACTTCGTCGATTCGTCCCTTAGGCAAGGGGCCGGCCAAAGATCCAAGAAGTTGGAGATTTTTTCGGCCGCTCATGTGCCCATAAAAGGACGGACTTTCAACCATGGCACCCACCCGAGCCATCACTTGGCGGCGGTCCGCGACCGATTCGGCACCAAAAATGCGAATCGAACCTGAATCTGCCCTGAGCAGACCCATCAGCATGCGCATAGAGGTCGTTTTGCCGGCTCCGTTCAAACCCAAGAAACCGTAAACATCGCCCTGATTAACAGTTAGTGAGATTCCATCGACGGCAACTTGGCTGCCGAATCGTTTGACGAGGTTTTTTGTCGTGACAACAGGTTGATCAGACATGTGTTTTGGTCTTCTCCAGGTGTTTGTGCTTAGGAGCCTAAACGTCGAGGCACAGACTTGGCAAGCTCTTGTGTCAACCTTGTTTAAGCTCGATCAGCAACATCCACGTAATCAGAGGGCTTGCCCCCTGAGAGCGGCTATTACGACTGAATTAGCCGGGAATTCGAAAGGCGTTTCATTCGTAGTCGACTAATTTCTCAGTGATTTACATCTTCTTCATCTCATGATTGGTTTATGATGAATGAGTCGCATTTGCCAATGCCCCCAAAAATCTCAGTTTGCTTCAGTCCATAGGTTTCCATGCCGATACAACATGTTGTCAGGCAGGATGGCCAATCAAAGTGAAGACCGCAAAGAAACTGCGGATCGATTCACGGAGATTTACTGTGCCGGACGTATCAAGGCTGGACCGAAGAATGTGGTCTGGGCTTTGTGCCGAACATTACTACGAAGGTAGTCAAAAATGAAATAACCGAGCGGTTTCGATTGCTCGGACGAATATCGAAAAAGTCAGGGTTGCTTGAGGCGTAAAACTTTCCTCACATCTCACATTTCCCTCTTCTATTCCCTTTTCCTTCTTCTTAGGAAAGTTTCCCTGACTTTTTCTTTTTCTCTCTCCCCGCCCTTTCTCCCAAAACACCAATAAAGATCGTCACATCCGCTTGAGGCGATGGCCTGATGGGCCCACAATTAGCCCATGAGTGGAGAAGCTTCCATAATCCATGGCTTGACGATGCTTGGACGTCCCCGACGTTGGCGTCGTTTCTGTGCCACCTTTGTTGTTCTGTTTGATTTGCTCGTTCTCATTGCCCCAATCTTTGCGTTCTTTCTGCGCGTCGAGCAGGGGGCCTGTGAGTCTCCTTTTCTGACCGGACTCATGATCGTGGGCGGCGTGCTTGCCCTGGCGAGTCTTCTTGCCCTGGTGCGTCTCCTATTTGAACCGCGAGACCCGATGGTCGCTGCCCGAGAAGTCGATCAACTGGGGCAAACTCAAGAGATGTTTCTGACCGTGGCCGACTATGTGTTGAAGGAAAAGCAGTCGCTGTTCCTTCCTTCGCTCTTGGAGCGCGCCGAGGCACGGTTGCCGTCATTGGCCACAAAGAAACGCCCGGCATTGCGAATTCCGCTCTTTGCATTCAAGCGCGATGTCTTCGCCGTGATCCTGACAGTGCTCGTTCTTATGGTTCCAGCGTTTCCGAAAGGGCTCTTGGGCCCGAAGGACAAAGAACAAGAAGCGATCACCGCTGGCGCTGATGAAGCGAATTCGAATGTGGCCGGTGAAAAACCAGCAGAAACAGAGATCCTCCAATTCGAAGGTAAAGTCAAAGTACGAGTGCACAGTGATAAGAAGCTCTACTTTATGGGTGATGAAATCACTCTGATCGTTGAGGTCGAGACCTTGGAGCCTCTCCCAGAAGGGGTGATGATTGGCGCCGTTGCTCTTGTCGACGGCGAAGCGAACATGCCCTTGCCGATGCCCACGGGGCAGATGCTCCCACGTTTGGCTGGTGAAAAGACCGTGATCCGCATGAAGATCCGTGATCGGCTCAAAGCAATCGACCGCTATCGGCGTGGCCTCTTGGCTATTGACCCGTTCATCTACGCCAAGACCCAAGAACCAGGGTTTGATGGTCCGGCGCCAGGCAATCGCATTGTACTTCAGATTGCAGAGAATGCTGAGAAGCTCCGCGCCAAGACGCCAACGGCTGTGAAAAAGAAGAAACAAGAGAAGAAGAAGCCAAAGCCGAAGCCTCAGCCCAAAAAGAAAGACAACGAGAAGAAGCCGAAAGAGCAAAAGAAGCCCGAGAAGAAACCGCGGCAGGCACCAGGCAAGCAACCCGGAGCGAAGCCGCCAGAGAAAATTGAAGCGAAGCCCTTTGTCGTCGAGCCTCTGTTTTCTGGCAACAAAACGAAGAAACGAAAAGTACGTGTCTTTGATCGCGAGAAGGAGAAGGGGGCCACACCACCCAAGGCTCCAACAGCGACAGGGATCAAAACTCGTGGCTACGACGAAGTGGAAGAAGCAGAGCTGAAAAAGTTAAATCTTGGGAACCAAGAGCGACGTTTGGTTCGTAAGTATTTAGACGGCATTCGAAACGCGGCACCTCAGAAGAAGAAGAAATGAACCTCGGCATAGATCTCCTCGATTCCGCATTTCTGGCTCGGCTGGAAAAGCTCGACATAGTCGCTCGAAAAATTCTCTCTGGAGAATTCAGAGGAGATGTCCGGACCCGGCGACGTGGTGCCGGTTCTCTTTTTCGAGGTCACAAGAGCTACTCCCAAGGTGATGATCTCAGATTCCTCGATTGGAATGTCTATTCTCGCCTTGGCGAGCTGCTTGTGAAGCAATTCGATGCCGAAGAGAATCTGAATCTCCTGCTTGTTGTGGACGCGTCCGGCAGCATGGATTTCGGTGGCAACAACAAGATGATTTTCGCTCAGAAAGTGGCGGCGGCGTTATCTTTTATCGCGCTGAATCGTCATGCCCGCGTTGACTTGGCGATCCTTCCCCAGGACAAGAAGAAGGGCTCAGCGCCATTCTTTGGGCGCAACGCGATTGGCCCTCTATTCCAAAGACTCGGTTCGATTGAAGCCGGTGGAGACTTTGATCTTCAAGCGGAATTGCGGGGCATGGTTGGCAAGAGACGTGGGCGTGGAGTTGCCTTGGTCTTGTCAGACTTCTTTGCTGAGAGTGGCTATAGCAAGCCTCTTCAGTTTCTGCGTCACCAAGGCTATCGCGTAGGCGCGCTCCACGTTCTCGACCGAGAAGAACTACGGCCCAAGCTGCATGGTCGAACGAAGCTCGTTGATATTGAGTCGTCGAAATCGATGAAGCGTGATGTTTCGAAGCAGATGATCGACGCCTATGAAGACGAAGTCCGCAATTGGTGTCAAGGTGTCGAGACGTTCTGCGCCGGCAACGATATCGCTTACGCCCGTCTTGACACGGCTTGGACCTTGGAGCGAGTTGTCACGCAGGCACTGCTTCGCGGAGGTGTGCTGGCTTGAGCTTTGCGCATCCAGAAAACCTCATGTGGCTGTGGGCCGTTCTTGCGATCCCACTGTTATATCTTTTGCGGCGACCAGCGAAGACGGTCTCTGTGCCGCATCTGTTCCTGTGGGAACGGGCGAACCACAATCGGATGCCTCGGAAACGCAGGAGGCTACGAGACCTCCTTGGTTTGCTGTTTCAACTTCTCATAGCAGTGTCTCTGATTCTTGCCTGGGCTGGGCCCCAAAGCGAGTCGACGTCCCCGGTTGAGAGGCCTACTCTTGTTGTGATCGACGTGAGTCGGTCGATGGCTGCCGAGAATGAGTCTGGTCAATCGCGCCTCGATTTGGCGAAAGACTGGCTCCGCGAAAATCTTCAGGCGCTGACTGATGCCGGGCCGACGTCGATTGCTTTGTGCTCCAATAGCATCACACCCTCGGTACCTTTCGGTGCCGGCGACGCGCGCTATGCCTCATTCCTTGAGAGTTCGATCGACTTTGGCGGGGAACTGTCGAGCCTTCAACTGATGGACTACACCTTGGAAGTCCTTGTTTCCCAACAAGAAGCAGATCTGATCTTGCTCACGGATCGTTGCTTCCCCTCGTCCGACCAAGACGCTTTGGAAGAGCTCGGATTTCGATTCGTCGTTGTTGAGACTCCGGGAGTCAATGCCGGGTTTACTCGCTTTCAAGTCGAAGCCACAGGTCAGGGCAGTGCAATCTTGGACGCGACAATTTCCTGCTTTGGATCGGGAGTCGTGAGTGGCACAGTCTCATTGATTGCGGCCGGCGAGATACTCTCTGAAACACAAGTCGATCTCGCGAGCGGTGAAGAACGCTCCCTTGCTATTGAAGCTGATGTGCCTCCGGGTATTTGGTTGACTCTTACTTGGACGTGTTCGAATGATAGCTTCCCATTGGACGATGTCCTCCATTTCTGGTCGCCGGAGATGGACCGCCTCAAAGTGCTTGTGGTCTCGGATCAAGGCAATAGATTTGTAAAGAATGCGCTCGCTGCCTTGGACGGAGTCTTCGATCTTACCGCTGCGGCACAGACGAGCTCCGGGAAGTGGCGTCAGGCCAAAGACTATGACCTCACGATTCTTCACGGTGTGAAAGAAAGACGGGCGCTTCCCGACGGTGCCTACATTCTGCTCAATTCATGGGCGCCGAATCTTCCGTTTCGCGAGGGTCTCAAAGTCGACGAGATTGGCTTGGTTCGTCAACCCAAGAGCGATGAGCTATTGCGCGGCGTTGATCTGCGGAATCTCGAAGTGAAGAGCGCTTATCGCATAAAAGGCGACCGAGACTTCGAGACTCTTTTGGAAGGAACGAGTGGGCCGCTGATCACGCGGGGAAGGAATGTGTCTCTGTCGTTCCTACACGTTGCGTTTGACATTCGGGCTGAGAATAGTTCTCTCGTACTCTTGCCGGCATTTCCGCTCTTGATCAAGGACGCCGCCCGCTATTTGGTTCCGAAGCCCAGGCGTGCAGTCCCCAGTTCTCTCACCGTTGGCAGCCCTTTCGCTCCTCACAATACTGAGTCGCTTGGCGGGCCGGTGTTTGTTGAGTTTCTGACCGAGGACGGGGAAACCGACGGATTTCAAGATCTCAACCTGGATGCGACGACCGGTAGTTTTCGAGTGCCAGAGAAATGGGGCAGAGCCCGAGTCTATCTTGGTGAAATTCAGGAAATGTGCGGTATCAATGTCTGCGACCCCAAGGAATCAAACGTCTTCCCTCAGGGGGCGGCCAAGCCCTTGAAGACCCGTCCGGCCCAAAAAGAGAAGGTTTCCTTCTCCGATCGATCGAGTCTCTTCTTTTGCTTAGCGTTGATTTTCCTACTTCTGGAATGGTTGTGCTATACCCGTTCCTGGACCCGTTGAGCCCCCTGCGGGCCAATTTTTCACGTCCTGGGTGCCTGGCTATTTGGGGCGTCCCTCGAATTGGTTAGAGTCCGGTTAAGTTAATCCAAGGAAAGAGCGCCGTTGGCGGTTTTTTTTTTTGGAGAGAACCATGATCCCCTTCCTCGAAGGAATAACCTTCGACGACGTCTTGTTGATCCCGTCCTACTCCGAAATCCTGCCTTCTGAGATCGACACGCGTAGTCGCGTTTCCCGCAATATCGAAGTGAACATTCCGATACTCTCAGCGGCAATGGATACGGTCACCGAGTCTGCCATGGCGATTGCTCTGGCCCGACAAGGTGGATTAGGCATTATTCACAAGAACCTAAGTCTCGAAGACCATGTGCGTGAAGTTGACTGCGTCAAGCGTTCTGCGAATGGAATCATTCGCGACCCAGTCACTCTGGGCCCTGACGTCAAAGTTGGCAAAGCCCGCGAACTTATGGCCGAACACCATGTGTCCGGTGTTCCGATTGTCGATGGTGGTCGCGTTGTCGGTATCCTGACAAAGCGTGACATGCGCTTTCAGTTGGATGACGATGCTCGGATCGCATCGATCATGACCAAAGACTTGATCAAGGCCGCCCCAGATACCAGCCTGGAAGACGCCAAGCGAATCCTTCACGGAGCCAAGGTCGAGAAACTGATCTTGGTCGAGAATGATGGAAGTTTGGCAGGCATGATCACGATTCGCGACATCGACATGACTGAGCGTTTCCCGAATGCCTGCAAGGATAGCAGCGGCCGCCTCAAAGTCGGTGCGGCTATCGGCGTCAATGACATCGAGCGTGGAGTCGCCCTAGCAGAAGCCGGTGTTGATCTTCTGGTTGTCGATACCGCTCATGGCCACTCCCTCAACGTCATCAAAGCTCTGAAGACGTTGAAGCAGAAGGTCGCAATTGACGTGGTGGCAGGAAACATCGCAACAGCCGATGCTGCGCGAGCTCTTATTGATGCCGGTGCCGATGGCATTAAAGTCGGTATTGGCCCGGGCTCTATCTGTACGACGCGCGTCGTCGCCGGTGTTGGCGTCCCACAAATGACGGCGATTCTCGAGGCCAGGCGTGTGGCTGAAAAGGCCGGAGTGCCGATCATTGCCGATGGTGGCATCAAGTACAGTGGCGACATCACCAAGGCTCTCGCTGCCGGCGCTCAAACAGTCATGATGGGAAGTATGCTGGCTGGCTTGGACGAAAGCCCTGGCGAACGAATCATGTACAAAGGGCGCTTCTACAAAGAGATTCGGGGCATGGGGTCGATTGGTGCCATGGTCATGGGCAGCAAAGACCGATACGGTCAAGCCGATGTCAAATCGAGTGATAAGCTCGTCCCTGAGGGAATCGAAGGCCGCGTCCCTTACAAAGGACAGCTGGCCGGCTACGTCTACCAACTTGTCGGTGGCCTGCGCGCTGGCATGGGTTATGTCGGAGCGAAGACAGTTCCCGAGCTCAAAGAAAACGCACGTTTTGTGAAGATCTCGTCTGCTGGATTGCGCGAGAGCCATCCTCATGATGTGGCGATCACAAAAGAAGCACCTAACTACGGATTGGAGTCATAGATCGTGACGCAAAGTGTGCATGAAAAAGTCGTCATCGTCGACTACGGTTCACAATACACCCAGCTGATCGCACGTCGTGTTCGGGAGCATCAGGTCTTCTGCACCATCACCACCCCAGATGTCACTGCAGCCGAGCTCCATGAGGCTGGCGTCAAGGCCATTATCCTTTCTGGTGGCCCGTCTTCCGTCTATGGCGAAGATGCCCCGCGGTTGCCAGCTGGCCTGATGGAAGCCAACGTTCCCATTCTGGGCATCTGTTATGGCATGCAGCTGTTGAGCCAGCATTTCGGTGGCCGGGTCGAGGCTCATCCAGCCCGTGAATTCGGCCGTCGCGAAGTGCAAGTCGATGTCAACAGCGTGTTGTTCAAAGGGACCCCTGAGAAGCAAGACGTTTGGATGAGTCATGGGGATCAAGTGCAAGAACTTGATCACGAGTTCAAAGTGCTGGCTCAGACCGAGAGTTGTCCTTGGGCCGGTGTTCAACACAAAGAACTGCCGATTTTCGCCATCCAGTTTCATCCAGAAGTTCACCACAGTGATCATGGCAAGCAGATCATCTCGAACTTCTTATTCGATGTGGCAGGATGCAAGGGCGACTGGGAAATGTCGGCCTTCATTGACGAGCAGATCCAGAAGATTCGTCAGGTCGTTGGTAAAAGGAAAGTCATCTGCGGACTTTCAGGCGGGGTCGACTCCAGCGTTGCTGCCGTCCTCGTTCACCGCGCTATTGGCGATCAACTCTCTTGCATCTTCGTCGACAACGGCGTGATGCGAAAGAACGAAGGTGATGAAGTTGCCGCGGCCTTCAAAGAACACTTCAAGATGGACTTTCACAGCATTGATGCGTCCTCAAAGTTCTTGGGGCAGCTGGCAGGTACAGAAGACCCAGAGAAGAAGCGTCGCATCATTGGGCACTTGTTTATTGAGGTCTTTGAGGAAAAAGCCAAAGACTTTGACGATGTAGGTTTTCTGGTTCAAGGAACGCTCTACCCCGATGTCGTCGAATCAGTGTCGGTGCGTGGTGGTCCGAGCCAAACGATCAAGAGCCATCACAATGTCGGTGGGCTTCCTGAGAAACTCGGATTCGAACTCATCGAACCACTGCGCGATCTCTTCAAAGATGAAGTGCGAGCTGTGGGAAGAGAGATGGGAATCCCTGAAGCCCTGATCGGACGGCACCCATTCCCTGGGCCAGGGCTCGCCGTTCGCATTATTGGCGAGGTGACACCGGAGCATGTTGCATTGCTCCAAGACGCCGATGTGATCTTGCAAGAAGAAATGCGCTCGAATGGAATCTACGATGACATTTGGCAAGCATTCTGTGTCTTGCTTCCGGTTCACTCGGTTGGCGTCATGGGCGACGAACGCACCTACGAGAAAGTTTGCGCAGTTCGCTGCGTTAACTCGACCGACGGCATGACGGCCGACTGGTATCCAATGCCATACAACATCATGGCCAAGATCTCGAATCGCATCATTAACGAAGTGCGCGGTATCAATCGCGTCGTTTATGATATTTCGAGCAAGCCACCCGCAACTATCGAGTGGGAATAGCTTAAGACCGATTGAAATAGACGAGACCGCAGACTTTTGTCCGCGGTCTTTTCTTTTGTCCACCAACTCAAACGATCTTGATCTGATGTGTCGCCGATTTTCCAAGCGACGGAATTTCAGCAGGACTGATATGGTTTTGTGAGGTATGATTGACCTATGAGTGAAAGTGAAATCGTTGTTAGGTGGAGTGATGAATCGGACGATGTGAATGACATCGTGCGTTTCTTCGTCAAGAATACCGATACGTCCTATATTTCTCACGGAGAAATCATGGACGGGCGGGCGGTGTCGTCCGAGGAATGGTCAACAGAACTTGAAGAAGTTTTGGCTGTGGAGTTCGGCGAGTTGTTGGGCGAAGACGATGAACAAGAGCCCCGGCTTTTGGTCGTCACAAAATCCGAAAAACTCTTGGCGTTAGCCGTGATCGAGTTCTTGCCTCGCACCCGTCGGCCCTTTGGCGTCCTTCATGATCTTGTTGTTCATCGGGAATACCGAGAGCGAGGGATCGGTTCGCAGCTCATTAGCATGATCGAAGAGGAGGCGGCAGAAGCTGGCCTCGGCAAGCTCTTCCTTGAGTGCGGCATAGCCAATTCCGGAGCGCATGAGTTTTGGGGCACCCTCGGCTACGAGGTGGCATCGCAAACACGTATCAAGAGACTCGGCGATTCAGAATCGAAGCCGACCTAAGTCAGTCTACTCTTTGTTGCACGAAACTTGGGCCTAAGAGGTTGGTGAACCGATCTTTGGACCAAACGGCAAAACCCAATGGCTGACCACGATAGCGCATGAGAATTTGGTTATCCCCTAAGGCACTGGCATCGTAATCAAGGACGCCGCCATAAAGAAAGTGTCGTGCTTCGTCACGGTCCACTTCAATGAATCCGCGTTTGAACGCAGCGCCGTGGACCATGCCAAACTCCTGATGGATGTGAGTTTCGCCAGCCTTCGTTTCAGCCACTTTGATGCCTGGTCGATTGAGACGAATTCTCTCATTCAAAGATGAGGCTGCCGATGGCTGTAGGTAGGTCGTCGATCCTCGGTGCACGAGACTGCCGCCGATCTCACTGAGGTCGACACCGTAGTGGTCCTCAAGGCGCTTCGAGAGTTCGGTGTTTCCAGATTCACCAGCTTCACCATCGACTTCATTGCCAGCATCGGATCGTTGGCCAGCCTTTCTGAAGCTGGCCACAAAGAACCCTCCGGTGTCGTAATGGTGTGGCGCGACCCAAAGGAATCCTTCCGGAGTAATACTCTTTTCTAGCTCGGGAATGACCTGTCCCAAGTCGTAGACCTCTAATTCATCGGCGTGGTTTTCGATGAACCGAAGCGCAATGTCTTGGTTCTCTTCTGAAGAGAGGGCACAGGTGGAATAGACAATTGCGCCACCAGGAGCAGTCGATGCGAACGCAGATTCCAAGAGTTGTTCTTGGACACGCGTGATCTTCTTAAAGCGCTTTCGATTCCAACCACGAAGTGCTTGACGATCTTTGCGAATGGTACCTTCGCCTGAGCAAGGCGCGTCGACCAGAATGGCATCGAAATACTCGGGAAGTGCCGCCCCAAAATTGCAGCCATCTTGATTTGAGCAGACGACGTTGCCAATGCCAAAGCGGAGCAAATTTGCGACGAGCACGCTCAGTCGACTTGCGGATGGTTCGTTCGCGACAATGTGAGTCGTCTTCGGAAATCTCGTCGCGATCTGGGTCGTCTTGGAGCCTGGAGCGGCGCACAAGTCTAATATTCGGCGGGCATCCGGGCACAGGCGGCTGAGCACTTCAACGGGAATCATAGATGCCGCTTCTTGGAGGTAGAAGAAGCCCATGCGGTGTTCCAGGAGCTTGCCCGCGTCCTTGCCTGATTCCAGTTGATAGCCATTGCTTAATAAGAAAGGCAATGGCGCAAGGACGAGGCCGAGCTCCTTGGCCATGAGGTGCCAATCAGTTGCGCTCTGCTTGTTGAGGTTTGCTCTAAGAGTTTTTGGGAGTGGTCTGAGAACAGCTTTTCTGAACTCGGACTGTTCCATTTCATTGCCAATCAATGGGGCAATGTGGGCCAAGAACTTCTCGGGGATTCTTATTTCCATGCGTTTACTATCGACCGGGGATCGCGAATGTTGGCAGGCTCTTGTGTCCAGCATCATCAAGGGCCTGAATGGCAAAGAGCCAGTCGTCTTTGGATTCTACCAAGACATGCGTGGTTACGTTGCCAACATCGTAGTGCTTATGCCATGTCGGGCGATGCGTCCGGCGCATGAGAACCCGGTACTTGGTGGCTCCTGGCACAGCTTTCCAATTGAGATGAGTGTCGTTGGTCAATCGACTCGAGATGTATGCCGCGCTGGTTGGTCCTGGCGCACGAGCTAAGGACAAGATCGCGGCCGCGTTGACCCTGGCAACCCGTGAAACATACTTGAAGTCGACGTTCTCCGGGAAGTCGCCATAACGGATTCCGTTTTCAGTTCGAGGATCTTGATGTTGGCGGGTGTAGTTTTCCTTGGGTTCTGTCATGCGTAGGGCAGCATAGCCCAACTCAGTGAAGGGCTTGTGATCGCCACCTCTTAGGAATCGATCCAGACGAAAAATCAGACGTGTTTTCATCTTGGGAATATAGGTCTTGGCTGCAGACGAGAGGTAACGTGCCCACTGACGAGAAGGGCTATCGCTCTCACTTGGATTGCGTGCCAGACGTCTAATACGTTTGTTCGAATTTTTGCGAACTTGAGGCCGACCTTGTGAGAATACGCGCACGACGAATTCTTCACTCTTGCCATCTTTGTCTTTGGCTCCACCGATGATGTCATTGGTAATCATGGCTTCGACATTGACGTTGTTCTTGTCCAAACCTTCGGCGAGGTTTCTTGCACCCCATAACCCCTGTTCCTCCGCGGTAAGCGTCGCAAAAATGATCGTGGCTTTTGTTTCAACTGTGGCCAGGACCCGTGCCAATTCCATCACTGCAGCGGTGCCGCTTCCGTCGTCATTTGCGCCGGGGGCATCGGTTGTCGTGTCGTTACGTTTACTCGCGCGAGAGTCGTAATGGCCGCTAACCACGATGACGCGGTCTGGTTCAGAGCCCTTGAGCTCTGCCAAGACGTTGCGAATTTCTTTCACTTCCAACTTGGATAAAGCAAGGCGGTCGCCCCTGGCATATTTGCGTGGGTCGAAGCTGTCATAGCGCACAGTCATCCGGCCCTTGCTGGTGGCCGCACATTTCTCGAAGTGACCTTTGATCCACTCGCCCGCTGCGACGATACCTTGGTCCTTACCGGTGGATAAAGCATGCCGTGTTCCAAAGGAACTCAACTTCTTGATATGCGCCTCAATTCTCGCGGCATCCACGCGCTTGAGGGCCGCAGTGATGGCCGGATCTTGGGCCTTCGATTGGGGGCAAAAGAGGAAAATGAGCGCTGCAACAAGGCATTTTGTGAAATTCATGGGCGTCTCCTGTGGGACCATTGGAATGGACAACCCCCAACCTGTCCATGCTGAGGACCGCATTGGCGCAAAAATAGAAGGCATCTTGAAATCGACTCGTCCTGTTATGTTGTTATCTTGGTACCAGGATAACATCGTCAGGGAGTGGATCATGGCTAAGAAAGAGTTCCAAGTTGAGCGGGTGCAAACGGGGATGCGTGTTGAGCGCCGAATCCTGAAGGTTCTCAAGGGGTTAGCCGAATATTACGACATGAGCTTGGGAGATCTTATCGAGGGCATCGTGCTTCATAATTTTGAAGGCAAGGTGCCATTCGGTGCCGAGTCTTTGGCAGTGATCGCCGACCTCAAGAAAGTTTACAAGTTGGATTTGGATGCGAACGCGAGTCATCGCCTTATCGAATAATCCAGAACGAAGCACGAGCAAAGCGGCGCGACTGGATCTTGGACCAGAGCAATCAAAATCGTCTCGTCTTTTCTTGTGAGTGGTCTCGTGGCCGCGAGCTATCACTAACGCTGCGAACGACGAACTCACCAATCGAAGTTTTTAAGTCGAGTCGCAAACTCTATTCTCTTGGTGAATGACCCACAGTTTTCTCCCTCTTCTCTTCGATTGGTGCTTAGCAGATGCGTCTTCTTCTTGCCGTCCTCCTTATCATCCCTGTTAGCGGCTGTGGTAGCCGCAGTTTTCCTTCGCCTGATGAGATGGGTGCCGCCCGTGAGAAAGAGGCGATTAAGGTTGAAGGCGAGTGGGGGGCTTTCTTCGGTGACAAACGGGCAAAAGGCTGCTTTGTCATTCGCGACTTAGAGACCAAGAAAACACGAGCCTTCAATTTGAAGCGGGCTCAAACGCCTCTTCTGCCAGCCTCAACCTTCAAGATTCCCAACACGCTCATCGCTCTTGATTTAGAGGTGGTTGCTGATCGCAGTCACGTATTTAAGTGGGATGGCAAGAAGAGAAATCTCGAGTCGTGGGAGAGAGACCACACCTTAGATTCGGCATTTCAGCATTCGGTTGTTCCTGTGTATCAGGAAATTGCTCGTTCTATAGGGCATGAGTCGATGGCCGCTTACGTCAAGAATTTTGGCTATGGCAATGAAGACATCTCGGGAGGAATTGACCGCTTCTGGTTAGATGGAAGCCTGAGGATTTCGGCCGTCGAGCAAGTTGATTTTCTTGAGAAACTCTACTTCGAAACTCTTCCGGCGCGCGTATGGAGCCAAAGGAACGTCAAGGAGATCATGCTTCACGAGAAGACTGAGCGCTACGTTATTCGGGCCAAGACTGGATGGGCTTTACGTGATGTCGATCCGGTTGGTTGGTGGGTTGGTTGGGTCGAGGTTGACGGGCGAGCGCATGCTTTTGCACTGAATATAGAGCTCAAGCAGATGAACCATGCCGGGCGTAGACTGGAGATCGCCAAGAGCATTCTCAAGTCTGAAGGGCTCCTACCTGATTAAGACCCGGTCTCTGCACTCTTGTTGACTGACACAAAAAAACGACTCTTGGGCGAGCCAAGAGTCGTGTTAGCTTCAATCAGATTAGTGGGGGGGGAGGGGCGTT
>JBLINQ010000108.1:0-17488 GCA_047639315.1 Planctomycetota bacterium
GAGTTTCTCGATCGCTTTGCGCCGCAATGGGGTTTTGTTGTCCTTCTTCATTTTGACCGTCGCGGTCTTCTTGGTGAAGTCCACAGCAGCACTCTTGACGCCGTCCATTTTTGCGAGGGTCTCACGGACCTTCGTTGCGCACATCTTCTGTCAGTTCATGCCGGAAACGCCCAGCACATATATGTCATGGACTTTTTCAAACGAGCTGACGCTGAATTTCGTCCCGTCCAGAGCCTTGGCGACGACTTTGCGCCCCAGTGTGCCCTTCCGCATAGTGACCGTCGCGGTCTTAGCTTTGAGAGCAATCTCTGCGCTTTCCACGTTCTCAATCTTAGTGAGGATCCCACGGACCCCCGAAGCGCAACCTCCTCAGGTCATTCCTTTCACGCCAACGACAAAGACTGCCTTTGTGGCTTTCTTTGTTTGGGGTAAATCCTTGTCATTTTTCTGAGCTGACACCTGCGCGCCAAAGAGCGCCAGGCCGCAAAGAAGAGCAAGAGCAAATCTTTTCATGTGAATTCTCCGAAATTTGAGTGATAGTCCTGGCCCTGTGACAGCACACGACCAATACAGATACAAGAGAAGGCTGGTCTTCCGATATCTGCTCGGGACCAAGGCCAAACCAGAGTCACAGTAGTTTGGAGTGTCCCGATTAGCAACTGCAAAGCAAGTACCGCTCACCTCATGCCGTGGCAGGGACTCTGGTTGCCCAGGACTACCGGAATACCGAACCAGGTACTCTCAAGCACGGCGTACTCACAAAATACCCCTCAATACAGAGACTGCGTATTTTCATGACCCCGTATTCTGACGCCATAATTCAAAGACCGTTGTCACCCGCAGCTGGGGATAAGCACAGCTCATTCGCCATCTGGCGTTGGGTAGCCAGTTGGCTCATATGACCCTTCGAACTTCATGGATGGTGGCAACCTAACCTGGGGGAGCTGGCGTCCAATAATACGGCGTCAATCAATTTCTCGCCAAGTTCCTGAACCGTACTAAGATCCTTCATTCCATTGACCGCCCCCGTCGTCTTTGATGCCAGCCCCATAGCCTGATCGAAACGACCAAGTGAACCTCAGTCAATCTCACAGGCAGTGGGTTCGGCAGCGAGGCTTGCATTGGAGGCGGTCGAAGTAAGGTCACTTTGTAGAAGTGAGGGATTCGTACCTGGTTCGCGAAGGTGGTGATAAATTGACTGACGCCGTACTAGACGCCGTACTACGTCTTACTGGTACTGCCACTTCGAAATGCGGCCAGTGCTGCTCCAATCTTGGACATAGAGATTTCCTTGGTGGTCCCAGGAAAGACCATGCGGAGCCGTGAAGATACCGAGTTTCCAGTCGGCGGGTTTGACGCCGTAGTTGGCCCATTGGGCCTTGTTTGGGTTGTCTCCGAGCACACCAACAAGACGATTGTTCTTGTTGAGCAAGGCGACTCGGCCTTCTAACTCGGCAATGGCGACATTGCCCCCTGAGATTGACACGGCGCAGGGTCGACGCAACCCAGTGATGACTTCTCCCATGAAGACACCATCTAATGTGTAATGGACGAGGCGACGTTTCTCGCGATCGGAGATGAGGAGACGAGCCGGGTCATAGCGCGTATCGATGGCAATGCCATGAGGGGTCGTAAACTTCGAAACGTCGTCTTTACTCTTGCCGCCGAATGAGGACAAGTAATTACCCTTCTTGTCGAATTCGAAAATGACGTTGGTGCCGTAACCATCGGCAACCAGGATATTCCCCGATGGAGCAACTGCTACAGCGGTGGGAACGTAATTGCCCTTCACTCCGGATTCCTTCGGGAACGGGACTCTAAGTACGATATCCCCCTCAGTCGTGAACTTGACGATCTCGGCTCGCTTGTAACCCGCGCCATAGATGTACTCGACACCATCTTCCATCGAGATGGTCATGGCATGAAGATGACTGAAAGGCCCACCCTCCAAGCTTCCTTCAAGATTCCCTTCATGATCAAAGATGTAGATGCCGGAATCACTACTGACATAGATCGATCCGGCGGCATCAACAACGACACCACCATGAGTCGGGCCTACGCCTTGATCATGGTCATGTTCGTGCTCAAGTGGGATGCCCCAACTCGGCACAACATGGAAGCGGCTCGCCTCAATCGATGTCGGCGGTGCCTTCAACTCTTCTGGTTCAACGTGGTGCGCGCAAGCGCTCAAAACCAGCATCAAAAACAAACCACCTACGGTCATCACTTTTGTCGTCATCTGTCGAGCTCGTTTGGGAATCAAATGAGAATATAGACTCTGCCCGTTGACAGAGGTTGCGACACACATAGTAACGGGCACGACCACAATGTCGAGTGGGCCCGGGCAGGTATTAGGAAGGAAAGCACTTGCCAAAGGCAACCAAGAGGTGGGCAGGACCCTTCAACTTGATCTTTCGGCGAAGGAGGCTCCAAACGAGGCTCTTCTCTTTGGCCAGGAAACCAAGCCAAGAATCGAGATCTGCCCGGATTTCGAGGTCTGCTACCCCAACGAGCCCCTCGCTCACCACAATCCTCTGATCCTTGATGACGACCGTCACATCACCCTGTTCACTTCCAGAAAATCGGAAGTGGTAGGCTGCTGCAAGTCCCTTCGAACGATTGGGCTGAAAGACGAGAGACAAACCCCGACTGAAGCCGGCAATGGTTCGAGATCTGAGACTGTTACCGACATGCTTGATGGTCTTGTTCGGAAACCGCTTGGCCACATGAGACTCGGCATCGGTGCCTTTCATGACAAAAATCACCTCGTCTTTCGATTGCAATGGATGAAGGTAATCATCGGCGTGAGCGCGACGATCTTCGAGAAAAGGTCCGATGACGTCGTCACCCGCTGGGCACACCGCCATGCAATAGGCCGCCTTGTAATTGGCGCCAAACGACAGGCTCTGCCACATCGAAGCCGACTCGGAGTCGTTGACTTTTTTGCGGTAGTCAAGGTGATCCTTACTATTCACCACTTGTTCAGTCCAGTCGGTGAAACCACCCATGAATTCACGGTAGTTGTGGGTGTAGCATGCTGAGAAGTTGAAGTCGCCGTCCTTCTGAATCGCACCCACCGGGCATGCCTGCACGCAAAGTTTGCACTCGACACACGGATTGTAATCGATCGGCATATCGTAGGCCGTCACCTCCGAGTCGATGAGGAGTGTCCCTAAGAGAACGAAATTGCCGAACTTGGGGTGGATGACAAGACGATGGATCCCCTGCATCCCCAAACCTGCCGCGACCGCCACGGGCTTATGGGAAACAGTCCAGACTTTCCCCGGAAACTTGTCCATCTCCATGGGGAAACCCATCGCCGGGTTCAGGGCCTTAATCCCCTCTCCTTGAAGCAGACTCACCACTTTCCGACCGACTTCATTGACCTGATCACCGCCATGATGAAACTCAAGATTAGCGATGCTTCGTGCCGGAGTGCGAATCGGTTCTTGATTCACTTTGACAACGTAGCTGATGAGTGTTTTCGTCCGGGGCAAAGCCGCCAAGATATCTTCCCGCTGGTCAGCCACCTCCTGCCGATCGATCTGAACGAATCCGACGTCATCGGCACCAGCCTTGAGGACGAGCTCTTTGAGCCACGCAGAATCGATGGGCGATGGCTTGCGAATCTCGCCCTGTTCTTGTTGGTTCTTGAATTTCACGATTGATGGGTGATCTGCTATTCTCATGACTCATTCCATTGTATATACAACTAATTACGGAAATAAGAGGACCCTCATGCCATTTCGGGTCGCCTACATTAATTGGCACCATCTGTTTGCGTGTACAATTAAGATGGCCAAATGAGAAACTAACCTGGCTGAGTGCTCCGGCGAACCGACTCCTTCGCAGTTGACAACAAGTCAACCACGTCATCGCCGAGGAGCTTCTTGGTCTCTTTCTGTGCCTTCCTCCAAGCAGGCATACAGGTCGCCAACAACTCTTCTCCTGCCTTTCCGAGGCAGAATGGCTGAGCCCTTCCGTCGGTTGCGTCGGCAAGCACATCGATCCATCCACGATTCTTCATGCGTTCGACATTCCGACTCAGTGTTGAAACACTCAGGTGCAACGCACCACAAACGTCAGCCGGCTTTGCGGTTCCCATTTTTGCCGTGGCAACAAGAATATTGAGTTGGCTCACCTTGACCCCGAAAGGACGAAGAGCGTCGTCGTAGATCTTGGAAACGGCACGATTCAAAATGCGAATACGAACTGCAATGCACTCGCTCGCCATCGTGTCTGCTAACTTCTTAGATTTGCTCGTCATAATACTGCGCTCCCACATGGTTGTATATACAATCATGTTGCAGATCAAGTGTGTTTGGCGATTTTACTGTGTCATCTATTTGCTGACGCGCTGTTACCCATGAATCAGTCACCCATTGATCTCCTTATCAGCGTATGTTTCCAACTCTCAGTTGACTTCGGACAACATAACGCGGGTGTCATACCTGACTTCAATCAGCGCCCGATGGGTTTAACCAGAAATCCAGAAGCATCACGCTGTCCACATCGCTTGTCGGATTCATTCGTAGCCGCAAAATCTATGATGCAGGATCGTTCTTGAAAAAGGAAACGAACCTCTTGAAGCACCGCAAGCGGTGCACACCAGTCCGAACGGCCTCCACGATCTGGGCCAAGATCTTGCATGAGTCTCATTCTTTTCTGTCGCCAGACGTGATGCCAGTTGAAGAGGACAGATAACCATATGCACAAAACCACGCTGCTCACCATGTCGTTCTTGAGTAGTTACCAAGAGTTCACCCTTTCTGGAGATCAGTCCAGCACCTTCAATTTCAAGCAAGGATTCCAGTTCAATTACTATGGACTGACTTTCACGCAAGCTCAGGTTTCCGCCAACGGTTTCGTGTCCTTTGGTCAAGTAGATACGGGCTTTCCCAACCCGACAGTCAATAACGTTCGCTCCGGTGTACGCCGTATCATGAGCTTCTACAACGACCTGGTTCCTGAGCAACAGAATGGTGCAAACACCGGCCCCGCCTTCCTCAATAGCCGCATCTATGCGCAACAATTCAAGGACGCGAATGGGCGGACGAAGGTCAAGTTCGGCCATGATCGCCGCGCTGAATTTTCAAACTTACCGGTCCCCACGGCGGCGAAATTGTCATCACCGACGATAATGACATTGCCGTCTTTGTTGCTGGCTACAACAATGTGCCGTCAATTAATAACGCCGTCGGCATCACGCCAGGAAACGGCGTCGACAGCTCCGTCCCTGGACTCGGCGAAAATCTGAGTCAAAGATTTGGGACAAATTACCTGTCTGGTTTAGGCGACGCCTTGTTTGAGGTCTTTGACCATGGGACTTCGCAAAACATCCTCACCCCAATCGACTTGATCGGGTTTGCCAACAATCAGAGTCACCCGGTCGGACGGGGAATTGTCTACCTGAAAGACCGGAACGCTTCGAACACGACCCCCTCCAATTCGCGCTAAATCATCCAGTAGAGAATGAATGCGACGGGACTGCTTAGATCGATATAGTTTTCATGAGAAAAGGCCTGGGCTATCACCCAGGCCTTTTTTTTATTCTGTTTTGAGCACCGTCAAAGACACGTGGCGTGATTCTCGGCTAATTCGAGTCACGTTCGCTATGACCGAGCAAATCCAATACGGCAATGACTGGTCGATGATCGGATGTCACTCGGCCATTCAAGACTTTGCACCAACGTAATTCCCATTCAGACCGAGGAGACGCGAAGATGAAATCGATCTCTTTCTCTGGTTTTACCGAAGAGAAGGTCAAGTAGTCTGCTGCGGGCTTTTCAGCATCCAGCTTGTTGGCTGACAACAACTCCAATGTCTTTGATCCCCTGCTATCGTTGAAGTCTCCCAAGAGTACAAAAGGCGTCTTCAACGAGCCGAGATACTCATTCAGCACTTCTGCTTGGGCAAAACGGAATTTGTCATCTTGAACCCAATCAAAGTGCAAATTGACTGCAGTGACGATTGTTCCATCGAGAATCTTGATTCGACAAGCAAGCGCAACACGAGGTTCATTGCCGTTGGGCAATCGAATTTCATGGCTCGACTCGATCGGATGACGGGAGAGTATGGCAAGGCCATACTGGCCACCGTCGTAGTCCATGAAGGAACCAAAGGCCGCGTGCATCTGTGTTTTTTCGGCGAGAAAGAAAGGTTGGTCGACGCCATTGCTGCGTTTGCAGCCACGGTCTACCTCTTGCAGGCCGACAATGTCAGCATGCAGGTTCTTGATCAACGCTGCCGTCCGACCTAAGTCTAACCGGCCATCGTTGCCCGCTCCATGTTTGATGTTGTAGCTAACCACTCGCATGCTCTTCGATGATGGCAGTCGGTTGTGCCATTCGAACTCTGTCACTAAGGCGGCGTGGTCCGATGGAAACTGGGAATCTGGCATCGAGTCAATCACCTTCGAGCTGCGCGCCTCAAGATCGTCGCCACGATAGTAGATGTAATCAATCCGATCTTGCTCTTGGTCGGGAAACCGAGGGGTCCAGGTGCGGTCGCTCTTGCGATCGACTTCTGGGTGCAGTTCGCGCCAAGAATCTCGAAAGCCGCCAGTAGGCAAGACCTTGCTTGTTGCCCAATCAACAACCGCGCCATCAAACTGCTCCTTGAATGGTTCGATGTAGTCCAAATGCGACATGCTATTGAAGTCACCGGCAATGATCACCGGCACGTTCTTGTACTTCGGGTCTCCGAGCCGTGTGCCGATGGCCGCTTTCATCTTGAGCAGATCGTCACAAGAAGCCTGGCACGCTTGGCGCATCGATTCTAAGTTCTTGGGGTCGCGTGCCCCCTTCTCCCAGATCTCAGCGCCGTAGGGCAGCCAGATCGAATAGAACGCAACCTGCCGCTTGTCCGGAAGCTCTACCAGGGCGCCGACGCACTTGAATTCTTCGAAGACAGAGAGGTCTTCGACAATCGGGTAACGACTGTGGATAGACACATTCGTTCCCCTCGGATGAAAGTGATATCCAAGCGCTTCGCTGATCAATTCGCCAGAGCCGTAGGTCTCTTGCATGGCAACCAGGTCGACACCGCTGCTTTTGATCACGTCAATGACCTTCTGCGGCCCGATCTTCTCACCATCCTCTTTTCCGCCATGCCAGATGTTCCAAGTCATGGCGCTGAACCTTGTCGTTGCCCGGACTCGAGCGTCTTTGGAGGGGTCAACAGTTTCCTGCTCTGACGTACACGATGCCAAGATGCACAGAAATAAGAACGGGATGAAGACGGATCGGAATCGGTTGCGACAGGTCATCAAGTCACGGGCTCCAACAAGGGTGAACTGAGGTTCGAGACCATAACATGGATGAGACAAAAGCGGGGCCAATGCTTCCAGCCTGAGCCTCGGCGATCGCCCCTTTAGAGCATGGCCTCATCGACGATGCAGCGACGTAACGGTCATTCCAACTGATCGAAGACGCTTGGTCTCTTGGCCGTCATCGGAGTTTAGGGCTTTCCACTGGCGAGCCGACTATCAGGTCCTCAATGAATAGTGCAAGATTCTGGCCAAGGACGGATTTCAGGAGATCACCCATGAACGCCCAATTCAGACGCGTCGCGCTTTACGCTTTGATTCTACTTATGTTTGCCCCATCGCTTTGGAGTCAAAGAGCACCATTTGTAGAAAAGTACTTCAAAGCCGCCCAGTCAGCCCACAGTGCAGGAAACCTCGCTGACGCTCGCACAAACCTCAATCTGGTTCTTGAGCGTACGGCCGATCACGTCGAAGCCCTAGTTCTGATGGCCCGGATCAACCTAAAAGAAGAGCGATCCGACTATGCTTTTGCTGGTTTGGAGCACGCCATCTTGCTTGGCGAAGAAATAGCTGCCCCATCGCCCCAAGAAGTGGCGGCCATCGAGAGCGCTAAGAAATTACAGGTCGAACATGATCAACGTGCCGAAAGCGTGCGAACTGACATCGCATCCCATGGCAAGTACTTGATGCGCGAAGTCATACGCTTAGAGAAACTGCAACTCTATATCGCCGCCTTTCGCCTACTCAATCGTGTTGAGGAACTCCAAGGCAGCTCCGTCGAGAGTCGGACTATTCGCAAGCGACTGTTGTCGGAAGGCCCCAACGACATCGCGGTTGAAGATATTGCCGGCGGCTCTGATCCCCTCGCCGGAATCTCGGCAGCGTGGATCGCGAAGCACGATGAGGAACATAGCGATTGGGCTAAGCACGCCATCAAAGAAACTGAGCACTATACGATCAAGACGAATGCCGGTTACGAAGTGCTCGTGATTGCCGCCACTATCTGCGAACAGCTACACTCCATGTATCGCGACTTCTACGGTGTGCCATCAGACCGAGAGGTCAGGAAAGTCGAAGTCAAGATCTTCAAGACCAACGCCGAGTTTCAGAATTACGCCCCCGAGGGCATGAAAACCGCTGGGGGTTACTTCGCCGGAAAAGAGATTGTCACTTATGACACCGGCGGCAACCGAGGGCATCTGTGGGAGACTCTGGCCCATGAAGCAAGCCATCAGTTTACTTCATTAGTGAGCCGTGGATGGCAGCCGACCTGGCTCAATGAAGGGACTGCCACTTGGTTCGAGGGCGTCCGAATTCTCTCGAACGGTCGAGTGCGGAGAAACTTGATCCCACGGTACAGCAACCGACTGGCATCATTCTTACGTCACACAAAAGGCCAAGAGTCCTTCACTCTCAGTGAAATCTTGACGACGAAGCCAGGCTTGTCGAATTACACTGGCATTCACTACTCGTATGGCTGGGCGCTCATTTACTTCCTCTACAACTTCACCGATGACAAGGGGAGGCTCGCCTACCGGGAGACGTTAAAGAGCTATCTCGTCGAAGGATTTGCGAAGCAAGTCGAATCAACCCAACATGTCAACGACTTTGAGATGCGTGTCATCAAACCGGCGAAAGTAGCTGGAATCGCAGATCTAAAGTCGTTCGAAAAAGTATGGAAGTCTTGGATCGCTGATCTCGGCAACACCTCTACGGGTAAGACGGACCCGATCGACTCTTGGATGACAACCGCGCGCTTATGCGCGGCCAACAAGAAACTTCTCGACGTCGCCGACGAATTTGTCACCCGTGTTCTCCAACGTAATCCGGTCCACGAAGAAGCCTTGGCGTTGGGCGCTCAAGTAGCATGGAAACTCAAGAATCGCGATCGCGCCTTCGACCGGTACAGTCGCCTGCTTTTCATCACCGGTGAATCCAAGGAAGCGAAGAAGCGCCCCGAGATCAGGGTGGCACGAAAGCGGGCCTCCAACCTCGATCGCAAACGATTCCAACTCAAGTCGCGCAAGAAGAAGATAATCGAAATCCTCAGCGCCCATGTCAATGCCTATGAAGAAGGCGGACACCCACGTCGTGCAATTCAGATTGCCAAACGTATCGAAGGATTCGGTCAATCTCCTTCGACCAAGCGCCCCAGTGAGGAGCTCATGGCACGCCATGACATTGCTACCTCTCGCTGGAGTGTCCTCTTCAACGAACGAGATATTCGCGAGTGGGATTATGCAGAAGATGGCAGTCCATTCGGCGTCGAAGGCGACGAGTTGATCGGCGAGTTCGATGAACCAGACGTCAACTTAGTGGTGCCCTACCGAGTTCTTTTTAGTCGGCGAAAAATTAGTGGAGATTTCACCTTCTCAACGAATCTCGCCGAGGATCCGAAAAAGAAATGCCGCATGATCGGAATCTGCTTTGGCATCAAGAATGCCGACGATTTCATGGCCATGGTCTACTTTCCCCGCCATGGAGTTTTGGACTTAGCCGAACACTCCGGCGATTCTTGGCGTTTGATCAAACGAGTCAATGCTGGCTATTGGAAAAAGGGCTCTTGGGCGCCGGCCATCATCGAGGTCAAAGGTGGGAAAGCGCGACTCCAGTTTCGCGGCAAAGAGCCCTTCAAGAACCAGGGTCTAACGGTTGACCAGCTAACCGGCAGGATTGGGCTTCTCATGGGCGGTGGCAAAGCCAGGTATCGCCATCTCAGGCTCTACTCAGAACCGGAATAGGGAAAAGGGGCATCAGATTACTCCCGGATTCTGGCTTTGGCCCCGGGCGACAAAAACCTGCTGCAAATGACTTTGCCTTGACCAGGTCCTTTTGATTCACGAGAGTACCCTCACTGGCCCATACTCACCCTATCAGCCTAGATCGCATAGTGCTCATGCAACGGCAATTGGGTTGAACATCCGAGGATCAAATGAACGACAACAATCCTGATCCTCAATCAAGTCCAAACCCAAAGCCGAATCCCTATCGCGACGAACCAACCAAGTACATCCCAGCAAAGCCTGTCGCCCCACCCGACAAAGAAGAGAAAAAAAGGCCCACGCCCTTCCTTGGCGATGCGACGATAGTCGGCGAACCAAAAACACCAGAATCAGCGGCAAGCTCTCCGAAACAGGAAGATGTTGACGATCTTGGAGCGACTAAAGCAGGTCACCAGGCAACGCAGAAATCTTCATCAGAAACCGATTCAGAAGCGGCATTGCCAACGTCGATGAAGCCGCGGGGCCTCGCCGGGCAAATGATTGCCCAATATCGCGTGATCGAAGAAATCGGTCACGGAGGTCAAGGTTACGTTTTTCTTGCGGAAGACGTTGGTCTCAAACGACGAGTCGCTCTCAAAGTCTTGACCGATCACGCCTCCATGTCGGAAGCCGCTCGAATCCGTTTCTTGCGCGAAGCAGAAGTCGCCTCCAAACTCGATCATTCAGGGATCTGCCGGGTCTATGAATTTGGCCAGTTCGAGGGCATGCCATTCATTGCCATGCAATTGATTGAAGGCCGCCCGCTTGACTACGAGATTGCACGAGGTCGAGAAATTCAGTCAGAGCACCCCTCTGCCTCTATCGTCTCATTCGAATTCGAACGAAAAAACGACGTTCACAGCAGCGGTACAAGTTGGGTTCCTGACAAACGGCGAAACATGTCGGTTGTCCGCTTCATTGAAGATGCAGCCAGAGCGCTTCACGTCGCGCACGAATCTGGCTTAATTCATCGCGACATCAAGCCCGGCAACATCATGGCCACAACGGAAGGGCAAGCCGTCATTCTCGATTTTGGTCTGGCCCGCGATGAGCAATCCAATGCCATGACGTTGACTCAAACTGGCGACCTCATGGGAACACCCTCCTATATGTCGCCAGAGCAGATCGAAGCCGACCAGATGCAAATTGATCGGCGAACAGACATCTACTCGCTTGGCGTCACCCTTTATGAGTGCCTTACTTTGGCACATCCGTTCAAGGCGGCGAACATGGAGTTGCTGTTCGATGCCATCAAGAACCAGGCTCCCCTCAACCCGCAGTCGCTCAACTCTGCCATCTCGAAAGATCTAAAGGTCGTCATCGAGACTGCGATGGAGCGCGATCGGAATCGTCGCTATCCAACGATGCTCGAATTCGCTGAAGAACTGCGGCGCATTCGAGAGTTTGAGCCAATTCTTGCCCGTCCAGCCAGCCCATTCCTGAAAGTAAGACGCTGGGCCCAACGCAACACCGCTTTGGCAGCATCGTTGACTGTGTTCTTTCTGGTTGTATCTCTCGCCGCAACGGTGCTCTTCTTCCAGAATATGGAGCTCGACCAAACCAATAAGGAACTCGGCACCAAAACACATGAGGCCGAGCAAAATGCCGAACGAGCGACCCAAAAAACAATCGAAGCCGAAAAATACGCGGCAGAAGCTCAGGCCAATCTCAAGCAGGCGAAGGAAGAGGCTGAAACAGCCCGTCAAGTCGCAAAATTCATCATTGGGCTCTTTGAAGAATCAGACCCCATCGCACTTGCAGGTCGGAGCTTTGGCGCCAACTCACAGGAAGGGCAAGTTCTCACAGCCCGTGATGTTTTAGACCGGGGGGCTAAACAACTCGGCACAACCCTCCTTGACCAGCCCAAAGTTCGAGCCAAGCTCCTTGATACCGTCGGCAACGTCTACTTAGGGCTTGGTTTTCCCGAAGCTGCTGCGCCTCTTATCACTGAGGCGCTAGAGATACGCAAAGAGCACCTGGGCGAAAAACACCCCGAGTACACTGAGAGTCTCATGAGCATGGCGCTCATCAAGCGAGGACGGGGCGAAGCCATCAGCGACGACCTACGAGGTATTGTTGCGATCCAAAAAGAGCTCCTCCCCCCTAACGATCCCAGAATCGCCTCCACACTTGTACAATTGTCGTTTCAACTTATCGCCGAATGGAAACATGAGGAAGCCGGACAGGTCATTCAAGAAGCACAGGACATCTGCAACGCGATTTTCGGCAGCGAGAGCCGTGAAATCGCCATGCTGCTTCTTGCTGAAGCACAAATGAAAGTCCTTCAGCGCGAGTTTACAGAGGGCATTATTTTGGCGAAGAAGGCAGGTACCATTGTCGACAAAATTCGTGGCAATGACTTCTTCAGTAAGATGTTCCTCCTCTTTGTTCGAGCCCAAGTCGTCGGAAAAATGAACCAACCTCGCCTCGCTGACATGCTCTACAAGAAGTGCATCACCGAAGGAACGGCCATCGTCGGCGAGAATCATTTCTTGCTGGCTTACATTTATTCTGAACACGCAGCTTTTCTCAATGGGCAAAGCGCGTTTCGCGGAGATGTGGCGGCCAAAGCCAGCGCTAAAGCGCTTGAGATCTATCAGAAGGTCTTCGGGGCGACCCATCCGATGATCGCCTATCGTTACGTGCAATTGGCGCTAAGTCGAAGAGATCAGAATCAGCACGAAGAAGCGATTCGATTAACAATAGAAGCTGTCCGCATTTGTGACATGCATGCTTCCAGCCCCAATCGTGCTCTGGCAGGTGATCTCAAAGGACACAAAGCCAGCGCACTCGATCTCATGGCTGAATGTCAAATTCGATTGCAACGCTTTGCAGAGGCTGAAAAGAACCTCCACGCGTCCATGGCAACTCGGATAGAGAACTCGCGCGAGAAAATCTCACTTCGCTTTGAATGTGCAAATCTCATTCTTAGCCTCGTGGGTCAGGGGCGACTAAAAACCGACGAGCTCATCCGGGTTGAAGCACAGAAATACGGCAAAGATTTTTGTGACAACTTCTTATTGGCCGGACTCCTGCTTGAAGACAAAGACGACCGCCAGAATGGCATCGTCTCGTTACGACTTGCTCTTGCAATTGACCCGCAGAACGCCGAAGCGGACAAGACACTCAGCTTGATGCTCTCCAAGAACGGCCATTAAGAAGACCAATCGTCCAAAGCGCGGGAGTCATCGCCATGAGCGACAGTTCAACAAACGAATGCCGTGTTATCGTCTTGGGTGCCAGCAACGTGGCACGCAGCATCACCACCGTCTTCCAGTATGCCCGCCAGTTCGGAGACTCAGGCGTCGACTTCTATGCAGCCATGGGACACGGGCGGTCCTATGGACAAAGCAGCAGAGCCCTTGGACGTCGCTTACCTGGTATTCTCCAGAGTGATCTTTGGCAACGCCTGAAAGCATCACCCTCGCACCCGACGTATTCGCTTATCACTGACGTTGGCAACGACCTGGTCTACGGTGCTTCGAGTTCGCAACTCCTAACGTGGGTAGATGAGTGCTGTGACCATCTTGAAGCCAACTCCACCAAAATCGCCATCACCGGCCTGCCGCTCACAGGACTAAAAAAACTATCCCCCATTGCCTTTGCGATCATGCGGACCATTCTCTTCCCCAAATCAAAACTCCAGAGGCCCGAGCTTTTTGAGAGTGCCATGGAAGTTGATGCGGGGCTACGACAGATCGCCCAATCTCGCGGCGCGGCCTTCATCGAACCAGACCCCGATTGGTATGGCTTAGACCCTATCCACATCAAGTTCTCACAGATGCGTTCAGCGTGGGGCAAAATCTTCTCACAATTCGGCCCAACGACTGAATCGAACAAAGTCGCCTACTCACCACTCCTGGGTCTTCGTTTACGGACCCTTGTGCCGAATCAACGCTTCCTGTTTGGCTTCGAGCAAAATCGAAGCCAACCGGCCTGGACGGCCAAGAACCAAGATCGCGTCTTCTATTTCTAAGCCACGGGCTTCAAGGGATAAGCCCAGAACAGCCGGCATTGCTTGTTTACGGCAGCCACTTTCCACTCACTTCCTGAGTAGTGATTGGGCCCCTGCCCCATAGGTGCTATTTTGCAGCCCAAGATCACCGTGAGAACACCGAATGCCGCTGACCAATATATATCGCTCCTTAGGTCCTGATTTCTCTGAGGATGTCTCGCCAACGCCAGCCCCTGCCCCTGCGCTTCTCCTATGGAATAAAGAGTTGGCAGAAGAACTGGGCATCGACAGCCTCATCGATTTGGATCAGGAGGAACTCGGCCGTATCTTCGCCGGCAATTCTAAGCTCCCAGGCTCTGAGCCGATCGCCCTGGCCTATGCTGGGCATCAATTTGGCCACTTCAGCCCCCAGCTCGGTGACGGACGTGCACATCTCTTGGGCGAAATCACAGATAAGAATGGCCACTTGGTAGATATTCAGCTCAAAGGTTCTGGACCTTCTCGATTTTCCAGGCGCGGGGACGGTCGCTGTGGTTTGAGTCCCGCGGTGCGAGAATTCATCATGAGCGAAGCGATGCACGCCCTTCGTGTCCCGACAACACGCTCCTTGGCTGTTGTCACGACTGGGGAAGTCGTCTATCGCCAGGAAGAAGAATTAGGTGCTGTCGTAACGCGTGTTGCCAGTAGCCATCTTCGTGTCGGAACATTCGAGTATTTTGCCGCTCGCAAGAATAACAATGCCATAGAGGCTCTTTGCGAATTCGCCGTCAAACGTCACGGCCCCCCGACCGAGAAGAAGGGAGCTGAGCTCGCCCTTCACTTGCTTGACAGTGTCATTGAAAGACAGATTCGCTTGGTGACTGCATGGATGCGCGTGGGCTTTATTCACGGCGTCATGAACACAGATAACACGGCAGTCTCAGGTGAGACGCTCGATTATGGCCCGTGCGCGATGATGGGCACTTATGATCCGATGACGGTCTATAGCTCCGTCGACAGACAGAGTCGATACGCCTTTGGCAATCAGTTCGGCATCATGCAATGGAACATGGCGCGGCTGGCCGAGTGCCTGATTCCCCTCATTCATGAAGACCAAGATGAGGCGATCGAAATCGCAACCGTCATAGTCAGAGGGATCGCCGCTCGTCTTGAAACAAGCAGGCTCACAATGATGGGCCAAAAGTTGGGATTAGCGACACAAGAGCCAGACGACGCGACCCTCATCAACAAGCTCCTCGCGAAGCTCGAAGAAGAGAAGCTCGACTATACTGACGCTTTCAATCGATTAACGAAGTCTCGGAAGGACAAGGATGTCCTCGAGGAGCTCACCAAGTCGCTTGGCGATGAATGGATCAACGCTTGGCATGAACGTCTGTTGTTAGAAGAAAATGATGTCGAATCGACGTTCGAGCTGATGAGAAAGACGAATCCAGTCGTCATTCCACGGAATCACCACGTCGAGGAAGCCCTCTCAAGAATCGGCTCCAACTTGGATAAAGAGAGCATCGCCGACTTCATGTCTGTACTTCGTTCGCCATACGAAGAAACAGAGAAGACAGCCCTGTTCCAAGACCCACCGTCCGATGGCGATTGCCACTATCAGACTTTCTGCGGCACATAGTTCTTCAGGCCTGACCGGTGAAGACGCCAAGATTGCCTAAATCTCAGGCGTCGATTATGCTGCGCCCCATTCGTCACTTTTCATCTTGAGAGTGTGATAATTCGGACGGGAGATTTCCTGTCGACCGATCGAAGGAAATATCGTCATGTGCAGTGCGTCATTCATCCAAGTGAAACTCGTCTTTTTTGTGCTCTTCATGAGTAGCGCTTTGTTTTGCTGCCAAGCTGAAGACACTTCATCTGACATCACAACAGAAAAGAACTCAGCACCGAAGACTCGCCCCAACATTGTCTTCATCTACTCAGATGACCACGCCACGGCAGCAATTCGATCTTATGGCAATTCCGTCATCGCCCCCCATGTGAAGACGCCAAACATCGATGCATTGGCGGCACAGGGCCTCCGGTTTGACAAGGCGTTTTGCACCAACGGAATCTGCGCTCCAGCCCGAGCCGTAGTCCTGACCGGCAAGCACAGCCATATCAACGGGGTGAGAGACAACGGTCAACTCTTTGACGGTAGCCAAGTAACATTCCCCAAGCTGCTGCGAGACGCTGGGTATCAGACCGCCCTCATCGGCAAGTGGCATCTTAAGACAAATCCGACCGGCTTCGACTACTGGGATATCCTTCCAGGGCAGGGTCAGTACTACTCGCCAGACTTTATCCGACCTGCCGCGAACTACGACGAGAATGCTTCTGCCGAGGTTCAGAAGAAGCAAGCGATGGTCGTCAAGCGACGCATCGCTGGCCATGTCACACAGATTACCACCGACCTTGGTCTCGAGTGGCTCAACAAGAAGCGAGACGATAGCCGCCCCTTTCTGCTGATGCTTCAACACAAAGCGCCCCATCGTTCATGGATGCCATCCCCGGAGCAACACGTTTTGTATGAAGGCCAAGAGCTGCCGGAACCCTCGAACCTGTTGGACTCCTACGCCGGGCGGGCAACCGGAGCATCTACTCAAGAGATGACAATCGCCAAGCACATGTGGTTGTGGTACGACCTCAAAATCCCCCCTGCTATGTGGGGTGACAACCAAGTCGAGCACGAACTCACTGGACCAGACCGTTGGACCGGGAATATCCACGGCCGGATGAATGAAGATCAAGCCGCCGCATGGCAGGCGGCCTATGAACCGCGCAACAAAAAGTTCCGCGACGGAGTGATCGCGGGCAAGTTGAAAGGCGACGCGCTCACAAGGTGGAAGTACCAGCGATACATCAAGGATTACTTGCGTTGCATCGCCGGAGTCGACGAATCGGTTGGCCAAGTCATGGCCTGGTTGAAAGCCAACGATTTGGATGAGAACACCATCGTCATCTACTCATCGGACCAAGGTTTCTTCCTTGGCGAGCACGGCTGGTACGACAAGAGATGGATGTACGAAGAGAGTCTGCAGATTCCTCTGATCGTACGCTGGCCTGGCGTTATTCGCGAAGGCCGTACCGATAAGCACCTTGTACAGAACCTTGATTTTGCGCCTACTCTGCTTGATGCGGCGAGAGTCGCGATCCCAAAGGAAATGCAAGGGCAAAGTCTCATGCCAATCCTTAAGGGCGGCCGCCAAGATCTCACCAAATGGCGCAAGTCAATCTACTATCGTTATTTCGAAGTTGGCATTCACGCTGTTGAGCCTCATTACGGCGTCAGGACAGAGCGTTTCAAACTCATCTATTATGACCGACTCAAAGAATACGAGCTGTTCGATTTGGTGAAAGACCCCAAAGAAATGCAAAACTGCGTCGCCTTCGAGGAATACTCAGAGACACGATTTGAACTCATCGGCGAGCTATCCCGCCTACGTGAACGCTTTGGCGACCGATAGGTAAACACAATGCCACGACTTCAATTTAGCTGCGACATAGGAAGATCAACGCCGC